>JBIIVW010000251.1:0-4929 GCA_044339205.1 Rhodoferax sp. | reverse complement strand
ACCACCGTGGAAGAAAAAAGATGGGGGCGGGTTTGCGTGATGCTGTCCATCAGGCCGGGCAAGCCCGCGTGGTTCTCCAGCTCCTCACGCAAGCGGTCCCGGCTCAAGGTGCGGCAATAACAATGCTTGTTCAACTCATCGGCTGCGGTCAGTATCGAAACGGAACGATCGGTCATATTGAACTCTTGGTTGACTCCGGGTGCGGGTTGGGCGTGGGCCTCAGCATACGCCCCGGTGATGGACCTCGCCCGTTCATCCTGCGACGATGCAGTTCGTCGCAATTCTGCTGGACAATACCGCGTCTTGCCCTACGATCTGGCGCATTCAACTCGGCCACGCGTGCCGCGGCGCTCAACCATTCATTTTTTTCGATCCAGGGGGATCTTCATGCTGCCTCGCTTGTTCATCGCTGTCGCTCTGGCCACCACCTTGGGTGCTTGCGACAAATTTTCGGGAAATGACAAGGCCAAAAAAGCGGCAAACGCCCCAGCGCCCACCCTGCTCATTACCCCGGAAGACGTGCTCACCGTGCAGGCCCGACCTCTGGTGTCTGGCCCCGTCATGACCGGGTCGATCCAACCCGAACGCAAAGCTGACTTGCGGGCCGAAATCTCGGCCGTGGTGCTGCAGGTGCTCAAAGACAACGGCGATGCCGTGCGGCGGGGCGATGTGCTGGCACGACTGGACCCCACCGCCATCCGGGACAACCTGCAGTCGGCGCAAGACAACGCTCGCAATGCAGCGCAGTCGCTGGATCAGGCCGAGCGCAACTTGCAACGCCTCAAGACCCTGCGCGCCTCCGGCATGACGTCACTGCAGGCGCTTGATGATGCCGAAGTGCGCCGCAATGGCGCGACCAGCGAGCTATCAGCCTCGCAAGCCCGGGCCGTGCTGGCCGGGCAGCAACTGGAACGCACCTTGGTGCGGGCGCCTTTTGATGGCGTGGTGAGCGAACGCAAGGTATCGGCTGGCGACACCGCCGCCATTGGCAAGGAGTTGCTCAAGGTCATCGACCCCGCCAGCATGCGATTTGCAGGTCGCGTGTCGGCAGACAAGATCGGGGTGGTGGCCGTGGGCCAGCCGGTGAGTTTTCGCATCAATGGGTACGCGGGGCAGGCGTTTCGCGGCAAGGTGACCCGGGTTGACCCCAGTGCCAACGAGGTGACCCGCCAGGTCGAAGTGCTGGTGAGCTTCGTGGATGCCACGCAACCCCGAGTCGCAGGTTTGTATGCCGAGGGGACCATTGAATCAGCCAGCGCCCAAGCGCTCACGCTGCCTGAATCAGTGTTGCTGCGAACCGGCGACAAGTCGTCGGTCTGGCGCATCAGGGCCAACGCCTTGAACCAGGTGGAATTGGCACTGGGCGCGCGCGACCCGCGCACGGGTGACTATGAGGTGCGCAGTGGGCTCAGCGAGGGCGACATCGTGCTGCGCAACCCCAGCCCCAGCTTCAAGGAAGGACAGCTGATCAACAGGGTAGCCGTCACCCCCCCGCCGGGCACAGCCTCCAGCACTGTGGCAGGCAAGGGAACATAACCATGTTTCTGTCCAACTTCAGCATCAAACGCCCCACCGCCACCGTGGTGCTCATCATCGCCCTGATGGCCGTAGGCCTGCTGGCCATGAGCAAACTGCGTGTCAACCAAAACCCGGATGTTGAAGTACCCGGGCTGTTTGTCACCATCGCCTACCCGGGCGCCTCGCCCGACACGGTGGAGCGCGACATCGTCAACCGCATCGAAAAATCCTTGCAAAGCATCTCCGGCGTGACCGAGGTGAACTCCAACTCGACCGAAGGCAGCGCACGCTTTGACGTCCTGTTTTCATTCAACAAAAACATGATCGAGGCCACCGATGAAGTGCGCAACGTGATCTCCAGCGTGCGTTACAAATTGCCGACCGAGATGCGCGAGCCGGTGGTGCGCCGCTACGACCC
The DNA here is from genome assembly GCA_044339205.1 of Rhodoferax sp. Taxonomy (GTDB): domain Bacteria; phylum Pseudomonadota; class Gammaproteobacteria; order Burkholderiales; family Burkholderiaceae_C; genus Rhodoferax. The sequence continues at coordinate 2,993 of JBIIVW010000251.1, read as the reverse complement.
CTCGGCGCAGCCCATCATGAACCTGGCCCTCTCGTCCAGCACACAAAGCCACGCCGAAATTTCCCGGCTGGCCGAGGACGTGCTGGCCGACAAGCTGCGAGGGGTGGCCGGTGTGGCTGCGGTCAACATCAGTGGCGCACTCAAACGTGAACTGTCGGTGCTGCTGCGCTCTGAAAAGCTGCGCGAGTTCAATGTATCGGTGGGTGACGTGGTGAGTGCGCTGCGGGCACAAAACACCAACGCCCCGGTCGGCAAGGTGCGTGGCAAGCTGGATGAGGAAAGCATCCGTCTGGTGGGTCGCATTGAGTCACCCGCCGAGTTTCAAAATATCGTGATCAAGCGTTTTGGCGGTCAGGTGGTGCGCCTGGGGCAGGTGGCCACCATTGAGGATGGTTTTGCCGATGTGGACAGCATCAGTATCCGCAGCGGGAAGCCCAACGTGGGGATTCAGGTCACCCGCTCACGGGACGCCAGCACGGTGAGCGTGGCAGCGGCCCTGCGCGGCGTGATCAAGGACGTCAACACCGGGTTGGCCAAAGACCATCCCGGCACGCAGATTGACATCACCCGGGACGGGGGCGTGGATGCGCAGCGCAGTCTCAACAACGTGATCGAATCCCTGATTCTGGGCGCGGTGCTGACCATCTTTGTCGTGTACGCTTTTTTGAACTCCTGGCGCTCGACCTTCATCACGGCGCTGAGCTTGCCCACCTCGGTCATTGCGGCCTTCATTGCCGTTTGGCTGTGCGGCTTCACGCTCAACTTCATGACCCTGCTGGGGCTCTCGCTGGCGATTGGCGTGCTGATTGACGACGCGATTGTGGTGCGCGAAAACATCGTGCGCCACATGCAGCGCGGCTCCGACCGGCGCACGGCCTCGCTGGAAGGCACGGCCGAGATTGGTATGGCGGTGGCCGCCACCACGTTCTCCATCATCGCTGTTTTCATCCCGGTGGCGTTCATGCCGGGTGTCTCGGGGGAGTGGTTCAGGCCGTTTGCCCTGACCGTGACCTGCTCGGTGCTGGTAAGTCTGGGCATCTCTTTTACCCTGGATCCCATGTTGTCAGCCTACTGGGGCGACCCGGAGGGTCACCATGACGCCCCGAAAAAAGGCCTGGGCGCGGTGCTAGCCCGCTTCAACACCTGGTTTGACCACCAGTCGGACCGCTACGGCCACGTCATTGCCTGGGCACTGGACCACCGCCGCTGGATGACCGCGATCGCCGTGCTGAGCCTGGTGGCGGCGATCGGGCTGCAAGTGAAATGGGGCGGCACCAGCTTTCTGCCCACCGCAGACTCGGGCAACCTGATGATCGAGGTGCGCACGCCAGCATCGTCATCCATTGAGTACTCGCGCCTGAAAATGGAGCGCGCTGCCGAACTCGCCCGCACCATCCCCGAGACCAAAGACACCAACAGCAATATCACGGCCAATGGCGGACGAATTTACATCGACATTGGCAAGCGCAACACCCGCCAACGCAGCGCCAAGGCAATTGCCGTTGAATTGCGGGAGAAGGTGCGCACGCTGGTGGGCGCTGAATATGTGGTCATGGACGACCTGAACAATGGCGCACGCAAGCCCATCCAGATTGACTTCACCGGGCCGGATTCGCGCAAACTCCTGGAAATCACCAGCGCCTACATGGACCAACTGCGCCTGGTCCCAGGCGCGGTTGATGTGGGACTGTCCCAACAAGACCCCAAGAAGGAACTGAAGATCGAACTCAACCGCGGTCTGGCCAACTCCCTGGGTATTTCGGCCAATGACGCAGCGCAAGCCCTGCGAGTCGCGTTTGCCGGCATTGAAGTGGGCGACTGGGTAGACCCCACGGGCGAGACCCGTGATGTGGCGGTGCGCCTGCACCCCGATGACCGGGTGAGCAAAGAAAACATCGAACGCCTCCCCATTGCTGTGACCGGTACCAACCAGATGATCCCGTTGGAGCAGATTGCCACCATCACCATGGGCAAAGGCCCCTCCGGTATTGAGCACGCCAACGGCAAACGCAACATCACCGTGTCTGCCAACGCGCAAGGGCGCTCCAACGGCGAAGTCACCGAAGACGCCCTGAAGCTGGCCAAGTCCTTCGACTATCCACCCGGCTACGGCCTGGCCCTGGGGGGCGCCGGGCAAGACCAGAAGGAGTTGTTCACCGAGATGCTGATTGCACTGCTCTCGGGCATTGGTTTGATGTACCTGATATTGGTGATCCAGTTTGGCTCGTTCACGGCGCCGCTGGCGGTGATGCTCTCCTTGCCCTTGTCCCTGATTGGCGTGGTTCTGGCGCTGCTCGTCACCGGCGGCTCATTGAACCTGATGAGCTTTATCGGCGTCATCATGCTCATGGGCTTGGTCGCCAAAAACGCCATTTTATTGCTGGACGCCGCCCGCAAGCGCGAGGCCGAGGGTTTTGGCCGGGAAGAAGCGCTGATGCATGCCGGGCGCATGCGCCTGCGCCCGATTTTGATGACCACATTTGCCCTGATTGCCGGCATGCTGCCGGTGGCCCTGGGCCTGGGTGAAGGCGGCGAGTTCTACCAACCGCTGGCGGTGGCCATCATTGGCGGCACGATGACCTCGACCCTGCTGACTCTGCTGGTGGTCCCCACCTTTTATGACAGCATTGAAATTGCACGCGACAGCATGGTGGCCAAGTTTCAGCGCCGGGCTCTTGCAGGCAACGGTCTGCTGGCTTTTCTGCAAACCCTGGTCGAGGCGGTTTTGACCTTGCTGATGCTGCGCGTGCTGTACCGCGGGCTGGGGCTGCTGTTGGCCCGGCGTCGCCTTTCATCCTTATAAAGCCCTGGGCAAAGCCTCGGCCAAAAAGTCAAACACAATCCGAATGCGCTGGCTGGTGCGAATCTCCCTGTGCACCGCCAGCCACATCGGTAGCGGCGGGATGCGCAAGACCTCTGGCAGCACCCGCAGCACATCGGGGTCGGTTCTCGCCATGTAGTCAGCACAAAACCCCACGCCAAGCCCAGCGCGA
>JBIIVW010000066.1:0-16633 GCA_044339205.1 Rhodoferax sp. | reverse complement strand
AAATCGAGACCGACATTGACGCCTGCGAAGTGATTTTGCAGCTGGCGCCCGAAACCAATGGCCACGTGGCGGTCAAGGCCTGGCAAGCGCTGGGCGCACAAACCGGCCTGGACCACACCCACCTGGCGATCCACCGCGAAGACGAAAAAATCCGTTTTCGGGACATTCAGGCGCAGCCGCGCAAGATCATCAGCTCGCCCACCTGGAGCGGCATTGAGAGTGAAACCGTGTCGTACAACGCCGGCTACACCAACGTGCACGAGATGATCCCATGGCGCACCCTGACTGGTCGCCAGCAGTTCTACATGGATCACCCGTGGATGATTGCTTTTGGTGAAGGCCTCACCAGCTACCGCCCCCCCGTGGACCTGAAAACCACGGCCGGCATTCACGGTATCAAACCCAACGGCAACAAGGAAATTGCGCTCAACTTCATCACACCGCACCAGAAGTGGGGCATTCACTCCACCTACAGTGACAACCTGATGATGCTGACCCTGAGCCGCGGTGGCCCCATCATCTGGCTCAGTGAAGATGACGCGGCACGCGCCGGCATTGTGGACAACGACTGGGTTGAGCTGTTCAACATCAACGGCGCCATTGCGGCCCGCGCGGTGGTGAGCCAGCGCGTCAACAACGGCATGGTGATGATGTACCACGCCCAGGAAAAAATGATCAACACCCCCGGCTCCGAGATCACCGGTGTGCGCGGCGGCATTCACAACTCGGTCACCCGCATTGTCTTGAAGCCCACCCACATGATTGGTGGCTACGCCCAGTTCAGCTACGGCTTCAACTACTACGGAACCATCGGCACCAACCGCGATGAGTTTGTGGTGGTGCGCAAGATGAACAAGATTGACTGGCTGGACACGCCTCTGGCCGATGAGAAGGCTGCACTCGTACAAGCGCAAGGAGAATCCGCATGAAGATACGTGCACAAATCGGCATGGTCCTGAACCTGGACAAATGCATTGGCTGCCACACCTGCTCGGTGACCTGCAAAAACGTGTGGACCAGCCGCCCTGGACTGGAATACGCCTGGTTCAACAACGTCGAGACCAAGCCCGGCATTGGCTACCCCAAGGAATGGGAGAACCAGGACAAATGGAACGGGGGCTGGGTTCGCAAGGCCAACGGCAAGATTGAGCCACGCCAGGGCGCCAAGTGGAAGCTGTTGATGCGCATTTTCGCCAACCCGAACATGCCCGAGATTGACGACTACTACGAGCCCTTCACCTTTGACTACGACCACCTGCAGTCGGCGCCCGAGATGAAAGCCACCCCCACCGCCCGTGCGCGCAGCCTGATCACCGGCAAGCGCATGGAGAAAATCGAGTGGGGCCCGAACTGGGAAGAGTTGCTGGGCGGTGAATTCTCCAAGCGCAGCAAGGACAAGAACTTTGACGACATCCAGAAAGAGATGTATGGCGAGTTCGAGAACACCTTCATGATGTACCTGCCGCGCCTGTGCGAGCACTGTCTGAACCCGGCATGTGTGGCCAGCTGCCCATCGGGCTCCATCTACAAGCGTGAAGAAGACGGCATTGTGCTGATTGACCAGGACAAGTGCCGCGGCTGGCGCATGTGCGTCAGCGGCTGCCCGTACAAAAAGATTTACTACAACTGGAAGAGTGGCAAGGCCGAGAAATGCACCTTCTGCTTCCCGCGCATTGAAGCCGGCCAGCCCACGGTGTGCTCCGAGACCTGCGTGGGCCGCATCCGTTATTTGGGCGTGCTGTTGTATGACGCAGACCGCATCCAGGCAGCCGCCAGCGTGGAGCATGACCGCGACCTGTACCAGGCACAGCTGGACCTCTTCCTGGACCCCAACGACCCGAAAGTCATTGCCCAGGCCAAGATTGACGGCATTCCTGATGCGTGGATGGAGTCAGCCCGCAAGAGCCCGGTGTACAAGATGGCCGTGCAATGGAAAGTAGCCCTGCCCCTGCATCCCGAGTACCGCACGCTGCCCATGGTCTGGTACGTGCCGCCGCTGAGCCCCATCACTGCGGCAGCCAATGCAGGCCACATGGGCCTCAACGGCGAGATACCTGATGTCAAATCATTGCGCATTCCGGTCAAGTACCTGGCCAACCTGCTGACCGCCGGCGACACCCAGCCCGTGGAGCGCGCCCTGGAGCGCATGCTGGCCATGCGGGCTTATCAGCGTGAGAAGCACGTGGACGGCAAGATCAACCTGGCGGTACTGAATCAGGTGCAGATGACGCAGCATGAGGTCGAAGACATGTACCACGTGATGGCCATTGCCAACTACGAAGACCGGTTTGTCATTCCCACCACGCATCGCGAATACGCCGAGAACACCTTCAACGTGCGCGGCGGCTGTGGCTTCACGTTCGGCAACGGATGCTCTGAAGGCACGGGTGAAATCAGTTTGTTCGGTAGCGACAAGAAACGCACCATACCCATCAAGGCGGAGGTCTGAACCATGAGCTTTCTCAACACCACCCCCAAACTGGCCACCAAAACGCTGCGCGTGCTGGCCCGCTTGCTGAGCTACCCGGACCCCACCCTGCGCAAACATCTGCCTGAGTTGCGCGATGCCTTGCGCACTGAGGCCGCGCTCTCCAGTGACCGGCTACAGGAGCTGGAGGACTTGATTGACTGGATGTCAGCACGCACCGGCGTGCAAGATGCACTGGACATTGAAGAAGCCTATGTCGAACTGTTTGACCGAGGCCGCGCCACCTCGCTGCACTTGTTCGAGCATGTGCATGGCGACTCACGCGACCGGGGCCCGGCCATGATCGACCTGGCGCAAAACTTCGAGAAAGCCGGCTTGTTTTTGGCGCCTGGCGAGATGCCGGATTACCTGCCCGTGGTGCTGGAGTACACATCGACCCAGCCACCCAAGGAAGCCCGTGCTTTCCTGAATGAGATGGCGCATATCTTCAACGCCATCTTTGCAGCGCTGCAGCAGCGCGACACCCGCTACGCCAGCGTGTTGGGCGCCTTGCTGGAACTGGCGGGCGAAAAAGCCAAGGCCGTCAAGGTCACACCCGAGGAACCCATCGACGAGAGCTGGGAAGAGCCTGGTGCATTTGAGGGTTGCTCCACCAAAGGCCAAGCGAATCCCAACCAACCTCAGCCGATTCACATCGTTCGCAAACCCACTCCCAGCAACCAAACTCCAGGAGTAACCGCATGAGTGCCCTGCACAACTTCTTTTTCTCGATCTATCCCTACATCTGCCTCGCCGTGTTTTTGATGGGCAGCCTGGCCCGCTTTGACCGTGACCAATACACCTGGAAAAGCGACTCATCGCAGTTGCTGCGCAAGGGCAGCCTGAAGTGGGGCAGCAACCTGTTTCACATCGGCATACTGTTCCTGTTTTTCGGGCACTTTGTGGGTTTGCTCACGCCCCACTTCATTTACGAGCATTTCATCACCGCTGAAAACAAGCAGTTGATGGCGGTCTACTCCGGTGGCGCTGCAGGCTTGGTGTGCTTCATTGGCCTGACCCTGCTGTTGCACCGTCGCCTGTTTGACCCGCGCATTCGTCTCACCAGCCACCGCACGGACATTGCCATTCTGATGATCCTGTGGGTGCAACTTGTTCTGGGACTGGTGACCCTGCCGTTTTCGCTCTCGCACTCAGACGGTGGCGTGATGATGGCCCTGGGCGAGTGGGCGCAGCGCCTGGTGACCTTCCGGGACGGTGGTGCCGAACTGCTGGTCAATCTGGACTGGCCCTACAAAATCCATTTGGTGCTGGGCATGACGATTTTCCTGTTGTTCCCGTTCAGCCGTCTGGTGCATGTATGGAGTGGCTTTGGCAGCCTGGCTTACCTGATTCGCCCCTACCAGGTGGTGCGAGCCCGACGTCTGAATGTGCCCGCGGGTCAAAACCAGCCGCGCCAGCCCGGTGCGGGCCTTTGAAAGTCATACCATGACAAACCAAACATTTCCAGCTACTGAATTGGCCAGCATCAATGGCGTTGTGCTGCAACTGCCAGAAGAGGTCATCTCGCCCGACGAGTTGCGCCAGCGGGCCTACTCGGAATTGCTGCGCCAGGCCGCTATCGGTCAGGGCCTGCTCGCCAGCAGCGACGCCGCCACTGCCGATGGCGTACTGAGTGAAGAAGCCAGTAGCGCCATTGAATTACTCCTGGAAAAAAATCTGGCCATTCCCGAGCCCTCGGAAGAGGCCTGCCGGCGCCATCATGCGGCACATCAGGCCACCTACAGTACGGGTGAGCGGGTTCGTGCACGCCACATCCTCTTCGCAGTGACGCCTGGCGTGGATGTGGTGGCGCTGCGCAACCGGGCCGAGACCACGCTGCTGGATGTGCGTTGCCATGATGGCCAGGCGCTCGATGATGCGTTTGCCAAAGCCGCCAGTACCCTGTCCAACTGCCCCAGCGGCGCCGAAGGCGGTACTTTGGGCTGGCTGGTGCACGCAGACTGTGCGCCGGAGTTTGCCAAGGAGCTGTTTGGGCATAAAGAGATCGGCGTGTTGCCGCGCCTGGTGCACAGCCGGTTTGGATTGCATGTGGTGGAAGTCTTGCAGAGGGAGGCCGGCATTGAGCAACCCTTTGAGGTGGTTCGAGGCGCCGTCACCCTGTCGCTCAAGCAGCAAACCTATGTCACGGCGCTGCGCCAGTACATGCAGCTTCTGGCCGGCGAGGCCGACATGGTTGGCGTGGATATTGAGGCTGCTGACACCCCGCTGGTTCAGTAAGGCGGATGAAGGGAACCTGCTGTGCCAGATGAACTACTCGCGCGCTTGAGGCGCTTTCATGACCATACCTTCCCGGGCGTTCAGGAGCAGTTTCAAAACCTGGTGAAGGACGGCCAGCATCCCACCATCCTGTTCATTGGCTGCTCGGATTCGCGGGTTGTGCCCTATCTTTTGACCGGGGCCGGGCCGGGTGAGCTTTTTCTGGTGCGCAACGTGGGCGCCTTTGTACCGCCCTATGACGGCTCAGCCGGCTACCACGGCACGTCGGCCGCTATTGAATTTGCAGTGCTGAACCTCAAGGTCTCACGCATCATTGTGTGTGGCCACAGCCACTGCGGCGGCATTCGCGCGCTCTACGAAGAAATTGACCCCCGGGCGAAAAATCTGGCGGCCTGGCTGGAACTGGGGAGAGAGGCTGCGCTGCCGGTGCAAGTCACCACGGAAGCCCTTCGCCGCACGGAACAGCGCGCCGTTGTCCTGCAGCTGGAGAGGCTCATGGGTTATCCCATGGTGCGGGAACAGGTGGAGGCGGGGCAACTTTTTTTGCATGGCTGGCACTATGTGATTGAAGATGGCGAAGTTCACGTCTTTGACGTCACAAGTGGTGAGTTTGTGCCGTCTTCGGCAGCGTCCCATAGCGGCACAGGCCCCTACCACCCGGTGGAAGACAGCATGGCCATGCCGGTGTTCAATGAGATCGACGAGAGCTACGGGCCCAGCCCCTGACACGCCATGGCACAGGGGTGCGCACCTTTAGTCCAGCGTGACCGGGTGCCCCTCCCTATCAAAGGGTATGAAGGTGCCCAGCGTGCCTGCCTTGATCGATTCGACCATGCGCTGTAAGGGCTTTTCTGCTGCCTCGCTGCTTGGTGCCAGCCCGCCGCTGCCCGAGAGGGATGCGGCGAAAACAATGCTCCACGCCTTGTCGAACTGCTCAGACTCCCGCACCAGATCCGCAAATGCCTGCAACTCTTCGGGCAGCTTGTCGACGACCATCATGGGCACCAACGCGCCGCCCTGCCCTGCCAAAAATCGCTCCCGTTGCTCTGGCGTACTGTCGTCAGGTAAATCGGCACTGGCAAAGACAAACAGCAGGCGCTGGGGCTCGGGTTGCTGGCATGCCGCCTGCAACAAATCATCAAAACTTGAAATACTCATGACCTGATTTCTCACAGAAAATTAATTGATCAAGATAGCACGAATTGCCGCTTTATTCAGGACACAGTCCCAAGAATACTCCTGATCTGAGTTGTGAGATTATCACTACCTGTAGCGCTTTGAAACAATAACAAACACTACCTGTAGTGTATTTGGTCAAACAAACGAGCTATGTGTTTGCTCTGGATCAAACGCACCGCCAGCGTGTGAACGTAGTATTCGCAACAACTTTCAGGACGCCCTTCATGTCACAAAAATCATCCCAGCGCACACCGCCCCTCCACACCTTGGCACCCCAACAGATCAGTGAGGAAGTGCTGCTGGAGAAATACAGCAAAGGCACCGAAAAAACCATTCTGGAAGTCAATCAGCGCGTCGCCAAAGCGCTGGCCAGGGCCGAGGCACCGGAGCATCAAAAGCAATGGGAAGCCAGGTTTCTGAATGCCCTGCAAAGCGGATTTTTGCCTGCCGGGCGCATCCAGTCCGCAGCCGGAACCAAGCTGGCAGCCACGCTGATCAACTGCTTTGTTCAGCCCGTGGGTGACTCCATTGCGCACGTGGAAGACGGGCACCCGGGCATCTATACCGCGCTCACCGAAGCGGCCGAGACCATGCGCCGCGGCGGCGGCGTAGGCTATGACTTTTCGCGCATTCGCCCGCGCGGCGCCTGGGTCGGCAGCACCCAAAGCAGTGCATCGGGACCGGTGAGTTACATGCGCGTGTTCGATCGCTCCTGCGAAACCGTCGAGTCTGCTGGTGCGCGGCGAGGTGCGCAGATGGGTGTCTTGCGCTGCGATCACCCCGACATTGAAGAATTCATTCATGCCAAAGACACCGGCGACCTGAAGAATTTCAATATTTCAGTGGGGATCACCGACGCCTTCATGGACGCCGTCCAGGCTGATGGCGAATTCACACTGGTTCACAAAGCCGAGCCCGGCGCTGCCCAAAAAGCAGCAGGCGCCTACCAGGAGAAGGACAGTGCCATCTGGGTCTATCGCAAGTTGCAGGCGCGCAGCTTGTGGGACCAGATCATGCGTTCCACCTACGACCATGCCGAGCCTGGCGTCTTGTTTCTGGACCACATCAACCGCGACAACAACCTGTCTTACTGCGAAACCATTGCCAGTACGAATCCGTGTGTGGTGTCCGACACCTGGGTCATGACTACCGAGGGCGCGCGTCAGGTCAAGTCGCTGATCGGTCAGTCCTTCGTCGCTGTGGTTGATGGCAAACCTTACGCCACAGAATCCCAAGGATTTTTCTCTACCGGCACCAAGCCTGTCCTTCGTCTTCGCACCGAGGAAGGTTTTGAGTTGCGACTGACCGCCGATCACCCCGTACGCCGGGTCACCAAAAAAACACGCTACGTTTTGGAAAGCACTTGGGTCGCGGCCAGTGATCTGAAACCTGCAGACGAAATTCTGCTCCACGACCATCGTGCTTTGGCCGGTTGGGAAGGAGCCTACACCGAAGCCCAAGGCTTCCTCATGGGTCTGCTGATCGGTGATGGCACCCTCAAGAGCGACAAGGCGGTAATTTCTGTCTGGGCGCCCGAACTTAAAGTTGTCAACGGCAACCCCTATGCCACCTCCAACGGTGCCTCGGCCTTGATGCGCGCAGCAGAGGCTGCCGCGCTCACTTTGCCCCACCGCGCAGACTTCTGTGGCTTTCAACGCCCGATTACATCGCGCGGGGAGGCACGCATGGCCTCTGCACCCTTGCGGGATCTGGCGCTTAACCTTGGCGCAACGCCGAGCAACAAGACGATCACCCCCGCCATGGAAGCGGCGTCGTCTGATTTTTACCGGGGCCTGTTGCGTGGCTTGTTTGATGCAGACGGCTCAGTTCAGGGGACGCAGCAAAAGGGCGTGAGCGTTCGCTTGACCCAGTCGGATGAAGCGCTGTTGCAGTCCGCCCAACGCATGCTGCTGCGCCTGGGGATCGTGGCCACACTGTACAAAGAACGTCGGCCTGCCGGCCTGGCGCTTATGCCGGATGGTCGCGGTGGCGAGCGCGAATACGCACGCCGTGCTGCCCATGAGCTGGTTATCTCCGGCGACAACCTGTTGCGTTACCAGGACTTGATCGGCTTCGAGGACAGCGCCAAATCATCCCGGCTCACCGAACTGTTGGGCGACTACAAACGCACCCTCAACCGCGAGCGCTTCACCGCCACCATTGAGACTATCGAGGCTGGCGGTATCGAGCCGGTGTTTGACGTGACGATCGAGCATATTCATGCCTTCGACGCCAATGGCTTGTATGTCCACAATTGCGCAGAGCAACCCTTGCCCCCCTACGGCTGTTGCTGCCTGGGCTCCATCGACCTCACGAGCTTTATCACCCAACCGTTTGAAGCCGATGCCCACTTCGATGCCGCTGCCTTTGCCGAGGTGGCCCGGGTGGCAACCCGCATGCTCGACAACGTGTTGGATGTAACCGTGTGGCCGCTGGCGCAGCAGCAAGAAGAAGCCCGCAGCAAGCGCCGCGTGGGCTTGGGCTTTACCGGCCTGGGTGACGCGCTGGTGATGCTGAACCTGCGCTATGACACGCAAGCCGCGCGCGACATGGCCACATATATCTCGACGTTGATGCGCGACACGGCTTACGACGCCTCAGTGGAGCTGGCCATCGAACGAGGCGCGTTTCCCTTGTTCAATGCCGACCTGTACCTGAGCGGCCAAACCTTTGCCTCGCGCTTGTCACCGGACCTGAAAGAGCGAATCCGCGCTCACGGCCTGCGCAACTCGCACCTGCTCTCCATTGCGCCGACCGGCACCATCAGCCTGGCGTTTGCTGACAATGCCAGCAACGGCATCGAGCCCGCGTTCAGCTGGAGCTACACCCGCAAGAAGCGCATGCCTGACGGCAGCTTCAAGGAATACGCCGTGGAGGACCATGCCTGGCGTCTGTACCGTCACCTCAAGGGCGAGGGCGCGGCCCTTACCTCTGCTTTTGTCACTGCACTGGAGATGAGTGCCCAGGCGCATGAGGCCATGGTGGCCGCCGTGGCGCCCTACATCGACACCGCCATTTCCAAAACCGTCAATGTGCCTGCGGACTACCCCTATGCTGATTTTCAGAACCTGTACATGGAAGCCTGGCAGTCGGGGCTAAAAGGCCTGGCGACTTACCGGCCCAATGCCATTCTGGGATCGGTCCTGAGCGTCACACCCACTGCGGGCGCTGAGGTCGCCACGCCCCTGCACATTGAAGGCGCCAACCAGCGTTTGTCGCTGGAGCACTTGCCGGCGCCTGTGTTGTCATCGTTGCGCTGGCCCAGCCGCCCGGAATTGCCTGCGGGCAATCCGGCCTGGACCTTCATGGTGCACCACCCTTTTGGCGACTTTGCGCTCTTTGTGGGTGAGTTGGCCCCTGAAGAAGGCGGTGCCCCCAAGCCTTTTGAGGTATGGGTGAACGGGACCGATCAGCCCCGTGGTTTGGGCGCTTTGGCCAAAACCTTGTCGATGGACTTGCGCGCCAACGACCCCGCATGGCTGCAACTCAAACTCGATGCCCTGGCCACCGTAGCCGAAGAACATTCGTTCGAGATGCCGTTCCCACCCCATGGGGAAAACCGGCTGTTTCCGGGCGTGGTGGCAGCCACTGCGGCCGTCATACGCTGGCGCTGCGACCAACTCAAGGCCCTGCCGGGGGAGGAAAGACAAGTGCCCACACCGGTGATAGACGCCATGTTCAGCCGGGGCGAGCCACAAACCGGCCCCTCGGGCACGCTGGCCTGGTCGGTGGACATCAATAACCCCGCCACGGGCGAGGCGTTCACCGTCACACTCAAAGAAGTCAACTTGCCCGGCCCGGACGGGGCGACCGTCACCCGGCCGTGCGCCGTGGGCTTTTCAGGCAACTACCCGCGGGCAATGGACGGGCTGGCCCGGGTGCTCTCGCTGGACATGCGGGTGATTGACCCGGCCTGGATCGGCATGAAGCTGCGCAAGTTGCTGAACTACGCTGAGCCGTTGGGTCATTTCATGGCCTTTGTGCCGGGCCTGCCGCACGGCGAGCGCCGCCAACAAACCTGGCCCTCCACCGTGGCGTATCTGGCGCGCCTGATCATTCACCGCTACGCCATGCTGGGCGTACTGAATGAAGACGGTTATCCGTTGCGTGAGATGGGCGTGCTGGATGCCCCAAAAAACCCGGATGCCCCCACTACCATGGCCGGCAAGGTCTGCCCCGAGTGCGGCAACCCCACCGTCATTCATAAAGACGGCTGTGATTTTTGTACCGCGTGCGGCTATGTGGGGCAGTGCGGCTGACTGTGGGTGTGGCTTACAAGGTTTGACCGATCTGCGGATCTGCCAAACCGCCCCAGCCCCGTCTCCACCAAGCCTTCAGCACGGCGCAACAGGAACAGCACGTCCATCCCCATGCGCTGTGCCATGGCCAGACCTTCGTCAGGGCCTGCCACGAGCAAGGCCGTAGCCCAGGCGTCCGCAAGCATGCATGACCGCGCCAGCACGGTGACCGATGCCACGGCGTTGTTCACGGGCGCGCAGCGTCGCGAGTCCATCGTATGCGCGAGGCGCGCATCGCCCACTTCCAGATAACGCCGGTAGTCGCCCGAGGTAGCCACGGCCAAGTCCTCCAACTGAATGACCCCGTGCACCGCGCGGCGCCCAGCCTCGGGGCCCTCAAGCGCCACCGCCCAAGGCTCGCCGCTGGATTGGGCGCCCACGGCGCGTAGCTCACCATCCAGCGCGGCCAGTGCATGCAGCACCCTGTGCTGTTGCAGCACATGGGCCATGCGGTCCACCGCGTAGCCCTTGGCAATGCCGCATAGGTCGAGCTGCAAGGACGCAAGCTTGCGGGCGCGGCCTGCGGGCTTATCCAGCTCCAGGCCTTCGTGTGCGGTGGGGGGCGTGGACTGGCGTGCGGCGCGAATCGCCTGCGCGTCGGGTGCATCGCGCACCGCGCCAAACCCCCAGGCATCGACCAGCGCCCCAACGCATGGATCAAATGCCCCCGCACTCTGGCGGCGGACATCGAGCGCGCAACCCAGCACCTCCAGCATCTCGGCGGGCAGGTCCACCCAGGCGTCCACGGGCGCGCGGTTTAGGCGCATGAGGGCGCTGTCTGGTTTCCAGGGCGACATCTGCTCGTCTACCTGCTCCACCGCAGCGGCGAGGTCCCGGGTTAAGGCCGCCAAGTCTACGGTGCTGTCTGCGTCGACACTGACAGACCAGCGTGTGCCCATGGTCGGGCCGTGCAGGGTAGTGCGCTGGCAGGGCACAGCGGGCTCAAAAGACATCTTCGGCATAACGCTCCTTGGCTTTCAGCGTCGAGACGCTCAACTGCATTGGCGCCAGCATCACGTCCAGCGCCTCGGCCACGCCCTGTGCCATGGCGCGGCTGCCGCAAACGCGCACGATGGCGCCTTGTGCCACCAGGCCGCGCACGCACTCGGCGTCTCGTCGAATGGCATCCTGAACGTAGCCGCCGCCGTCGGGCACGCGGGAGAAAGCTGTCTGCAGCGTTGTTAATCTCCCTTCGCCGAGCCAGCGCTGAATTTCGGGGCCGAAGTAAAAGTCCTGCGCCGGGTCTCGTCCACCAAAGTACAGGTGCATCGGGCTGTGTCTGTCATTGCGGCGGATGAAGCCGGCCAGCGGCGCCACGCCTGTCCCCGACCCAATCAGCAGCACAGGCCGTCCCGTTCGCGGCAATGCAAAGCCGGGGTTGGACCGGATAAAGGCGGTGATGTGGTCCCCTTTCTGCAGGCCCAGCAAGTGCGTGGAGCAAAGGCCACCGGGCATCTGACGCACGCAGATTTCCAGAAAACCGTCTTCCCAGCCGGACGCCAGCGAGTAGTAGCGCGGCACGCCTGAGCCCGGCGGCACGATGCCCACGAGATCGCCTGCTGAAAACCGCGCCAGACCCTCCCCGCTCAAGCGTGCGCCCAAGCTCTGTGCAGGCCACGCAAATCGCAGGATTGCCGTGGCCTGCCCGGTCGCGCCCGGGTAGTCTTGGCGCGCTATCAGCGTGAGCGCCGCAGTGGGTGGCACGCGCGGTACGTGCTCCAGCATCAGGGGTTCGTCCAGCGCCTGTGCTACGGCCACGCCCCAGCGCGCAAACTGCTGGGCCGATTGCTGATGGATGCACTCCAGTGGCAGCAGCGCGGGCCAGCCACGTGCGCGCAGCGTCTGGTCCAGCGCCACGGCAAAGGCGCAAAAGGCCGGAAATTGCCGGTCGCCAAAGCCCAGCACGGTCACTGGTACTGGGCTGGCATGGAGCTTGGCGATGTGCCCCAGGGCGTGGCTGGCGTGGGCCGGGGCCTGTCCTTCTCCATAGGTGGCGGCCAACACAAACACTTGCTTAGTAGTGGTCGTGGTTCGAAAGTTTTCCAGCGGGCTGGTGTGCACGCGGTGGCCGCCTTGGCTCAGCGCGTCTAGCAGCGTTTGGGCAAAACCCCAGGTGCTGCCGCCTTCGCTGGCCACGAAAATGAGCACGTCGGCCTGTGCCAGCGGGGTGTTGCCCGTGATGTGGGGTGCCAAGCGGCGTGCTTGCCACCAGATGACAACGCCCGACAACCAGAACAGCAGCACGCTGGCAGCCACGAGCCCGAGCACCACGGCCCAGGGCCAAGCCGCCTCGCCCGTGTGCAGCACCACGGCCAGGTCGTTAACACGCTGCGCAAAGGTGGCGTCCTGCCAGGCCAGCATCTGGCCCGAGTACTGGTCGATCCAACCTTGACCTTGGGCTGTGGCGACCTTCCACGTGTCCTGTGGGTCAGTGGCGCCGGGGAAATTCAGCTTGCGCAAATCCTGCACCGCAAGGCTTTGCAGCGGGGCAAGCTGCGCGCCGGGCAAGGCTGGCTTGCCGGTGACCACCGAGAGCACCTCAGGCTCGGTCCGTGTGTCCGGTGTCACTAGGCCCAGGGTCGATGCGCTCATGGTCAGCGCCGTGAGCGATGTCAGGCACAGGACGACAAGCACCACGCGACCCGCGACCACGTGAATGCGCTGCGCCAGCGATCCACGCACCCGTGCGGCGAGGCGCCGCCAGCCGCCCATGCGCCGAAGCAAAAGCACCAAGGCCGACACGCACAGCAAGGCCATGGCCAGCGCAATGCCCGCTGCACCCCAGCGCCCGGCGTCGCCCAGAAGTAGCGAGCGGTGCAGGTTTTTGACCCAGCGCGGCAATACCGAGGCTTGCCATGCACCCAGCACCTGGCCATTGGCCGGGTTAATGTAAGACGCTTGCGGCTGGTCGCCAGAAAAGCTGAACACCACGATGGCACCCGAGGGCAGATGGCGAATTTCCTCCACACCTGCGATGATGCGCGTCACGCGCTCCACGAGTGTGGCCACGGGCAAATCACCCGGGGCGGCGGGGGCCTGCCACGCCTGCTGCACCGGATCGATCGCCAAAATGGCGCCGGAGATGCCCAGCACCACGGCCAGCGTGCCAAGGGTCAGGCCCAGCCAGCGGTGGATGGCTTTCCAGCTCATGCGCGACCGATCATTGGAGTTGAAAGGCCGCGGACTGGATGTACTGTTTGCCGGCCTGCGGCTTACCGGCGTTGGCGGTGGACAGCGGGATGCGTACCTCTGACGGGCTGTCGCGCATGTCTTCTGCGGCGGCGTCAAAGCGGATTTCATAGCCCGCGTCAATCAATGCATCCGCCAGATCGGCTGTGACCTTGAGTGTGCGCCCCGCGCCCACGCTGGCACCGGTGACGCCGTTCAGACGCTTGGCGTCACCGGCCGAAAGGCGGCTCCAGTCAGACAAGTGCTTGTGATACTTCGCCTTGCCACCGGCCACCCACAGCGTGCGCACGTAGGCGCCTTTGGCATCGGTCAGGTACGCCGCCAGGTAGGCGCCGTCGCCCCCGTAGTTCTTGAGTTGGGCAGTCAATGTAACCTGGCGGCTGTGTGCCAGGGCGGGAAGGGCCAGCGCGCAGGCGGTGGCCAAGATGGTCAATAGAGGTTTGTACATGGTGATGCTCCTGTGGGATGGGTGGTTACTGGGTCTGGCCGCGCGGCGCGCTGCCAGGGGTCAACATAGGCGATGGCGCGGCGGCACCCTCCTCACCACGATCACGTTCCCGGGACCGTGGGTGGTCGTCTTGCTTCATCTTCAACACCTTCAGGGTTTCCGGGTCGATCTTGGCTTTGAAGGTGCGTCCTTGGGTATCTGTGCCTCGAATTTCATAGCAACCGTCGTCGATCTTCAACCGATGGATCTGCCAGCCCTGCGCGGATGCCCACTGCCGCAAAGCTTCACGCGTTTGCCAGCGATTTACCGGCGCATCGCAATCGTCACTGGCCCACGTGGGGAGGACGGCCAGGCTGAGCGACAGAACCAGTAAGCCTTGGCGCAAAGAGAGAGTGTGTTTCATGGAGGGTTTCTATCAAAAAGAGCCAGCACATGTGTTGAGCCAACTTAAAAGTTTATGGCGGCTGCCTTAAGTAATTCTTATTGGACCGCTTGTGGAACCATTGCCATAACGGCCAGTAGCAGATGATCAGGTTCATGGCGCCCGTCATCTCGATGGTTGCAGCAGAGGTGATCGCCTGTCCGCCCGCAACACCGCACGGAAGTAGCGTTGCAGTGGTGCGGGCTTGTCAATCACACCAGCACGGCGGCAAAGGCTAAGGCGACCAAGAACCACCGCGCTGGCCAGACAGCCATATTGAGGCCACGAAAAACACCGTAAAACTGTTCGACCGTGTATGCAAGCGCCATAGCTTGTTAGCGTAAATGCCAATGGCAGCTGCGGTCGGTGCGCTGTCGAACATGCCGCAACTGACTAAATTTAGGGCTCGCGTTGGACTTGACGCGGGTTGCCGCAAACGAGTGCTGCCCGGCATCCAAATTTAGGGCACCAATTTGCCCGTTCGAGATGGCGAGGTGACGCCTGCGATGGTGACGTCATCGCGCTTTGAAGAAGGCCCATGCTTTGGGTAGTCCCGCTTTCACCGAACCGCATTTTCGGCTATATTGTCAACAATCGATCATCTACCGTAATGAGTGCCCTACCTCCCACCTCTGCCACGCCGAACGCCCGCGACACCGGCTTTCGCGTCGATCGGCTGCGCAAGAGTACCTTTCGCCAGCACATTGCTGAGCGCCTGCGCTCAGCCATTCTCGGGGGTGAGATCGCTCCCGGCGCGCCACTGATAGAGACCACGCTGGCCGCGCAATTCAGCGTGAGCCGCGGTCCCTTGCGTGAAGCCCTGCGAGAGTTGATCGAGGAAGGCCTGTTGGTCACGGTGCCCTACACCGGCACCCATGTGATTGCGCTCACGCCCGAAGACATCCATGAGATCTATTCGATGCGCATTACGCTTGAGCGCTTCGCGTTCGAACAAGCTTGGCCAAGGCGTGGCACGGCCTTCGGACCCGAACTGCAACGCCGCAACACATTGCTGACCCAAGCCATTGATGTGGGTGACGATGCCGCAAGCATCCAGGCCGAGCTTGACCTGCACGGGCTGGTGTACGAGGTTAGCGGCCACAAACTGCTGCAGCGCACCTGGCACAGCCTGCGCGGACGTTTGCAGTTGTATTGGGCGGCACACCACCGTGCGCACGCCAGCCGCGGGCCACAACGTGACAGCCACGACAGTTATGTGCAGGCCGCGCTCGGCTGCGACCTTGCCGCCATGCTGGATGAAATCACAAAGCACATGGGGCGCGGTGCCGAACGCACCGAGTCGTTCATGCGATTCGCCAACCCACTTGATCACCCACCCACAACAGGAGTTCCGACATGACGATTCAACGACGCATCGCCCTCACCGGCTTGGCCGCCACTGCGGTGGCCACTCTTTTTCCCAATCTGGCCTTTGCCCAATCCGGTGGCACGCTGGAACAAGCAAAGCAGCGAGGCAGCCTGCGCGTGGGCGTAACCCAGGCGCCACCCTGGTTTTCCAAGGATCCCAAAAACGGCGAGTGGGCCAGCGGCGTCGGCGTGTCTCTCGGCAAGGCCATGGCGTCCGCCCTGAGTTTGAAGTTCGAGCCAGTAGAAGTGACCTGGGGTACTGCGATTGCTGCCCTGCAGAGCAACAAGATCGATGTCATGTACATGATGGACGCGACGCCGGAGCGCGCCGAGGCTGTCGATTTTCCCGCATCGCCACTGCTGTACTACTCGTTGGCGGTGCTGGCACGGGACGACCTGCCAGTCAAGGCCTGGGCCGATCTGAACAAGGCCGGCGTGCGCATCGCCGTGCCGCAGGCCAGCAGCATGGACAAATTCCTGACCGAGACCACGCCCAATGCGACGATCCAGCGTTTCCCAGGTAATGGCGAAGCGATTGCTGCATTCCAGGCAGGGCGTGCTGATGCGGTTTGCCTGTTTCACCCGCCTCTGCTGGCGGCGCGTCAGAAGCTGGGCAGCGGCAAAATCGTTGTGCCGACGCCGGCCAAGTCACAGGCTTCGAGCGCAGCATTGCGCAAGGACGACAAGGCGTTCCTGGCGTTCGTGGACAAGCAACTTGCCGATTACTACAAGACCGGCCAGACACAAAAGTGGTACGAGGAGTTTTTGGTCGGTTTCGGCCTCGACCCGAAAGCTTCGCCCCCGGTGATGAAAGAGATGCTTTGATCCCCGGCTAATCAAGCACGAAAACATGTACCAGTGGGACTTCACGCCGATCCTGGCCAATTCCGGGATGCTGGCAGCTGGCCTGCTGAACACGCTCAAACTGACCGGCACCGCGCTGGCATTCGGCATTCCGCTTGGCCTGGGGCTGGCGTTGCTGCGTCTGTCCCGGCTGCGAAGCCTCTCATTGCCGGCTGGTTTAC
>JBIIVW010000250.1:0-4968 GCA_044339205.1 Rhodoferax sp. | reverse complement strand
CTACATCTACAGCCACCCCAAGGCGATTGGCTCGGTGCAGACGCGCCTGGAAGATATCTTGCAGGCTCGCAACCCGACCGACCCGTTCAGCCACAAGCCGGAGTTGGGTGTGGAGTTGAAAAAGGCACTGCGCGCTGACGAATAAGTCAGGGCACATGCATTGTCAATGCATGTTGGGTGGCGGCGTCAATGTGAAGTCCATCATGGTCCGGCCCAGCACGTCGGGCTGACCGGCGCGCTCCATCATGTCAATCAGCGCTGCGTCCTTGATGAAACTGGCCGATGATTGCGCTGAGAGGAGCGTGTCGGGGTGCTGGGGGCGCGCCACAACGAAGCCCTGCACGTAGTCCACACCAATCTCCACCAGCGTTTGTACTGTTTCCGTGTCCTCGGCCCACTCGGCAATGACCTTCATACCAAGGTTTTTGGCGAGATTGACAATCGCCTCCACGATAGCGACGTTGGCGGGATGCTGATTCATGTTGACGATGAAACTGCCATCGATCTTGAGCAAGTCAGCGGTGAACTCCTTCAGATAGGAAAACGAGGTGTAGCCTGCGCCAAAGTCATCCAGTGCGACTTTGGCTCCGTATCCTCTGACCTTGTTAACAAACCTGCGGGTGTTGTTCACGTCGTGCAAGGCCACACTCTCGGTGATTTCAAGACACAGCTTGCCTACGATAGACAGATTTTGCTCCAGCGTGGCGTACACATCCTCCAGGAATTTCTCGTCATTGAGCGAGGCACCGCTCAAGTTCATGCACACAAAACGGGTATTGTCAAGCTGGTCCCAGTGGAGTTGCAGCCACGCCAGCGTTGTCTTGAGCACCCAGCGGTCAATCATGCCCATGCGGCCGCTGGCTTCGCCTGCAGCGATCAGGTGGTCAGTGCGAACGACCTTGCCTTGCGCATCACGCATGCGCAAGAGAACTTCGAAGTTCAGCGAGTCATGAGGGGCCGTGAGCGACATGATGGGCTGCATTTCAAGGTACAGGCCATCGGTGGCGGCAGGGGTCGCCAGCAAGGCAATCAGCTTGAGTTCGGCCTCATGCTGCTCAAAAGCCAAGGCATCCTTTTCATAGACCACCAACCCCGTGGGGGTGGCTGACTTGGCTTGACGGCAGGCGCGGTCAGCTGAGGACATGGCATCGTTTACTTTCATGCCGGGGCCGACCTCAACCAGACCGATCGAGCCCCGCAAGTAGAAGGCTTTGTCACCCACCTGGTAGGGCAGGGTGCTGATCCCGTCAATGATCCCGCGGCAAAGCAGTGTGGCAAGCTCGATGGGCATGCCTGGGCACACCAACACAAACTCATCTCCACCGACCCGGCCGAACTGGACGTCACTCGAGACCATGATCGAGATCCGGTCACACACTTGGCGCAACACCTCGTCGCCCGCGCCATGGCCATACAGATCATTGATCAGCTTGAACCGGTCCAGATCGAGGTAGCCAAGCGACAGCAGTTGGCCGTTCTGTACCCTGTCGATGGCCAAGTCGAGTTGGCGTCCGATACCGCGACGGTTCAGCACCTTGGTCAGGGAGTCGTGGTTGGCCAGAAAATTCAATTCCTCCATGGCTCTGGATTTTTCTGATATGTCCTGCAGCGAGCCTTCAATCCTGCCATGCGCCAAAGTTGCCTTCACTAGAAATCGTTTCGCTCCGCCGGAACCTGGGTATTTTTTGGAGCTGACCTCCAGTTCTCCATGCTTTGCACAATGCACCTGGTGATGCATCTGATCCCAGTCACTCTCGGAGAAATAGTCTTCCCAGCGGTTGTGACCCTCGGCTAGCACCTGAGGGCCCAGTTGGGCGAAAAGAGCCGGGTTGGACCTTGTGAATCGGCCCTGCAGGTCCAGGGTGAAGAGCCCGATGGGCATGGCTTCATAGGTGTTTTCTAGTTTGGCCTGCAACTCAAGTCGTTGAAGATGCTCTTGGCGCATTTGTTCAGAGATCGCCAGAGCGGTCAGGACGCTCGAACCCAAGGCCGCCGTAACGCTATTGACCGAGCCAATCAGCCCCTTCATGCCCAGTGCGGCAGCCAGAACCTCGTAGAGGCTGGCGACCAGTGCTGTACCGATCGAGGCAGCGTACCAAATGGCGACTCTGGAGCGGGTTTTCTTGAGGATTTGATAGAGCAGGAAGCATAGTGTTGCGATCGCAACGCCTGCAACGGGCCAAAATAGGGGAAGAAAAAAGGCAAATGGCAAAAATATGGACAGTGTCAGCAGTGGGAAACAGGTCCACTGAATGGCGTTGGCGAGCCAGTGGTAGCCCGTGCGCAATAAGTCATCCTTGAACAGCGATGTGAATAGAGTTAATGTCAGCACATAAAAGGCCGTGATAGTGACCAATCGTCCCTGTAGTAACCACGAATAAGGCACCTCGTATCCCAGCCACTGCGTATCCCAGCCAGCCGAAAGTGCGCCCATCCTGAGGTTCACGACAAGCCATGCCGCAAACAACAGGTACAGGGTGTTTCGATTGATGATTGCGGTGATCAGCACAAAAATGGCCAACACAATGATTCCGCCATCCAGCAGCCCCGAGTGACGATGAAACTCGTGGGTTGACTTGATGAAGTCCGCTGAAGACCAAGCCAGTGCCGAGATGCGGGCCGGACCTATGGCAGCCGTGCTGCATACGACGTGACTGGCCCCGTCATTGGGGTTTGTCTCCAGCGCAAAGCCCGTCTTGACCGCATGCATTTTGCCAGTCGTCTGAGTTCTATTGCCGTTGCCGAGCGGTGCAAGCGTCTTGGCATCCCAGCAGGCAATGTCCACAGCATGGCGGGACGGAAACTCAACCACGAGGGGCGTTTGCGCCGCTGGCTGTTGGGTCGCAAACGAAAACCAAAACGATGCGTCTGAAAGCTGCGTGTCCTGGAACAATTTGCTCTCAACGTCACGCAAGCGTTCCAGTGCGGATGCAGGATCGAGCCGGCTGTCCAGTGCCTTGATGACCTGAATGTTCAAGGCTTGCGGTGGAACCCTTGCATACTGGTACTCCCAGGTCAGCAGGGCCAGTAAAGACACCAACCCAACAACGATTGGCACGAGGTACGCCGAGAAATTAAAGATCAGCTGGTTGAGCGTCTGATTGAAATGTGACAAACCAGCTTGGAGAACCTCGGAAAACTTTGGCATTTTGCTTTTGGTTCGGTGTTCTGATTACGCGTTGGGTCTTAAACCGCATTCGTAATTTCTGTAGGCTCCACGATCACGAAGAAAGGCTTGCAGAAGTGACGATGGAGAGCTGAAGAGCCAGGAAAATCATTTGATTTTCTAAGTTTGTGCAACTGCTAAACGGTCCAACATATCTCCGCATCAAAAAAATAACAAATTGGTGGGCGGCTCTAGCTGTGATCTAAAAAAATTTCGTCTAAATTGTTTAGAGATGGGCAGTTTAGCTCTGAAGTACAGGTGTTCACATGCAAATCGGGACTTGATGTGATTTCGGCTCTCAGAAATGAGCCATAAATTTTCACACCATTCGACCTATGTGACGCGTTACTTAATTTTTATCTCTCCAAGTGTGTTTGCACCAGTGGTTGGCTTCAATAAAGCTAATTTGGGCCCAAATTTGCACTTGATCCGGGACTGGTTTGCGGACACTGCCTATTGAGATCTCACGATCACTGGAACTATTCTCAAAATCGTTGGCAGTGTCGTTGGCTCAGATAGAGACGGACTTGTAACGATTCCGGGAAACGACAGCAGATCACATTACCCGGCTCACAGCATGAGACAGCAAGCGCCCGAGGTGCATGGGTCCATGCGCGATTTCAAGTGGTTCGCCAATCTGGATGTCTGGGTGATGCACATCAAAAATGAAGTCGAACAAAGGATGCCGTGCTTGGGCCCATCTTTCCTGAGCTGAGTCAATGTGAAAGGACAGCACACGGTGGGGCAGGTTACCTGCATGGCGCAAAGGAATGTAGCCCAAGTCAGGAAACACATCTTGGAACAGCAATCGGTCGTATTGCCTGTCTACAGGCGCTCGTCCAGCAATGACCATCCACTCAACATCAGTTTGTTGACAGTGCTTGAAGAATGCCTTGAAGAGCACCGTCGTGACAAGTCGGCTATCCCGTCCCTGAGCGACGCCGAGCCGGGTTGCCTCGGCCAATCTGCCTGTTTTGAGCCATTCTGGCAACGCGACAGACTGCTCCAGACACAGAGGGTTGAATCGGTTGTTTTGAATACGCATGGTCCCCAAGGGAGACCCATCCAGCTTTGACTCCGCGAGCAGAACGACAACATCAGCGCCTCGGTCATTGGACTCCGGCACCGTCAGTGTCTTGGCAAACTCTGGCAGGTGTCGGGCATAAGCCGCGTGGCGAACCTCAATCGCCTTGTCCAGATCATCCTGATCACGAACCAATCTGACGGTGAAAGCGAGCTGCTCCTCTCGCAACTCAGAAAAATTGAGTTGTAGATCAATCCCATTTAACTTGGGGTTGCAGGATGTTGATGGATGAATCATGACGTCATACCTCGCAGAATAATTGTGGGATTTTTTGACTGACTGTTTGGCAGTCACTCAAAGCGAACAAACCCACTATGAAGCGATGCGGAAAAAATTTGTATCGGTGATTGGCTAAATTGTTTGTCAGGGGCTTTCCCGTCTCGTGTCAGATTTTTTCTTGCAGCAGGCCCGGGGCCTCGTGGCTGGACGTGATCAAAAAACCATGTGCCAAACTCTCGTGCTTCCATTCATGTGGAGACCCAGAGGGGGTGATTCAGATCGCCATGCAGACTGGCCTTGGTCACCGACCAGATCCACGCCTCGGTGCAGACCCGGCTTCAGGACATCATGCTGGCGCGCAACCCGACCGATCCGTTCAGCCACAAGCCGGAGTTGGGTGTGGAGTTGAAAAAGGCATTGCGGGCAGACGATTGAGTCCAGGGAGGGCTTCAAATCTGCACGATGAATTTGCGCAGCGCCGGGATTCTTGTGCTGGAGT
>JBIIVW010000249.1:0-4974 GCA_044339205.1 Rhodoferax sp. | reverse complement strand
CACCAGATTGCGCGCCACCACGCGACCAATTAGAAAATCTTCCGGCACGCTGATGTGCGTGGTGCCAGACTGCTCCAACTCGCGGGTGTGGCGAGCCGTCACTCGCTTGTCTTTGGCAACTATCACCATGCCGCTCTTGTCGGTCACGTCAAAACGAGCAACCTCACCGCGCAGACGCTCAGCCACAAATTCCATTTGGGCGCCGCTGTCCATCAGACGGAAGTTGTCATTGACGAAGAAGTTCGCGAGGATGGACTCATGGTTCAAGCCAATGGCCTTGAGCAGAATCGTGACGGGCATTTTCCGGCGGCGGTCGACCCGAAAATACAGAATGTCTTTGGGATCGAATTCAAAATCAAGCCAGGAGCCACGGTAAGGAATGATTCGTGCTGAAAACAGCAGTTTCCCTGAACTGTGGGTCTTCCCCTTGTCGTGCTCAAAAAACACGCCTGGCGAGCGGTGCAACTGGGACACGATCACACGCTCTGTTCCGTTGATAATGAACGAGCCTTTGCCTGTCATCAAGGGCACTTCACCCATGTAAACTTCTTGTTCCTTAACCTCTTTAACGACCTTGTTTTGCGATGTAGACGATTCGCGGTCGTAAATGATCAATTGGACCTTGGCTCGCACCGCCGAGGCGTACGTCAAACCACGTGTCTGGCACTCTCGGACATCAAATGCAGGCTTTGCGAGGTTGTATTCGAGATATTTCATCTCCACGAATCCATTGTGCGAAACAATGGGGAAGGCCGCGTCAAAAGCAGCTTGAAGTCCTTCGTTCGTGCGCTTTTTGGGCGCCGCATCGGCTTGTAAAAATGCCGTGTAGGCATCTTTTTGCATTTGCAACAGGTAGGGTATTTCCAGCACGCTGTCGCGACTGCCAAAATTTTTACGAATCCGTTTGCGTTCGGTGTATGTGTAAGCCATGAGATCTCCGGGCAAAGACTAAGGAATCCTGGGGTGCGCGTCTTGGCGATTGGCCACTACCAATCATTGGCGGACGGCCGCACATTGCGTGCGACCCGAACCAAGGCATCTTCTACAGTCGGGGTTAGAAGACACTGAAAAGAAGGCTGGTGTAGCCTGCTTTTCAGTGCGCTCTCACAAGCGCCAAAGGCTGGGAGCCCTTTGGGAGCTCCCAGCCCTTTGACAATTGTCAATTACTTGAGTTCGGCCTTAGCGCCGGCATCAAGCAATTTCTTCAAAGCTGCATCTGCGTCAGCCTTTGAGATGCCTTCTTTGACATTCTTTGGTGCGCCGTCAACCAGATCCTTGGCTTCTTTGAGGCCCAGGCCGGTGATTTCGCGAACCGCTTTAATCACGGAGACTTTGGCTGCACCAGCGTCGAGCAATACAACGTTGAACTCGGTCTTCTCTTCCACGACAGCAGCAGCTGCACCGCCGGTTGCTGGACCTGCCATTGCAGCAGCGCTCACGCCAAATTTCTCTTCGATGGCTTTCACCAAGTCGTTGAGTTCCATGACCGTCATGCTATCCAGCGCGGTCAAAAATGCGTCTTTATCAAATGCCATTTTCATTTCCTAACAATATTGGTAACCAAACGCAGCAGGCAATTAAGCCGCCGCTGCCTCAGCAGGTGCTTCTTCAGCTGTTTCTGCCACACCGGCGCCTTTTTTCTCCGCGATAGCCGCCAACACACGAGCTGTGCGGGAGATCGGGGATTGCATCAAGCCCAGCAACTGCGCCAACAAGACTTCTTTGGAAGGAATGCTTGCGAGTTGTTTAACGCCGTTGACGTCCAAAGCTTTTCCGCCGTATGCACCACCGCGAATCACCAACTTGTCGTTGGTTTTTGCGAAGTCAGCTACCACTCGCGCGGCAGCCACTGCATCTTCAGAGAAGCTATAGATCAGCGGACCGGTCATCAGGTCGGACACAACTTCAAATCCGCTGCCCGACACAGCACGGCGTGCCAGCGTGTTTTTCAACACACTCAGGCTCACACCATTGCTGCGCGCGGTAGAGCGCAATTTGGTCATGTCAGCGACCGTGATTCCACGGTATTCCGCCATCACGAGCGTTTGAGCTTTTGCGGCGAGCCCAGTCACATCACTGATGACCGCTTCTTTCTCACTGCGATTAAGACTCAAGGTCTACTCCTTAAATTGTGCCTGTTGGTTAAATGCCTTCAAACACGCCACATTTCAGCGACCAACTGTTCAGGAAATTTTTCCGTCTGCAGCGGGATCGCCATCTGCGTTGGTTGTGTCACAAACTCTGTCTGTCACACCTGGATTAAGAGCTCATCTGCATGAAGCAGTTCGCTCGCCAACGGTCTTGGATGACCTGCCCCCATTTTTCAATTCAGGCAGCCCACCACTTCGAGTCATTTTTTCAAATGACTCAAATTTTTGCTATCAAGCAGCAATAGTTTGCAGATCCACGCGAACGCCCACGCCCATCGTGGAAGAAACAGCGACTTTGCGAAGGTACACGCCTTTGCTGGTGGCCGGTTTGGCTTTGGTCAAAGCCTCTACCAGCGCAGCCAGGTTGCCCTGCAGTTTGTCGCTGTCAAAAGAACGACGTCCGATGGTGGAGTGAATAATGCCGGCCTTGTCAACACGAAACTGAACTTGTCCAGCTTTGGCATTTTTCACAGCAGTGGCCACATCAGGTGTCACAGTGCCCACCTTGGGGTTTGGCATCAGCCCACGTGGTCCCAAAATTTGACCCAATGTACCAACTATACGCATTGCGTCTGGAGCCGCAATCACGATGTCAAAGGGCATGTCGCCTGCTTTGATCATGGCTGCGAGGTCTTCCATGCCGACGATGTCTGCACCGGCTGCTTTTGCTTCTTCAGCCTTGGCGCCTTGAGCGAACACAGCGACACGTTTGGTCTTGCCAGTACCATTGGGAAGTACGACAGCGCCACGCACAACTTGATCGGACTTCTTGGCATCGATGCCCAACTGAACGGCCACATCGATGGATTCGTCGAACTTTGCGTTCGCGCACTCTTTCACGAGTCCAAGCGCATCAGCGAGAGGGTACAGCTTGTTGCTGTCCACTTTGCCGGCGAAGGACTTTTGTTTTTTAGTCAATTGAGTCATTTACACACCCTCCACGTTCACGCCCATCGAGCGGGCAGAGCCGGCGATGGTACGGACTGCTGCATCCATGTCGGCAGCGGTCAGGTCTTTCATTTTGGTCTTGGCGATCTCTTCGAGCTGGGCACGAGTGATCTTGCCCACCTTGACGGTGTGCGGTGTTGCCGAACCCTTGTCAATCTTCACGGCCTTCTTGATCAGAATCGACGAAGGTGGTGACTTGATGACGAAAGTGAAGCTCTTGTCCGCAAAAGCGGTGATCACCACGGGCAGTGGCAGGCCTGGCTCGATACCTTGGGTCTGGGCATTGAATGCCTTGCAGAATTCCATGATGTTCAAACCGCGTTGACCCAGTGCGGGTCCGATGGGCGGTGATGGATTGGCTTTGCCTGCTGGTACTTGCAGTTTGACAAAACCGACGATTTTTTTCGCCATGCTTTTCTCCTTGCGGGTGATAACGCCCGGGCCGTGCTCCTAATTGAACAGACCCTGGCTCCCCGGGGTTAACGACTCACTGACTACATCCGCACCGAGCCGAAAAGTGCGAAATCAGACCCTGAAAAAAATTTCAGAGTTAGGTTTTTTCGATTTGTGAGAATTCAAGTTCCACAGGGGTGGATCGCCCAAAAATGGTGACCGCAACCCGGACTTTGCTCTTTTCATAGTTGACGTCTTCAACCGATCCGGTGAAGTCAGTGAATGGACCGTCCTTGACCCGAACAAACTCACCCACAATAAATTCGACCTTGTGGCGAGGCTTTTCTGTGCCTTCCTGCATCTGGGTCACGATTTTCATGACTTCAGCTTCTGAGATGGGCGCAGGTCTGTTTTTGACGCCGCCAACAAAGCCGGTCACTTTATTCGTGTGCTTGATCAAATGCCAAGTCTCATCGTTCATGACCATCTCGACCAAAACGTATCCTGGGAAGAACTTGCGCTCAGTGGTTTTCTTTTGACCGTTCTTGATCTCAACCACTTCCTCCGTCGGAACCAAAACCCGACCGAATTTGTTTTCCATGCCAGCGCGGGCAATCCGCTCAGCAATGTTTCGCTCCACAGTTTTTTCCATGCCGGAATAAGCGTGAACCACATACCACCGCATGTCCGGGTTGGTCGACGCTGTCGACAACACCTGCGCTGCCGCAGGTAGGCTGGTTGATGGGGTTTCTACAGAATCGGTCATTACTTTCTCCACCCCAGGATCAGGTCATAAAACAGCCATTCAAGCGTTTTGTCTGTCAGCCAGAGAAATATGGCCATGACAAATACAAACACAAAAACATAAGCAGTCATTTGGATTGCTTCTTTGCGAGCGGGCCAAACAACTTTTTTGACCTCTCGCCAAGAGTCTCGACCGAACGCCACTAATGCTTTGCCTGGCTCGGACGTGAAAAAAACTACCACAGCTGCTGCGAGGCCGACGAGCAAAGCGCCCCACTGAACCAGCGAGCCCCGACTACTTAAAACGTAAAATGCGGCCAGAGCCGCGACGACCAAGGCGACGGATGCCGCTAGCTTGGCCTTGTCTGCCCCGGTGCTGACGGTTTCTACTTGTGTGGTGGCCATTTTTTCTCTATCTCGCGCTTGTCAAAGTCAAATCAAAGCAGTTACCTAAAGGCACTGAAGCCCGCCATTTACATAGCGGGCTTGGCTTTTCCACCCTATTTACAAAAATCAGGTGGCAGGGGCGGAAGGAATCGAACCATCAACCTTCGGTTTTGGAGACCGACGCTCTGCCAATTGAGCTACGCCCCTGCATTAATCAAAAAAATTATTACGCGATGATCTTGGCAACCACACCGGCGCCGACCGTCTTGCCGCCTTCGCGGATAGCAAAACGCAGGCCTTCTTCCATGGCGATCGGGTTGATCAACTTGACGGTGATCGACACGTTGTCGCC
>JBIIVW010000248.1:0-4982 GCA_044339205.1 Rhodoferax sp. | reverse complement strand
TGCCTGGGTTCAGAAGGGCGCGATGAGCAAACGATTGCAACCGACCAGGACAACGCACTCATTCTCGCCAATGACACTGACCCTGAAACCCGCGGAGCCGTTCGTGCTTTTGCGCGTTCGGTCAACCTTGCCTTGGAGACCTGTGGATTTCCGCTCTGCAAGGGTGGCATCATGGCCGGTGAAGAGTCATGCTGCCTGACACTCGATGAATGGCATGAACGGTTTCATCACTGGATTGCGCAGGGCTCACCGGGACATTTGCTCAATGCGTCCATCTATTTTGATTTCAGGCCGTTAGCGGGGGATCATTCCCTTGCCCACTCGCTGCGGGAAAGTGTGCGCTTGAGTGCCAGTACGACACCCCGGTTTCTGAAACAGATGGCACTCAATGCGCTCACACGCACAGCACCTTTGAATTGGCGCGGCGCCATTGACAGCGACGCCAGGGGGAGGCTGGACCTGAAATTGCGCGGAACCGCGATTTTTGTGGATGCTGCCCGCATCTACAGCCTGGCCAATGGCATTCAGGAAACAAACACCCAACGTCGCCTTGAGGCTGTGGGACTCCTGCTGAAGCTGGCCAAAACCGAGTATGAAGCATGGGTGACTGGTTTTGAGTTCTTGCAGATGCTGCGTTTGCGTATCCAACTGCAGAGTGATGAAAACGAAGCTCCACCCAATGAAATACAGGTGGCCGGCCTGAACGATATTGATCGGCGAATTCTGCGCGAGTCCATCAAGGTTGCGCACCGGCTGCAACAGCGACTCCAACTGGACTACGAGCGTTAGCCATGTCCTGGATCGAGCGTTTAAAGCACGCTATCGCTGGCAGCGAATCCCCGGAACCGAACCGCTGGATCATGCTCGATGTCGAAACCAGTGGTCTGAATATCCAGTCGGACCGCCTGTTGGCCATTGCCGCCATTGCGTTGGAGGTGGACTGGCACAAAGGAACGCTGGGCGTACGGCTGGGCGACAGTTTCGAAGTGGTGCTAGGCCAGGAAGAAGTTTCCAACAAGGAGAACATTCTGCTGCACGGTATCGGCGCGCAACAGCAACGCGAAGGATTGAACCCTGAGCTGGCAATGCAAGCCTTTGCAGCCTATGTTGGCAGCGCACCTTTATTGGCTTTTCATGCGGCATTTGATCAGGGAATGATCAATCGCTACAGCCGGCAGTATCTGGGTCAGACCCTGCCCAACCCCTGGGTCGATGTCGACCATCTTTGCGCGGTGACCTGTGAAGGTGTGGATGCGCATGCGCTGGATGACTGGATGAGCCACTTTGGCATTCACTGCGCAGCGCGTCACCAAGCCGCTGCGGACACGCTGGCGGAATGCGAGTTGCTCCAATTCATCTGGCCAAAAATCCGGGTTCAATGTACCAATTGGACCAGCTTGGAGCGCTTGGCCCGGCAACACCGTTGGCTGCCGCGCGCCGGCCGATAGTTTTTCACGCAGTTAAAGCGACGGCTTTAGCCGCTTTCTATCGGGAAATAATCCTTTATTGCTACCCCCCAGATCGGCCAGTTCCATCGTTTTGAGGGCTTCATGCAGCAGTGGCGAAGCTTGCGTTCCAACGCAGCACGGCCGTGCGCGCGTTAGGATGATTGCGTTTGAAACATTTTGTTTCCCCCGTTTTTCACTTTTTTGTCGAATAAAGGACTTCCATGAGCCAAAGCAAATTCCGGCTGGTGACCCGCAGTGACTTTGACGGTCTGGTCTGCGCCGTGCTGCTGAAAGAACTGAACCTGATTGACGACATCAAGTTTGTTCACCCCAAAGACATGCAGGACGGCAAGGTCGACATCACCGACCGGGACATCACCACCAACCTGCCCTACGTCGCCAGCGCGCACCTGTCGTTTGACCACCACGAGTCCGAGACCATCCGCAACACGGGCGAGCGCCCCAACCACATTATTTCGGGCCACGCGCCCTCGGCCGCCCGGGTGGTGTACGACTACTACGGTGGTGCCAAGGCGTTCCCGAATATCAGCTTTGAGATGATGGCCGCGGTGGACAAAGCCGACTCGGCGCAGTTCAGCCACGACGAAATCCTCGCGCCCACCGACTGGGTGCTGCTCAATTACCTGATGGATTCGCGCACCGGGCTGGGGCGTTTTCGGGAGTTCCGGGTCAGCAATTACCAGCTGATGATGGACTTGATCGAATACTGCCGCAGCCACGGCATTGCCGACATCCTGCGCCTGCCCGATGTGGTGGAGCGTACCGAACTCTACTTTGACCACGCGGCCCGCGCACGCGAGCAAATTGAGCGCTGCGCCACGGTGCACAACAACCTGGTGGTGCTGGACCTGCGCCATGAGGAAACCATCTTTGCCGCCAACCGCTTCATGATTTACGCGCTGTACCCGCAGTGCAACATCTCCATCCATGTGCTGTGGGGCGTGCAAAAGCAGAACACGGTCTTTGCCACCGGCAAGTCCATCCTGGACCGGGGCAGCAAGACCAATGTAGGCGAATTGATGCTGAAATACGGCGGCGGCGGCCACAGCGCAGCCGGCACTTGCCAGGTAGACAACGACCAAGCCCAGACCTTGCTGGACGCCTTGATCCAGCAAATCAACCAGGACGGCTGAAGCCCGCCCCCGCCCCTGACTTCAAGGCGCGGGGGCTTTCTCAAGCCGGCGGGTCTCGCCAATCATCATCACGTCAAAGTCGGACTGAGACAAGCCCCGCTCGGTGCGCCTGCGGGCCAGTTCCGCGGGCGGCTCGTCCAGCGGTTCATCGGCCAGCGACTCAAAAGTGCCCCAGTGCATGCCAATCGCCCGGCGGGCCCGCAAATCGGCGCGCACCTGCACCGCCTCGGGCACATCAATGTGCATGATTTTCATGAACCAGCGCGGGGCGTAAGCGCCAATGGGAATGAAGGCCATGTCAAACGGTCCGAGCCGTGCGCCAATGTCCTGAAAATCCCTGGAGTACCCGGTGTCTCCCGTGTGAATCAGGCGCAAGCCCTCGCCCTCCACCACCCAGCCGCCCCACAGCGTCTGGTTGGTGTCATTCAGGCGGCGCTTGCTCCAGTGTTGCACCGGCACAAAGGTGATTTTGAGCGTGTCCTCGCGGGTGTCTTGCCACCAGTCGTACTCGTCCACACGGGTGATGCCCTGCTCCGCAAACCAGGCCTTCAAACCCAGGGGCACCAAAAACCGCGGGCTGCCCTGTGGCATGGCAGCCAGGCGCTTGATGGACTCCGCATCCAGGTGGTCGTAGTGGTTGTGGGAAATCATCACCACGTCAATGCGCGGCAACTGGGGAATGTCAATCGGCAAGGGCACGATGCGCCGGGGGCCGGCAAACCCCACCGGCGAGGCGCGTTCCGAAAAAATCGGGTCAAACAGCATGTTTTTGCCGGCCAGGCGCACCAGCATCGTGGCGTGGCCCACCCAGGTCACCGACGGGTTGTTGCCCGGTGCACCCAGGGCCCCTGGATCGGTCTGCATGGCCGGCAAGTTCCAGCCTCCCGGCGGCGGCTGGGGCAAACCGTCGCGCAGACGTTCCCACTGCCAGGCGAGAAAGCTGGGCTTGTCAGGGTGCGGGTAGTTATTTCGAAAACCGTCCGTCCCCTGGCGTGGCGCCTGGGCCAATGCCACGGCGGAAAAGGCAAACAACAAGAGCGCTAAAAATCGGTGCATGCGGTGAAAGCCTGGCGGCTGAAATAGGGGGTTGCTGAACTTATACCCAAGTTGGAGTGTCCTTGCGCCCCTGTGGGGTGCGCCGTGCTGCAGGGACTGCCATGGCGAACAAGGCAAAATTCACCCTGATGAAAGACGCCGCCCCCCACCCCGCTCCCGTGCCCATTCCTGCCATGCTGCTGGCCGCCGGTCGCGGCGAGCGCATGCGCCCCTTGACCGACACCACCCCCAAGCCCTTGCTGACGGTGCGCGGCAAGCCGCTGATGCAGTGGCACCTGGAAGCCCTGGCGCAAGGCGGCTGTGATCAGGTGGTGGTGAACACGGCTTGGCTCGGTGAACAGCTTGAGGCGGCATTTGGTGATCATTTTAGCCTCCAGCCGGCGTCATGTATGCCTGAGCAGCTATCAAATTCAGGAAACCTGACGCTGCACTACTCCCACGAAGGCCGGGACTTTGGTGGCGCGCTGGAGACGGCCGGCGGCATTGCGCGGGCCCTGCCTCAACTGGGTGAGGTGTTTTGGGTGCTGGCGGGCGATGTGTTTGCGCCGGACTTCGTGTTCAGCCAGGCGGCGGTCCAGCGATTTGTCGCCAGCGACCAGTTGGCGCATATCTGGCTGGTGCCCAACCCCGCGCACAACCCCCAGGGCGACTTTGGCCTGAACGCCAGCGGCGTGGCCCTGAACCACGCGCCGGAGCAATTCACCTACTCGACCCTTGGCTTGTACCGCAGCGTCTTGTTTGCCCCGCCGTGGTGCGACATCCCGGCGGGCAACCCGCTTGGCAGCAAGGCGGCGTTGGGGCC
The DNA here is from genome assembly GCA_044339205.1 of Rhodoferax sp. Lineage (GTDB taxonomy): Bacteria > Pseudomonadota > Gammaproteobacteria > Burkholderiales > Burkholderiaceae_C > Rhodoferax. Next base: position 522 of record JBIIVW010000248.1, on the reverse strand, counting down.
CTTGCTGCGCGCCGCGATGCAACAAGGCCGGGTGAGCGCCGAAATGTACACAGGCAGATGGACCGATGTGGGCACGCCCGAGCGGCTGCACCTGCTGAACCAGCCCGCACCAGACGAGGCAGCCAACACGGGCTCCAGCGTCGCCTGACCGCTCGCGCCATTACGGCTTCAACGGCATATACGGCTACGCATTCAACTGGTCGCGCAGCTCCCGCTTGAGCACCTTGCCAATGGCGCTGCGCGGCAGTTCGTCAATCAAGTGCACCGCGGCCAGCCGCTGGGTTTTACCGACCCGCGCGCTCACCCAATCCAGCAGGTCTTGCGCGGTGCTCTGGTCGCCCGCCTTGCGCACCACAAAAGCCACCGGCGTCTCACCCCATTGAACCGAAGGCATGCCCACCACGGCGGCCTCCTGGACGCCGGCGTGCTGGAGCAACACGGCCTCCAGGTCACTGGGGTAGACGTTGAAGCCCCCGGAGATGATCATGTCTTTCTTGCGGTCAAACAGGGTCAAAAAGCCAT
>JBIIVW010000065.1:0-16900 GCA_044339205.1 Rhodoferax sp. | reverse complement strand
TCTAATCACCTCCAACCCGACTAATTCCAGGCGCTGAAATCCCATGAAAAATCAATACAAGGCTCCTCAATCCTGGCTGACGATACGATGCCTGCTGACCTTGGGTGTACTGCTGGCAAATGCAGGTTCGATCGCACAAAATGATTTGTCAACTTGCGGTGACCTTCGAACTGGAAGTGACTACCGTACCAGTTCGCGACAAGCGCTGGAGCTTGTTGAGCACTATCACTTCACACCCGAAGTAGAGGCCCTCATTCGGGGAAAGCAGAGCACCTTCGTTGGTGTTGACTTATCCTACACATTGGGTGCCTTCCCCAACCATCACCGTGCTTTGATGAGCATGATGCTGCTCGGACAAAAGCTCAAAACCCCCCAGCCACCCAGAGCCGAATACAGTGTGGAATGCTATTTCCAGCGGGCGCTGCGCTTTCGCCCCGATGACACCACGGTTCGCATGATGTATGCGAGCTTCCTGTCAAGCCAGGCGCGGGCAACCGAGGCAAGCCATGAGTTGGCCCAAGTAGGCAAAGTCGCTGGAAACAACGCCTTCATTTACTACAACCTGGGCCAGATCTACTTTGACTTGAAAGACTACGACAAAGCGCTGGAAAACGCACACAAAGCCTATGGATACGGGCTCACACTGAAAGGACTACGAGACCGCCTGACTCGTGCGGGGCACTGGCGTGCCGCTGATGTAGCAGCCTCTTTACCAGCAATCGGATCGACCGCAGGAACTCATTCGCAATGACTCTATTTGCAGGCGCATTTCATCTTCACTCTGCGCAGCTTCCGCCAGGTCTCAAGACATCATTACGGCGCCACTTAAGGAGCCAGGACGACAGCACGGGACAAATCAGTGTCCAGGACATGGCAAGCTTCTTCCTGGTTAAATGGGACTCTGGCGCCTTCCAGGAACCCGCCTGGCGACATGCACAGGGTGGTTCAGTCACAGCGTTGGCAGGCGACCCTCTATTGATGGTCAACGCCACGCGGCCCAGCCGCGCGCGACAGCTGGATCGCCTGGTGCCAAATGGCTCAGCACCCAATGATGCCGAGCTGGCCAAATGCCGTGGCTCTTTTGCGCTGGTTCACCATGATGCACAAAGACAGCAACTCCACCTGGCTACAGATGCCCTCGGACTGAGGTCGATCTACTACGTGATTCAGGACGGATGCCTGATTTTCTCTACCGCATTGCGTCTTCTTGAAGCCATGCCGGAGATACGCAAAAAGCTGTCTGTGCTGGGTATGGCGGAATTAAGTGTGTTCACCTTTCCACTGGCAGAGAGGACGCCTTTTGAAGGAATCACCGTATTGCGGGAATGCCAGACCCTCACTGCGAACAGGTCGGGCGTCACTCTACACAACTACGATGACTGGTCAAAGCTGCATACTTCACCAAACACCTTGGAGGAGGCGTCAAGACAACTTCATGCAACCTTTCGTGAAGCGATCAGCATCCGGCTGGGGCTCGACCAGCGTACCTACAGTTTTCTAAGCGGCGGCATGGACTCCAGGGCTATCGTGGCTACCTTGGTGGGCATGGGGCGCGAGGTCGAGGCGCTGAATTTTTCACCTCAGGACTCGCAAGATCAGCGTTATGCCCAGTTGTTTTCTTCCGAAACTGGCGGGCTGTGCCACCTGCATTGCCTGGCGGGTGGTGTCTTCCCAAATTTTTCTTTTCTGGCCCGTGCGGCCAAGACCGAATTGGAGCAGCGTCAGTCCACCGGCGTGGATCGCCCGGCTTTCATTTGGTCAGGTGATGGCGGGAGTGTCGGCCTGGGTCACGTCTATATGGACACACAGATGCTCGCCCATGCACAAGGGGGCGACTTGCAGGCGGCAGTCATTCATTTTTTTGACCTCAACCACATGGCATTGTCGAGCCAGGTCTTCAACAGGACAGCACGGCAACAGCTTCCACAAATGCTGTGGGAAAGCGTGATGTGCGAGGTCAACCGCTACCGCCGCGACGACTTGGGTCGCCAGCTCTACCTCTTCTTGTTGTTTAACGACCAGCGGCGTCACTTGTTCAAACACTTCGAGAGCATCGACCAGCATGGACTGGAGTTGCTGACACCGTTCTTTGACACAGCATTTCTGAAATCCGTCGCATCAACGCCAGTGCAGTGGGGCGTGCTGCATCGGCTGTATGCCGAGTTCTTCACGCATCTGCCTGAATTTGCACGCAAGACACCGTGGCAAACCTACCCGGGGCATGTACCCTGCCCCGTGGCCGGAGATCCGAGCGCGAGCTACCAGTGGGCACCCACCGAAATCAAGAATGAGGCGTTTTCGGCGCGCCGCAAAACTTCAATGGCCCTACTGCGTTCCCTGGCCCATGACCTGCAACCGCCTGTTTTCTCGCAAGCCCGGGTGGGTATCGCTGCGCTGCTGCATGCCCTGGGTCTGCGAGATTGCCGTCATATTCTGTGGCGGCTGGAGCTCTACCAGCAATTCGACACTCACACCCGAAATGGGAAGATCTGAACTGCTACTGGCTGCTGCAGGTCCTCTCGTTTGACTGAGTTGCCAGGGCTTGGCGGTAGTCCGCCACACGCCTGTTCACGCAAAAGCAAAAGATGGAGCCATTCAACCGGGTCAACACCGGCGAGAAAGAAAACGGACGCCCGAGCAGCTTGGAAACCATTCGCTGAAAGTAATAATTCCAGGCATGGCGCTGCGGTGAGGTCATCCAGAGCATGGCGTTCCAACGGCGCACCCAGTTCAGCAAATTGGCTTGAAGGCGCGACAAAAGCCCGTGCTTCACCAGAAATTCCAGGTAGGCCTGGCGCAGATCTGGGTCAACGGGTGTGATTGGCGCAGGATACTCCAGCAAGCTGGCCATCTTTACTTGGCCAAACAGGGCCCGAGGCACGCCAGCCTGCTCTGCCAGACGTCGGGGAATCGGCCGATCGTAGTCCGTGTGAAGCCACCAGGGCGCCATCTCCGCCGACTGGGTGATTCTGAAAATATCGGCCCGACGTCGAGCACCAATATAGGGAAAGGCCAGTTGGACATACCCCGCCTGCAGTCGGACTTCAGTCAGGCCATGGTTGCCCAAATCCACCCGCATCAAGTCAGGATTGATCAGGTCGGGGTGCTCCTTATAGTAGTTTTCCCCGTACCACAACTCACCCAGACAGCCCGTCATCAGCACAGTAGGTCGGGTGACATACTCACCAATCTGCAGCAAGTTGAAATCTCCTGTTTCCTGCATACACGCATAAAACAGATATTCCATCTCAGAGTTGTTCTCCAGCGCCCGGCGCTCAATGGGCACGCACGGCAAACCCAACACTTGACAGATCTCGCTGCCATCATCGTTCAACTCATGGTCCTGGTCCTCGTCTGCAAAATAGCCCTTGCCTTTGCTCGTGGTCACCGTAAAAACGAGATCAATACCCATGTTTATAGCCACAGCATTCGCAGCGGTGGAGTCATACCCTCTGGACTGGGTGGAAAAAATTGCCATCGGCCGCACCCGAAAGGGATCTCGTGCATTCTTTGCAAGTCGCACACAGGCCTGAGCGAGGTAAGAGGCGTAGTCATTGAACTCGGCAAAGGGGGGTGGTAGCGGCTTGTCCTCAAGCTTTGCTCGCCCAGACGCTATCGACAGATTCCAGTGCATGAGCCGGTTCACGCTACCCCGACATGTAGGTATCTGTGGGGTGTAGTTATTGAGCCCTGACAAGATTGAATTATTGATCTGGTCATAGTGTTGAACCTGAGGATCAAGTTCATCGTCCAGACTCATAAGCAGCAAGGGCAACGAGTTCGCCACAGCCATGCAAGCCCCATTTGGGCCAGCCCACCAATAGAGATAGTCCGTGGTACTGGCACTGGAAACAAAGACGATGGAATCGCCCCTGAGGACTGCACCAGACCCAAACATGCAGGCACTGCGATCGAAATCAATGGCTGAAAACGGGCCATCCCAGACCCCTTCAACGAATCCCCGTATACCGACCTCGACCCATGGACCGTGCTGCACCAAGGTCTGGTGATCATGCCAATTCATGCGCGCGATCCATGCCATTTTGGGCAAAGCAGAGACAAGTTGGTAGTTGAGCTTCACGCAATGGACCTTACATAGTTAACGTACTGGTTGCCGGATGAGTTCAAGCACACGGTCAGCAGCCACCTCGCTTGCGGAACTGATGGCATCCCATTGCTCGGGCAGGAGTGGCGTCACCACATAGTCAGCCATCGACTTGTTGGGATGGGCTGGAGCAACCCCCATCTTGACCCGGCGAAACTTGTCATCCTGAAACGACTGGAGGATGGACCGCACCCCAAGGTGCCCACCGTCCCCGCCACGCAAGCGTGCACGCACCACGCCCAACGGAAGATCGAGGTCGTCATGAACCAGAACGATCTGATGAGACCTGAAAGAGAAGTCCTTGAACAAACGAAGCAACGCAGGCCCTGTCTCGTTCATCGGAACCAATGGTTTGATCAGCCACATTCCTGTGCCCTGGCATTCGCCGCGAGCGACAAGGGCGAGCGGGCTGTCATCAACCCAATGCGCTCCCATGCGCTGCGCAAGCACCTCCACTGCGCGATACCCCACGTTGTGTGGCGTGTTGGCGAGATCTTTGGCGGGGTTGCCAAGACCAATGACCACTTGGGTGATGGAGGTTGAACCGCTCAACTCTGAGGCTGTGGATTCCTCCACAAGAGGCATCGCAAGGTTGTCCGTCATCTCTTTGGCCAGCGCTGGCCCTGATGGTATGTGAAGCAACTCGCAAGTCTCACAGGACTGAATTCGGCCGCAGTCAGCTCGCCAGCATTGAATCGAACCTTTCAAGGCAATCAGAAGGCGCTGCATGTGATCTGCCTTGTGAGACCCCTTCAGCAAGACGAGATCACCTGGCTTGAAATACGACGCGAGGTGAGCAGAAGCGTCACGCAGCGACGCAAATGCAAACAACTCCCCATCTGATTCCTGCCTGGCACGCAAGCAGGCTGAGGCTTTCGGACCCACGAAAACGACACAGTCGGCAACCTCCAGGGCCATCTTCCCCACCTCAACATAGCGGCGGGTCGAGTCGCCCTGGTAGTCTGAAATGCTGCCGATCACGATGATTTTTCGGCCAGCGCGAGCATCACGCATGAACTCGAACGCGGGTCCGATGGAAGACAGCGGCGCCTTCCAATCGTCCCGGATGAAGGCAACGCCCCCGTGCCGCTCTGGGGCCATCCGTCCCTCAAAGGGTGGAACGTGCGCCAACGCCTGCGCAACGACCGCAAGAGGCACCCCAAGTGCAACTCCGGTGGCAGCGGCAGCGAGGACCACGGGGGCCCAATGAGCACCGCACAGTTGCGTCTGAACATGCACTGACTCGCCCTGCCAATGCACATCCAACTCAAGCCTTTGTGGCCAAGTTGACTGAATGGCGTCACCGCGCAGCATGGCCTCGGGAGCCACCCCAAAGGTGACCTTGCGACCAGAGAAATCCGCCTGCATGGCAAGCACCAAGGGATCATCTGCATTCAGGATGGCGATGCCATTGGCGGGTAAGGACCGGATGAGCTTGCCTTTCTCATGGGCAATCGCACCTCGGCTCTTGAATGCAGTGAAGTGATCGGCGCCAATGCCGGTCACCACACCAACCATGGGCTGCACCAGCTTGAGCGGCAAATCCAATGCACCGGGGGCATGACCAGATATTTCAACCACACAGAAGGGGGCAGATGTTCGCGTCCCAAGTACGACGCGGATCATGTCAATCGGCCAATTCAAGGAACCAGGACTCTTTCTTACACCCGCCATATGACTATCCAGGATCCCGGCAATCAAATCTTTGGTGGTGGTTTTACCCGCGCTCCCCGTGACCCCGACAAACACAGTGTGTCGCAAACGTTCCCGATGCCATAGAGTGATTCGCTGTAACACACGATCAAAGAGGTGCCACCACCGCCACGTCAGTCCGCTCCTTGCCTTTTCAAACAGGCTCCACAATGTGGCTTTGGCACGCCGCCCCACGTCAATTGCGAGTCGTAGCATGATCTGCCTCCATCACGACGCGCGCTTGACCATGGCAATACTGCGCACGGTCTCAAAAACTTCCTGCACGCCTTTGCGATTGACTACCAGCGCCACCGTGCCGTAAGCCAACGCGCCCACGCCCACCAGCACGCACAGGCGCACGACCCCACCTTGCCCGGTCAAAAGAAGATGCCGTGCAGCTACCACTGCACCGTACATGACCAAGCCCGTGCCGGCGGCGGGCCCCATGGCCCGGGCCAGCTGCGTCAAACTCAAGCCCAGCACCGGCAAGCTGCGCACCATACTTTGCAAGAACGAAAGAGGTGATGCCACAAGCCACGCCAGGCTCAACCCCAGGAGTCCCGAGGCGTACGCACCCACTACAAACACAGGCGGCGTCACAAATGATGCCCATACGACGCTACGCAGCACAACATCGGAACGCCCAATACCCTGCACAGCCGTTGCAACAAAATTACCCACGATCCGTAAAGGCATGATCAAGGTGAGTGCCTGGAGTGGCACTGTAGCCAGCGCCCACTTGTCGCCCAGTACGACCTCGACAATCTCCGGGGCCACGCTGGACATGCCCCAAAGCACAGGGAAAGAAAAGAAACTTAACAGCCGGACTCCTGACAGTACGCTGTCCCCGACCTTACACATCTCACCCTGCATTCTGGCAAATGTCGGAAAGGCCACCTGGTTCACCAAGCCCGAAATCCGCTGACTCGGCAGCGATGCAAGTTGCATGGCCACCGAATAAAAACCCAGCACCTCGTTGCCGAGCCACTTGGCACAAATCAGGACATCCACCTGCGACAAAAACATCCAGAAGACCTGTACCGCCGTGAAATTCCCACCGAATTGCAGCAAGGAACGCATCCCCTGAAGCGAAAAATCAGGCCAGCGCAGGAATGGTGACAAACAGTTGATTCCGATGGTCTTGAAAGCCTGAGCAATCAAGGAACCAGCTACCAAGGCCCACACTCCCGAACCAGCCATCGCCATGAACAGGGTGACGCCACTGGCAAGTACCGCGCCAGAGAAATCCAGAAGAGAACGGTTGCGAAACTCCATTCGCCGCTGCAACTGTGCATCAGGGATCACAGCAAATGCGCCCAATATGAATTGCAAGGAGAGCACCCGGATGACTGAAGTAACACGCGGCTCGGCATAGAAATCAGCAATCAGGGGTGCCGCGAGCACCAGCATGGCAGCCAGTGAAAAATGGACAATCAAAATCAAACCAAAAGCCCGTTTGAGAAGCCCCACATCGACGTCCTTTTTTTGGACAATCGCTGCCCCAAGACCCAATTCGGAGAACATGGACGAAAATGCGACAAAAACGGTAGCCATGGCCAACAGGCCGTAATCAGCCGGTGTCAGCAATCGAATCACCGCCAGCGTGATTACCCAAGTCACCAACTGACTAAGAAGCCTGACGCTGACCGTCCAGCGAAAACCCGACAGCGCTTGAGATCGCAGACTCATATCCATCAGTGAGCAACGGTCAAATAGACCTGCGACAGCCACATGCCACCCATCGCCCAAACGACCCAGCTACCAACCCGGAGAACACGAACGACACGTCCAGGCTGATGTCGCAGGAAAAAGAATACGAGCTCCTGGCCTATCAAAATGGCCAGCAACCATCGAGTGATCTCCATGCGGTAGGAAATCAATTCCCGAAATTTTTGATAGTTTTCAGAGGCCCACAGCGCACTTCCCCGAACGACCTGCAGCTCTTCCTCCGGCGATGCTTGAGACTCAAGATCCACGACCGTGGTGACGTCGCTGCCCATGGACACCGGCGGATGCAAAAGCAGCCGCTTGCCATCACGTGTAAGAGTCACTTCGCCGGAGGGGGTTTGCACCACGGCAACCCAATGATCTACATCGGTCCATTTCGCCATACTGGAAACAGCAAGTGAGGCGCCTTCGCCTGTCTGTTCGCCAAGCGACCAGGTCGCCAGGCTCCAACTATTTTGTGAGGGCTGCGTCACCACAATGGCCGGGGCCGGTGTTGGCGTGCGGTCCATCACAACCCACCCTGCAAACGGCGACTTCTGCCCTGACACCAAGGCTACTTGGTGGCCTGGCGATCCAGAGAAGGACAACCGCATGCCAAAGCGTGAATCCGGTGCGACTACCTTGTAGTGCCCTCCACCGGCAACTTGTGTTGCCGACAGGTCTGGATAGAGCGTCCAGTGCGTGGTTGTTGTTTGCACAGCAGAATCCTGCGAGTAATCAAGCACCACCCAACTCTGATAATTCGGCAGGCGAATAATTTGGCGCCGAACGGTATACCCTGATGGACCTGCGCGCTCCAGGTCAATGAATGACAGACCATCGCTCCGCCCAAGGGAAAGCAAGCGGGATTGACGCGATGAGTGCCTGCTCTCGCCGAAAAGGTGTGGTGCATTCGATGCACCCCAGGATTCCGCCTGCTCACGCCCCGCAATGCCGTAAGGCCAGTACCCCGTGTTCGTCAACCAAGTTCGCCCGCCCGCCCAAAGCACCATACTCAACTCGTCCGCCATCTTGTGTCCCAGTCCAGGATGGTATGACCATGTCATAACCGTCTGAGCCGCTGAAATCTGAGCCTGATCTGAGGGAGTCAATCCATCCCACCAGATGGCATGGCCGGCTACCGGGTAGCTGGCGAAATTGTGGGGTGGTGCTCCTGGCGTTCTGGCCCTCAGTGGGCCGGCTGTACCATCACTGTTGCTCCTGTCAGTGATCAAGCCAGGAGCACGGGGGGTGCTCATCGTGTCACCAAACATGGGCAAAGTGTCGTCAGGTCGACGCAACTGCAAATCGAATTCGAGTGCTTTGGCATAACGGGCCCACCAGCTTTCCGGAATGCTGATTCCGTTCAAGGTATAGAGACGCAACACCATGCCAAACATCCCAGGAGAGTGGTAGCCAGCAGAGTGCAGAAGCGTTACACCCTCATGGTTGATCCAGTATTTCAAATGCCTGCTGAATCGATCGGTCGCTAACCTTCTGATGGAGGCAACTTCGGGCAACGTTGGAAAAGCAACGGCTATTTGCATCAATGCAACATTGCTGACTATCCCGTGGCCCGTGCGCCATGCGTAGAACGAAGGCTTGGCCAGCAATCTGGCGCTGCGCGACACAAGATTGAGAACCATCAGGCCCACCTCGGAGTCAAACGTGGGGTGCCCCCGGTAACGTTCCCAAAACTTGACCAATACGGGTATGCGTGCAGCAATTGCATGGTCATTCCACATCAAGCCCTGGTCAAGCCACTGTGCAGCTTCATGGCGCGCAAAGTGGACGACTATTTCACGCGCCTGCAGAAAATACGCCTCACGTCCCGTCAGACGATAGGCGTCAAGCAGAACATCTGCAGACACCAACGAAGCCACCGCCAGTTGAAAGGTAGGGAGTCCCCGCACCAAGTCGTCCGGTGAGAATGGCAATGCCAATGGCATGGGGGCGAAGCCCGGCAAATTCAGGCTGCCCCGAAGTATTTGCTCCGCAGAATAGACCACATGAGCCGGGTCTACCGCCACGGCACCCAGGTACATCGTCGCGACTTCGTCCAGCGTGCTTTGTTGCGGCAGCGTGCGGGCACTATCCACGTCCGCCACAGTGGGGAGCGCCGGCTTCACGTACCAATGAGAGAATTCCGGGATCCAGATCAAGGCTAGAACCAATCCAGCCATCAACACGCTGACCACGGCCCCTTTAGGGAACACAGTCCAAGGAAGGGTGCGCATGGCTCAGCGCAACGGGCAGGCAGCTAGTCTCTGCCAACGACAACGAGTCTCATGCAAACAACAAGAGGCGAGAACCCCCAGCAACTCAGCACACGCTATTTTCATCCTGCAATCCCTGTTCAAAGCGGCTAGGTGGCCCACCAATCCACACGGGCCTTGTCTGCTCGTCTGCTTGTTACAAACAAAAATTGAGTCTAAAAAGAAACAAACTTTGGACCTTGATGTTTCTCAAGCGCTTGTATCAATCCAGAAGGGAGGGTGCAGTAACGGCACTGGCTTGCTCCAGCAAAGCCGCCAGACCTTGTGCACGACCATAGCGGGAGGCTTGCTGCACCGCCAGCGCCTGTGGCAAGGCGCCTCGCCCTTGGCGCCAGTCTCGAACCAGGACCTGTAGCAACCGGGCAATATCGCCTGCAGAATTCAAGGCTGCGATGGTATCAAGGCCTGCAGCACGCAGGACACTGGCTGTATCGCCAGCTGGATCGGTCAATCCCAATATAGGCTTGGAAGCGCGCAGATATTCGTAAATTTTGGCTGGAATCTGGGCATTGCAATTGCTGGCCTGCATGACCAATAGCGCATCAACAGTCATCATTTCTGCCAAGGCCTCGCGGTAGGGAATCGCCGGACACACCTCAATGAAATCCTGAACGCCATGATCTGTTGCCAACTGTCGCAGCAAGGTTTCATGCACAGCAGCCCGAAATCGAATGCGCAGGTCGGCCGGGCTCAACAATCGGTTTTGCCTGAGTCGGGCCAGTGCCTTAAAAAAATGGCTTGGATCACGCTCCGTGGGGTACACAACGCCACTATGCAATAGCAACAAAGGACCCGTTACTGCGGTGCCTCGCTGAATAGGCGGCGTCATCTGAGCCGCAGCCAAGAAACTCTCTTCGTCGAAGCCGTTCTCCAGCACCCGGATACGGCTGGCACGCTCAGGGTAGCGCTCCTTGTAAACACGCGCTGCACTTGGGGTGGTGAAAACACTATAGCTGGAACGCTCCATCGCATCTGCCTCGATGCCAAGGTAGCACTGCCGAGTACATGGGTCCGACGGGTAACCCGGCTGCGCCATGGGATCCCGAAAATCCGCAATCCAGGGAATCCCCGTTTTTCGCTGCAAAGCAGATGCAATCACATGGGCTGTTGCTATGGGGTAGGTGGACCAAATCACATCGGGCTTGAACATCTCAATCAGCTTGAGTCCTTCTCTGATGGCGAAATACTTCCAGCTCGACCACCGGTCGGGGCGCGCCATCCAGCCGAGGTAGTGACCCCTTATCTGAAAGTGACGTGCCGCGTCAAATGCCAGTGCTCGGTGCACCACTGTTCCCGCGGGCACGTCGGCCAGCAGGTGATCACTGGACTCTTCGTAGGCACGCGGGTGGGCTGTAAGAACCAGAGGCTGCCAACCCAGCGAAGGCAAATGCTGAACAAACCGCAGCGTTCGCTGAATTCCGCTGCTGCCCACCAACGGCGGAAAGTGAAATGCGACCATCAAGATTCTCTTCACACATGCTCCCTGGTAAATAGTGCCTAACTTGCGAAGCGTCAGTATCTACCTGAATCAGCGCACCTAAACTGCGTTTTGATCATGAACAACACACGACTCCTTGTGCTCATCACATTTTTGATAGTTTACGGATCGTTGTACCCCTTCAACTTCTCAACGGCAAAGCCTGGAGCACTGGCACATCTCTTTTCGGACAGAAACCTATTTACATCGACAGGCGACATGCTGGGCAATGTAGTCCTGTTTGCCCCGCTGGGTCTGATCTCCATGCTGCACCGGGTGCCTGCATGGGGGTTTTTTCGAGCTTTCATTGGCATCGTGGCAACTGGGTTGGCGATGGCCTTGGGATTGCAGGTTCTGCAGGTTTTTCTGCCTACACGCGATGCGGCCTTGGCCGATGTCGCATGGAACATGCTGGGCATGCTGATCGGCGCGCTGGCAGGCGGCTACATCGCCACTCACCACCCTCTAATGCCTGACCTGCCCCACACCAGGAAGATGCCCATGTACCTTCTGGCCGGGCTGATCGCCATCGAGTGGCTTCCCCTTGTTCCCAGCCTTGACCTGCAGTTGATAAGGGCAAATCTCAAGTTACTCCTATCAACGCCCGTAACGCTGGGCGCACCTTTTTGGCAGGGAATAGCCGTAGCGATGTTTGCAGGGCATCTGATGACGTGTGTGTTTAACCGGCGTCAGTCAGTATTTGGGCTTGTACTTATTCTGGCGGTGATGATCGCGGGAAAGTTGTTCATTGAGGACATGCCGATGCACTCGTCTGGACCAGTTGGACTTGCCTTGGGCGGGTTAGGTTGGGCGATCACCCAATCATGCGCCAAGGTCAGACGTCGCACACTGGTGTGGCTCACTCTGATCCTTTGCTACACAGCCAGTGCGTTGGCACCCTATCAGCTGCTAGACGAGGCCACGACCGTCTCCTGGCTACCATTTGCGTCGATGCTGGAAGGATCAATGCTCTCCAACGTCCGGTCTTTAACAAGCAACCTGATCTTCTATATGGGCATCTTGTGTGTGGGGGCCGAGTCCGCTGGACGACTCACCCCTGCCACACTGGGGCTGGCTGTGTGGGCTTTTGTGATGGAGTTGATGCAGACAATCATCAAGGGCAGAAACGCCGACATCACCGAACCCCTCCTGGTACTGCTGACCGGTCTGACACTAGCCAGATTTCAAGCGCAGGGAGCAGGTTTTCTCAAGGCATCTGATTCCGCCGTCCCAATTGCTCAAGCGAAGCTACCTACCGGCTTCAACGTTTGGCCACTGCAGGCAGGTGGGGCCGTCATCTTTCTCATACTGGGCTTGACTGCCCTGCTGTCTCTCCCCGCAATTCCCTACAACGTTCGTGAACTGTTCCGCGCAGACGCGCATCCGCTGGCACTCCTTGCCTTTTCGATGGCACTGCTGTGGGCCGGTGGAGGGTCGGTTTGGCTGGGCACACGTCTGGCCCGGGCCCGGTGGCCCGGACTTCAGTTGGCTCCGCTCACGCTGCTTGCCAGCGGGGTTAGTCTCGCCCTGCTTTGGGCAGGTGTCACCACTGAAAGCATTGAAGATATTTCCGGCTCGTCAAATCGATTCTGGTTTGTAACTCAGCGCGAGGTCTGGGGGTCGATCTGGAAAGACGTCTTTCTTTGGATCGACTCGCCTCGCTGGATAGGCACGGTGGAACACTTTGTCCGCTACAGCGCGCTTTATGCGCCCTTGCCGATTGTGCTGGGACTGCTCGTTGCATTGCGCCAGACAGATTGGCGTGGCGAAAGGCGTACCCTGCGTCTGACGGGACTGCTTCTCGGTGCAGGTGCGCTGTTGTGGCTGTGCAAGGCCATTGCATTTGACTGGACGAGTACCGATAACCTGAATGAATTGATCGCCCGCGACGGGGAATGGGGGTGGGGCGGCGGTGGATTCCTTTACGCGCTGCTTCTGGTCGTTTGCATCAATGGTCTGCTTCTGGCTGAGGCTGTCAGCGCGGGGCCAACCCAGATAGGTCTTGCGGTGCTATTCAGCCTGGCTGCCCTGCCCGTGGGGTGGTGGCTACTGAACGAGGGGCTGGAGCAGAACGTGCAGAAGTATGGTTTGGTCTACTCAGGCGCGCAATTCCTGTTGGGGCAAGACCGGCTGAACCTACTTGGCCCGACCGCGCTATTTTTACGCTGGTGCACGACACAGGCGAGCATCGCTCTGGTTCTCGCCATCGGGGTCTGGCTAGGCCAAAACGTCAGACCAAAGAACTTGTTGCAGACACGGCCTTGGCCGAACGCCTCCTCAACTCACAAGAAAGCCACTGAATGAACGCCAGCAATCTGAACCTGTCCTGCGGATCACCCCGATTCTCGGACACAAGGTTAGCGACCCTGGCGAAAACCCAGGGCTCACTCGCGGCGTGGCGTGACTTGATGGCCCACAACGCTCCGGGTGAGACCATCAACGTCAAGGGGGATTTTGCGGTTGGCCTGCGGGATTCCACTGGACGGACTTTTCTGGCCGTCGACAGATTTTCCATACAGACTCTTTGCTACCGTGTAGACAATGGCCAGCTGCGGTTTGCCTCCCGGGCAGACGAGTTGAGAGATGCCTCAACCGATATTGACCCGCAGGCCTTGTTTGATTACCTTTACTTTCACACAATTCCCTCACCACGCACCATCTTCAAGAACGTTCACCGGCTACCACCAGGGCACTATGCCGTTTTTGACAAGGGACAGCTTACTGTCGCCGCCTATTGGAGACCCTGTTTTACCGAGCAGCATGAGGCATCATTTGAGAAAAAGAAAATGGATTTCCGACAACTGCTGCAGGACTGCGTCGCCTCACAGCTCGATGGAACACAGCCGGCCTGCTTTCTTAGCGGCGGTACAGACAGTTCAACCATTGCTGGCATGGCAACTCTGGCGAGCGACGTACCAGTAGCAACCTATTCAATTGGCTTTGACGCCCAAGGCTATGACGAGATGGCGTACGCACGTCTCGCCGCCAGACACTTCAAGACAAAGCACCACGAGTACTACGTCAAGCCCGCTGATCTGATTCGCAGCATTCCCATGGTGGCGAGTCACTTCGATCAGCCTTTTGGCAATTCATCTGCGCTGCCAGCCTACTATTGCGCAAAAATGGCCTGCGAAGATGGCGTCAGCAAATTACTGGCTGGGGACGGGGGCGATGAACTGTTCGGTGGCAACTCACGGTATGCCAAGCAACGAATTTTTGGCTGGTACGACCATGTGCCTGATGTGCTCAAAACCAAACTGATGAATCCACTGTTGGCAGCCCCGATGGCAAGCCGTTTCGCACTCACACGCAAAGCAGCAAGTTATGTGGAACAAGCCCGCGCACCCATGCCTGATCGGCTCCAGATGTACAACCTGATCATGAGGCTTGGGGTACATCAAGTGATGACTCCGCAACTTCTCGCACAGGTTGACCTGACCGCTCCACTACTGTTGCAACAGCAAGTCTGGCAAAACGCTGCGGACTGCACCCCACTGAATCGGGAACTGGCCTACGACTGGCGCTTCACGCTGGCAGAGAGTGACCTGCCCAAGGTAAGAGGGGCTACTTGCGTGGCGGGCGTTGAAGTGGGATTTCCCATGCTTGACGAACGACTTCTGACCTTTTCACAAAGTCTGCCCAGCAGCGACAAGCTAAAAGGATTGCAACTGCGGTGGTTCTTCAAGTCCGCTTTACAGGGCTTCCTGCCAGAAGAAATCATCCGAAAGAAGAAGCAGGGTTTTGGTCTGCCATTTGGCGTGTGGGCCAATGCCAACGCCGCTCTCAGGGTGCTCGCGACGGATTCACTCAGAAGCCTGGCGGAACGCGGACTGGTGCGCTCAGACTTCGTGAAGACTTTGCTCGGTCAGAAGTTGCCAGAGCATCCAGGCTACTTTGGCGAAATGGTGTGGATTCTGATGATGTTGGAGCAATGGCTCCGGGCCAGGGCACCCAACTACCGTCTGCCTTGATCATCTGACCTCGATATTCATCTGGAGTGCCGTGCTGAACGTCTTTTTAACCGTTGATGTCGAGATCTGGTGTGATGGCTGGAACGATCTCGACAGAAAGTTTCCTGAAGCCTTTCAACGTTATGTCTATGGACCGACATCCCGGGGAAACTATGGCCTGCCGGCGACCCTGGATCTTCTGCTGGCGCATGGACTCAAGGGCGTTTTCTTTGTCGAGCCACTTTTCGCCACCCGCTTCGGTCACCAGCCTTTGGCAGACATCATTGGGCTCCTTCGTGAAGCCTCCCAGGACATTGAACTCCACCTGCACACAGAGTGGGTCGACGAGTCCATCTTGCCGCTCTTGCCGGAAATAAAAGGCAAACGTCAGCACCTGCGCTATTTTTCTTTAGCAGAACAGCGCGTTTTGATACAAGCGGGTGCATGTCTGCTTCAACAGTCTGGAAGCGACGCCATCCATGCCTTTCGCGCAGGGAGCTTCGGGTTTAACAGAGACACCCTGATCGCGCTGAAAGACAACCATATTTTTGTGGACAGCAGCTACAACGCGACCGCGTTTGGGATCGATAGCGGCGTCTGCCCAGGGGTCACGGTGGTTGACACCCTTTACTGCGAAGGCATTACCGAATACCCCATGACCGTGTTCAGTGACGGCACAGGCAGCCTGCGCCATGCTCAACTGACTGCTTGTACCTTTAAGGAGCTTGAAGGCCTGCTGTGGCAAGCGCTGGAATCAGGCCGTCGATCATTCGTTGTTCTCTCCCACAACTTTGAGCTTCTGAATCAGGCCAAAACGCGTCCCGATGCCGTCGTGGTTGATCGCCTTCGCAAGTTGTGCTCTTTTTTGGATCGCAACCGGGATTCATTTCGTACCTGCGGGTTCAGGGGCCAACCGTACGGGCTTGAGCAATCACAACCGGTCCCACTGAATTCAGCGCTCTGGAAAACCGGACACAGAATAGTTGAACAGGTCTACCGCAGGAGATATCAGTGACAGATTGGACATACCAGGATGTGCCTTTCAAGTACCAGTTGAGTGACTGGACCTTATTCAGTATCAGACGCCAGATGCAGGTTCGGGCGACAAAGTTGGTTGACAAAACGCCTCCCGCTTCACGCCTGGTTGCACCATCCGACGCCCTGATAGAAAAGAGCCAGGGCTTCGCTATTCGGGCGCTACCCGTGGCCGAAGAACAGCCCAGACTGGGCACCAGCGGAAATTATATTTTTTACACCCAACTTCAATATCGCCATTGCTTCATTGATCTTGGCATGTCTTTCAAGGAATATGAGGGAAAGTTCTCATCCAAAACCCGGGCCACTATCAACCGAAAACTTCGGAAGTACGCCGAATATTGCCAAGGCCCCATCCCCTGGAGTGTTTACAAAAGACCCGATGAGATGAAAACTTTTTTTGAATTGGCAAGAGAAGTTTCAAAAAAAACCTATCAGGAGAAGTTGCTTGACGCAGGCGTCCCGGAGTCTGATGAATTCTTGCGTGAGATGGAGTCTCTTGCGGCTCAAAACCGGGTCCGCGCCTATGTACTTTTCGATGGTCAACGACCCATTTCCTATCTCTATTGCCCGGTGGAGAACGGTGTCCTGACCTACGCCTATCTTGGCTATGACCCAGATTACTTCAAGTGGTCGGTTGGCACGGTGCTTCAATGGC
>JBIIVW010000064.1:0-16952 GCA_044339205.1 Rhodoferax sp. | reverse complement strand
ACCGGCAGAATGCGCATGCCCAAGGCGTCCAGCCGGGCAAATTCAATGGCCCAGCCCGGCTCCTCCACCATCACATAGTCGCCAGCCCGCAGCAACGTGCGACTCACAACATCCAGCGCGTGCGTCGCCCCCACGGTGGTGATGATTTGCTGGGGTGTGGCGTGAATGTTCAGGCTGATGAGCTTGTTCGACAAGGACTGGCGCAAGCCCAGATCCCCGGCCGGCTCCCCGTATTGAAGCGAAAACGATTGCAAGGCGCGGGTGCTGGTGACCCGCCGAATCGCCGCCGGCATGAAGCTGGTTTCCAGCCAGTCGGGGGGAAACACCCCCATGCCCGGCTGGGGCTTGTCACCGTGGCCATGGAACATGCCCCGAATCAGCGCCGTGGCATTCACAGGCACGTGCTGTGCCTCAAAGCCGCCCTTCGCGCTGCGGGATACCGTCGACTGAAGTCCTGAATCCATAGCACCCGAGGCAATTGAATCGCCGGCTAGAGCCCTATTTCTTACAAAAAACCCCCGATTGGGACGGGCCTCGACCAAACCCTGTGCCAGCAACTGGTCATAGGCCGCCACCACAGTGGACGGGCTC
This sequence comes from Rhodoferax sp., assembly GCA_044339205.1. Taxonomy (GTDB): domain Bacteria; phylum Pseudomonadota; class Gammaproteobacteria; order Burkholderiales; family Burkholderiaceae_C; genus Rhodoferax. The sequence goes on along the minus strand of JBIIVW010000064.1, from coordinate 16,361 downwards.
ACGCCCTGCTGCTGCGCGCATTGGCGCACCGAAGGCAGGCGCGTGCCCGGCGCCAGCAACTGGGTCTGAATGCGCTCGGCAAAACGGGCAGCCAACTGCTCGGTGAGGGACTGCGATGAGGTTCTCAGTAACATGGGGTTCCTTGTGGGCCAGGCCGTGTTGGCAAGGCAGACCATACAGATTCAATCAATGTTTCGCCAACTGTACTGCCAGTGTGCTGGTTTGAACTATAAAGTCAAGCCCATGCACCCCTACACCACCACCCCATGACGGCCGCCGAATTTACCGCTTTGCTGGTGCTCACCACCGCATCCAGCTTCACGCCCGGCCCCAACACCACCCTGTCCACCGCCCTGGCCGCCAACCTCGGATTGAAGCGGGCGCTGCGCTTTGTCGTGGCGGTGCCAGTGGGCTGGGGTTTGTTGTTCAGCCTGTGCGCCGGTGGCGTAGGCGCCATGGTGGTGGCGATGCCGCCCCTGCGCATCGGCATTCAGGTCATAGGCATTGGCTACCTGCTGTGGCTGGCCACCAAACTGGCCCGCACCCGCACGCTGGGCCAGGCCGATACAGCTCAACTCAACGTGACCTTCTGGCAAGGTGTGATGTTGCAGTTTGTGAACATCAAGGCCTGGATGCTGGCCCTGACCGTGGTGGCCGGCTGGATGGCCGGACACAGCGATGCCGGCGCCCGTTTTGCCATCATCCTGCCGGTGATGCTGGCCTTTGGGTTCTTCAGCAACCTGACCTACGCACTGATCGGCTCACTGCTGCGCGAGTGGCTCAGCGGCCCGAATCAGTCGGGCCAACGCCTGCGCTGGTTCAACCGGTGCATGGCCGGGGTGCTGGTGCTCACGGCCGGCTGGATGGCCACGTTTTAGACCAACCAGACACCATGAACAAACCCTCAAATGAGATTCGGGCCGGCCTGTGGCTGGGCGCCTTGGGCGTCACCATTTTTGCCCTGACGCTGCCCATGAGCCGCCTGGCCGTGGGCACGCCGGAGGCGCCCCAGATGTCGGGCATTTTCCTGGCCAGCGGGCGGGCCGTGATTGCGGCGGCGTTGTCGGCTGTTTTCCTGCTGGCCACCCGCGCGCCCTGGCCACGCCGGGCAGACTGGCTTCCCCTGGGCGTGGTGGCGCTGGGGGTGGTGTTCGGGTTTCCGCTGTTTACCTCGATTGCCATGCGCCACGTTGAGGCGGTGCACGCCAGTGTGATTGTGGGTGTGCTGCCCTTGGCAACCGCCTTGGTGGGCGCCTGGCTGCACCGGCAGCGCCCCTCTGGCGGGTTTTGGCTGTGCGCCGGGCTGGGCACCGCGCTGGTGGTGGCGTTTGCGGTCTTGCGCTCGGGTCAAGCGGGCCTGCAACTGGCCCCGGCTGACCTGCTGTTGCTGGCGGGCATGGCCTGTGCCGCGGTGGGCTATGGCTTTGGTGCCCGCCTGTCGCAGCACATGCGAGCGGAGTATGTGATTTGCTGGGCGTTGCTGATCTCTTTACCGCTCAATCTGCCGCTAGCCGTCATGGAATATCCGCCAAGCGCTATCAAAATTGAGGCCTGGCTGGCCTTTGCCTATGTGGCGGTGTTCTCGATGTGGCTGGGCTTCTTTGCCTGGTACCGCGGGCTGGCGCTGGGCGGCACGGTGCGGGTCAGCCAGGTGCAGCTGCTGCAGCCCTTTCTCAGCATGCTGTTTGCCATCCCCCTGCTCGGCGAGTCGCTTGACCTGCTGACCGCTGGTTTTGGCCTGGCCGTGATGGCCGTGGTGTTCATTGGCCGCAAAATGCCGGTTTCTGCGCCAGTTTCTATACCCGTCCCTGCACCCTACAGGCGACCCACCTGAATAACGACAACACAAAAAACCTTCAACCTCAAGGCACACCATGAACGCTCCCCTGAATTCCACCCAGTGGCTGTTGGCCCGCCGCGCCGCCAAGATGAACCCCTCCGTCATCCGCGAGATCCTCAAGATCACCGAAAAACCCGGCATCATCAGCTTTGCGGGTGGCTTGCCATCGCCCAAGACCTTCCCCGTGGCGGAATTTGAAGCCGCCTGCGCCAAGGTGCTGCGCGACGACCCGCAAGGCGCGCTGCAGTACGCAGCCAGTGAAGGCTTCGGCCCCTTGCGCGAGCAAGTCGCCGCCATGCTGCCCTGGAACGTGGACCCGGCGCAAGTTCTGATCACCACCGGCTCCCAGCAGGGCCTGGACCTGGTCGCCAAGGTGCTGATTGATGAGGGCAGCAAGATTCTGGTGGAGTCGCCCACCTACCTGGGCGCCGTGATGGCCTTCATGCCCATGGAGCCCGAGGTGGTGAGCGTGGGCAATGACGACGAGGGCATTGACCTGGCCGACTTGCGCGCCAAAGCGGAAGACGCCCGCTTTCTGTACGTGCTGCCCAACTTCCAGAACCCCACCGGGCGCACCATGAGCGAGGCCCGCCGCGCCGCGCTGAGCACGGAGGCCGCGCGTCTGAACCTGCCCCTCATGGAGGACAACCCCTACGGCGACCTGTGGTTTGACACCCCTCCGCCCTTGCCGCTGACCGCCCGCAACCCCGAAGGCTCCATCTACCTGGGCTCGTTTTCCAAAGTGCTGGCGCCGGGCCTGCGCCTGGGCTTCATCGTGGCGCCCAAGGCGGTGTACCCCAAACTGCTGCAAGCCAAGCAGGCCGCCGACCTGCACAGCCCCGGCTTCAACCAGCGCCTGATCTCCGAGGTGATGAAAGACGGCTTTCTGGACCGCCATGTGCCCACCATCCGCGCCCTGTACAAGTCACAGCGCGATGCCATGCTGGACGCGCTGGCCCGCGAGATGCCGGTGGGTGACGCCAGCAGCACGCTCACCTGGAACGCCCCGGCTGGCGGCATGTTCCTGTGGGCACGCTTGCCCGAAGGCATGAACGCGGTGGACCTGCTGCCCTTTGCCGTAGAGCAAGGCGTGGCCTTTGTGCCCGGCGCCCCGTTTTATGCCAGCCATTCCGACCCGCGCACGCTGCGTCTGTCCTTTGTGACCCCCAGCGTGGAAGAGATCCACCGCGGCGTGGGCTCGCTGGCCAAAGCCATCCAGATCTATTCGGCCGGGCTCAAGCCATGATTTCGCGCCCCTTCAAGCAGGTCGACGTGTTCACCGACACAGCCTACCTGGGCAACCCGTTGGCCGTGGTGCTGGACGGCAGCGGGCTGTCGGATGACGAAATGCAACATTTCGCCCACTGGACCAACCTGTCGGAAACAGTATTTCTGCTACCGCCCACACCTGAGGGCGCTGCAGCCGGGGCCGACTACCGGGTGCGCATCTTCACCCCCGGCGCCGAGCTGCCATTTGCCGGCCACCCCACCCTGGGCAGCTGCCACGCCTGGCTGCAGGCGGGCGGTGTGCCGCGCGCATCAACGCATGTCATCCAGGAATGCGCTGTGGGCCTGATCACCCTTCGCCGCGAAGGCACCCGCCTGGCCTTCGCTGCGCCGCCGCTCAAGCGCAGCACGCCCGACCCCGCCCTGTTGGCCCAGGTAACGGCAGCACTGGGGTTGCAGCCAGAGCAGATTCTGGCGGCGCAGTTGCTGGACAACGGCCCGGTCTGGCTGAGTCTTTTGCTCGACAGCGTGGACACCGTGCTGCAATTAGCCCCCAACCACCAAACTCTCAAGGATTTAGGGCTAAAAGTGGGTGTAGCCGGCGTATCTAAATCCTCAGCAGCTACACCTTTGATAGCGCGATCCAACCGCGAAGCGCGGGCCTTCGGACCTCGGTCCGCCACGCCCGATGCAGGCGGCGAGGTGCATGTGGAAGTCCGCGGCTTTGTGGCGCCGGTGGGGGTTGACGAAGACCCGGTGACCGGCAGCCTCAACGCCAGCCTGGCCCAGTGGCTCATCAGTGAGGACCGGGTGCCCACGTCCTACATCGCCTCGCAAGGCACCTGCCTGGGCCGCGCCGGTCAGGTGTATATTGCCCAGGACGAGGCCGGCCAGGTCTGGGTGGGCGGCGAATCGGTCACCTGCATCGACGGGACGGTAACGCTATGAGTACCCCGCTGCCGAATCTCCAAGCTATTGAGGCCGCCGCCCAGGTGGTGTACCGCGAGTTTCAAGCCACGCCGCAATACCGCTGGGCGCTGCTCAGCCAGCGTCTGGGGACGGACTGCTGGGTCAAGCACGAGAACCACACCCCGGTGGGCGCCTTCAAGATCCGGGGAGGCCTGACCTACTTTGAGGCCTTGAAGCAGCGTGGCGAATTGCCAGCGGCCGTGATCAGCGCCACGCGCGGCAACCACGGGCAAAGCATGGGCTGGGCGGCGCGTGCCCATGGCGTGCCGTGCCAGATTGTGGTGCCGCTGGGCAACTCGATTGAGAAGAACGCCGCCATGCGCGCGCTGGGCGTCACACTCATCGAACATGGCGCTGATTTCCAGGAAAGCCGCGAGCACGCCATGCAACTGGCCGCGCAGACCGGCGCGCACATGGTGCCCAGCTTTCACCCCGACTTACTCACCGGCGTCAGCACCTACTGGTGGGAGTTTTTCAAGGCCGTGCCGCAACTCGATGTGGTCTATGTGCCCATCGGCCAAGGCTCAGGAGCCTGCTCGGCCATTGCCGCCAAGCTGGCACTGGGGCACCAGGCGCGCATCGTGGGGGTGGTCAGCCAACACGCCACCACCTATGCCGACTCGCTGGCAGCCGGGCGCGTGGTCGAGGCACCGGTCACCACGGTGCTGGCCGACGGCATGGCTTGCCGCATTGCCGACCAGGCCGCACTCGACATCCTGGCGCCGCACCTGGACCACATCGTGAAGGTGAGCGACAGCGAGGTGGCACAGGCCATGCGCGACCTCTACACCGACACCCACAACGTCGCCGAAGGCGCGGGGGCTGCAAGCTTTGCGGCAGCCATGCAGGAGCGCGACCAGCTCAGGGGCCAGGTGGTTGGCACCACCTTATGCGGGGGCAACGTGGATGCCTCCGTTTTGGCCAGTGTGCTCCAAAACAGGTAGCGGACACGCGCCACCAGGCCGCCCACAGGTCACTGGGGGCGCCGTCCAGTCGCTCTAAAAATACAAAATGTGTCACCTAAGATACAAGTTGCGGAGTGCGCCATGGCTTAGGCTCAACGCATGGGCACTCTCTATCTTGTACGCCACGGCCAGGCTTCGTTTGGCGCCGAAGACTACGACAACCTGAGCGAACTGGGCCACCGCCAAAGTGTTCGCCTGGGCGAGTATTTTGCCGGCAAAGGGCTGCGATTTGACACCGTGCTCACCGGCACCCTCAAGCGCCATGCCCAAACCTGGTCCGGTATTGCACAAGGGGCGGGGCTCACGTTGCAACCGACCCTGTGGCCCGGCCTGAACGAATACGACAGTGAGGCCGTTATTGCCACTGTGCACCCGCACAAACTCACCAAACCCGACACCCCCGAGTTGTACAAACACCACTTTCGCCTGCTGCGCGACGGCCTGACGCAATGGATGAACGGCGTCGTCAGCCCCAAAGGCATGCCCAGCTACCGGGAGTTTCAGCATGGGGTGGTGAGTGCACTGGAGCATGTGCGAAAAAACTGCGAGGGCAATGTGCTGATCGTCTCCAGCGGAGGACCCATCTCTACCGCCGTGGGCCACGTGCTGGGCACCACGCCCGAGACCACCATTGAACTCAACATGCGCATCCGCAACACGGCGGTGAGCGAATTCGCCTTCAACCCCAAGCGCCACACGCTGCTGACCTACAACACCCTGGCCCACCTGGACAGCCACGAGCACGCCAGCTGGATCACCTACGCCTGAGCCCGCACAGCCTCAAGAACCCAGCAGTTTCAGGTCCAACGCGCGCTCCGCCAACCACACCAGGGCAATGAGCAAGGTGAGCAGGGAGCCGCCCACAAACACGCCTTGGCGATACAAGCCGGTGTTGCGCAGCCAGAAGGCTACGGGCAAAAATACCGCCACAATGGCCAACTGACCAGCCTCGACGCCCACATTGAAGCCCACCAGACTCAGCACCAGCGTGTCGGCCGGCAAGCCCAGTTCCGCCAGCACGCTGGCAAAGCCAAACCCGTGAATCAGGCCAAACACAAAGGCAATCAGCCAGCGGCGTTGGTTGACCACCGGCTTGAGGTTGTTCAGCGCCGCCAGCACCACCGAGAACGCTATGGCTGACTCCACCAGCCGGGAGGGCAAGGAGACCAGGCCCAGCGCAGCCAGGGAAAGCGTGATCGAATGGGCCACCGTGAACGACGTCACCACCCACAGCACCTCCCGCAAGGCTTCGCCAAACCGGCCCACCCCGCGCCAGCGCCCGGCCTCACGCACCAGTACCACGGGCAGCAAGAGCGAGAGCAAAAACAGGATGTGGTCAAACCCGATCCAGATGTGCCACACGCCCTGCACAAAAAACTGCCCAAACTGCGCCAGGAGCGATGGTTTCTCGGCACTGAAGCGTTGCAGGGCCGCGTCGGGCGCCATGATGGCCGAGTGGGTCACGCCATCAAGATCCACCCGCAGCAGGCCCCGGTGCAGTGCGTCCTCGTCAAAGAGCAAGCGGTAGTTCACGCCCAGCTCGCCCTCAGCGGACGGACAGGTGCCGGCCAGCTTGAGCACGGCATAGGTGCCATCGGTGTGTTCATCCACCTGGTGCTGGGTGACTTGCAGCGGACAGACGCCACCGCGCTCCAAGGTGAGGGCGCTCAAGGCCCAGGCGGCCACCTCCGTGTGGCGGGCGCGCAGCTCACCCCAAGTGATCTCGCCGTTGCCATCGGCATCCAGCCCGATGGCAAAGTCAATGTCCCGCAGGGCAATGTCCCACTGGCCAGCCACTTGCTGACCCCGGACATCAAGCACCAGATAGCTGTCGCTGGCCTTGTGGGCCAGCACCGGGGCACCCATCAGCAGCAGCAGCACACTCAATAAAAGGCGACGCCACATCATTTGTTGCTCCCGGTGCCAACCGATTCGGAGGCCTGCGCCAGACGGCGCATCCGGGCGTCTTCAAAGCCGCTGCGGCCCAGCCAGTCGCGCACCACTTGGGCGCTGGTACGACTCCCGGCCGCGATGGCGGCTTCCAGCAGCACGCGGGCATCCCGTGGCTCGCGCTGCACGGCGTAGTTCTCCTGGGCCAGGCGCAGGGCGGTGGACGGATCCCCGCGCAAGCGCAGCTCAAACCGGGCCTCCTCGGCGCGGTGGGTGGTGTCACCCCGGGCGCGGGCAGCGGTAAATCGGTCAAACAGCATCTTCTGGTGCCGGGCACCTTCAGGGAGTTTGAGCTGCGCCTCAGCCTCGGCCAACCTCAAGAGCAGGCTGTCAGCCGACTCCCACTTGGCCAGGAGCCGGACCACCTCGGCGCTCTGCCCGGCATCGAGCAAAAAATCAGTCCAGGCCGCCAGCAGATACACATCGTCGCGCCCCAGGCTCAGGGCCTCACGGTAGTGCGCTTGCGCCTGTGCGTCCTGCCCGCGCCAGGCAGCGACCTCACCGAGCCGAGCCAGAAGCCACAAGCGGTTGTCGGGGTCGGTGGTGAGGCGCAAGGTCTGCTGCAAGGTGGTGTAGCCCGCGGCCAATTGTCCGCTGTAGGCCTGCAACAAGCCAAGGCAAGCCCCCGCCAGCGTCTCGCGACCCAGTTGCTGCAGAGCAGTGCATTCCTTTTGGGCGGCCCCGTAGTCTGACTGCACCAGGTAGATGGCGCCGCGCCACGCATGGGCCGTAGCGTAGTCGGGCGCCAGCGCGAGGGCGGCTTCAAAGTCTTTCAAGGCGCCCGCAAAATCATGCCGGTACTGGCGCAGCACGCCGCGCAAGGTCAGCAGGGGCGCTGGCAAGGGGTTGTTAAAACGGGCTACCACGGCCTCGGCATAGCCCACGTATCGGGGGTCACCCTGGGCCAGGGCCAGGTCAAAGTACCGCTGGGCCAACTCCGTGGCCAAGCTGGTGTCGCTTGGGTTTTTAGCGAGCGCGGCACGCAAGCCCGCCAACTCGCGCGAGGTGCTGTCACCAGCCCGGCTGGGCAGCTTCTCCAGCACCTCGGTCTCTGATGCGGGCGTGCGCGGTGCGGCGTGGGCACACGGCACCAGCAGCAGGGCACTGGCAACGACAGGGAAAACCCTGATACACAATAAACCTGTCAACCAATCAAGAGTCATGGGTGTTATATGCTGCGCTGCCGACCATCTTGTTGGCAGTTAGTGAATGAACCATTGGAGTTTACCCATGAGCAAGTTACTGTCAGTTTTGATCGCCGCGACCTTCGCCACCGTTTCTTTCAGCTCGATCGCTGCCTCGCACGGCGGCGCCATGAAAGACGACAAGAAGATGGAAGAATGCAAAAAAATGGACCCCGCCAAAGCCGATGACAAAATGAAGGCCGAGTGCAAAAAGATGATGGAAAAGAAGTAATCCCGCTTACTTGATCCTCATGAAGCGGGCCAATGGCCCGCTTTTTTGCTTTCTGGCACGGCTTGTGCTGTATCCCTCTTGATTAACTTGAACCAAGGGACCCCATGCACTCAAATAGATCGCGCTGGCTTTTCGCTATTCCTGCAAGTGCCAGTCTGTGTGCGTGGGCCGAACCCTTGACCCGCCCCGGTCTGGTCGCACAGGACACCATCAACACCGCCGACACCGCCTGGCTTATGACCGCCACCGCCCTGGTGCTGCTCATGACGCTGCCCGGCATTGCCCTGTTTTACGGCGGCATGGTGCGCAAAAAGAGCGTGATCAACACCATGGCCAGCGTGGTGGCCGTGGCGGCAATGATCAGTATTCTGTGGTTTGCCGCGGGTTACTCGCTGGCCTTCACACCGGGCAATGCCTGGATTGGCGGGACCGATCGCCTCTGGTTCAGTGGGCTGGACTATCTCAAGGAGGCCGGCAAGCTGTCGGTGAGCCACATTGCGCCGAACGTGCCCGAATCGGTGTATGCCATGTTCCAGCTGACCTTTGCCATCATCACCGGGGCCTTGCTGGTGGGCGCCTTTGTGGAGCGCATGCGTTTTTCGGCCATGTTGTGGTTCATCGGCATGTGGTCACTGGTGGTGTATGCGCCCATTGCCCACTGGGTCTGGGAGCCGGGCGGCTGGCTGGTGCAGATGGGTGTGCTGGACTTTGCCGGTGGCTCGGTGGTGCACATCAACGCCGGCATCACTGGACTGGTGTGCGCCTATGTAGTGGGGCCGCGCCGGGGCTACGGCCGCGAATCTTTTGAGCCGTTCAACCTGGGGCTGACCATGGCCGGGGCCGGCTTGCTGTGGGTGGGCTGGTTCGGGTTCAACGCAGGCTCGGCCATCGCTGCAGACGGGCGCGCCGGTCTGGCCATGGCCGTCACGCATATTGCTGCTGCCTCGGGCGCTATGACCTGGATGATCTCGGAGTGGATCGTGCGCGGACGCCCTTCGCTCCTGGGCTTGTGCTCGGGGCTGGTGGCTGGCCTGGTCGCCATCACACCGGCCGCCGGTTATGTGACACCGGCTGCGGCCCTCTTGTTTGGGGCGGTGGCGGGCGTGGCCTGCTACTGGGGCGCCACAGGACTCAAGCGCCTGCTCAATGCCGATGACTCGCTGGACGTGTTTGGCGTGCATGGCATTGGCGGCATTGTGGGGTCGCTCATGACGGGCGTGTTTGCCAGCAAAGCCGTCTCCGGGGTAAGTGGCAGCTTCATGGTGCAATTGGTCGGTGTGGGGGCCGTGGTGCTGTACAGCACGGTAGCCAGCCTGGTTTTGCTCTGGATCACCCGGGGTCTGGTCGGGCTGCGTGTCGATGAGCAATCCGAAATCACCGGGCTGGACGTATCAGAGCACCGTGAACATCTGGGCACCTGAAAGGAGAACAACATGCTGGAGAGTGAAAAACTGGCCATTGCCGCGCACTTGCATGTGCTGCTGCGGCGCAAATCCGGCCGCGTGACCGACACCGAGTGGATGGCCACCAATGCCGAGTATGCCGCCGAGGTGGTGCGCTTCGCCCACCTCAAGGCAGCTGAGGACGGCCATGCCGATTTGGCCGAATGGGCCGACAAACTGTCTGCGGCCATGCTGGGCCACTCTATTGAGGATACCAAGCGACTGGGCCAGCGCGCCGCCATGCCGGAAGCCCAGTCGGGCTCACTGTCCAGCGGGCTGAGCCGCTATATCCGGGGATTGCGCTAATCGGAATGGGTTGGGATCAATCGGGCCAGGCCACCAGCGTGCTCATGGGCAATTGGTCCAACTCAGCCAAAAGGCACGCCAGGCTGCGACCGGCAGCTTCTACCACCTGGTGCCCTGTGTCGGCCGTGGCGGCGGCGGCGTTGCCCACGGCCCCAGCGGGGTTGTAGTCCTGCATTTGCCAGCCGAGCTTGGCACTCTTGCCATTGCCCAAAATCGCAAACTGCTGCGCCCGGTCTTGTGACGTGGAATGGAAGTTTTTTGCCTTGCCCATGTCCACTTGCTGCGGGCTGAGTGCCAGCATCATGGCCGTCTCGATCTCGCCGGCGTGGATGCCAAAGCGGTGTTCGGTGGCGTCAAACAACGCGTTGAGGTCTTGCTCCTGCGCATCCAGCAGCGGCAGGTTGAACCAGCTCACACTGAAAACCAGCATGTCCAGCCGGGCGCGCAGGTCGCGGGCCACGATATCCATCACGCTCACCTGACCGCCGTGCGCATTGAACAACACCAGTTTCTTGATGCCCGCCGCCGCCACCGACTCCCCGATGTCGGTCCATAAACGAATAACGGTCTCGGCCTTCAGGGTCAGGGTGCCGGGAAAGCGCGCATGCTCGGGGCTCAGGCCCACCGCCTGGGTGGGCAGCACCAGCACACTGAGTTCAGGCGCCAGATGCGGCAACGCCGCCGCGACCACGCCATCCACCAGCACCGTGTCCACGCTCAGTGGCAGGTGCGGGCCGTGCTGCTCGGTGGCGGCCACCGGCAGCACGGCAATGGTGCGGGTGGCCTGACCGGTTTCAATCAGCTGGGCAAAGTCCTGGGTGCTGAGGTCAGCCCAGAATCGGGACGATTTGATCATGGCAAAAGACTCTTTAGTGCTATTTTTTTAATTAACCAGATTCAATTAATACGCCGGCTACAGCCGGAATTAACCTGAAACAGGTGTTTTTTGGGCTTTCCAGTGGGCCAACCAGTCATCAGCCGGCATGGGGCGCCCGTAGAGGTAACCCTGCAGCACCACCTCGCTGCGCGAGGTGAGGAATTCGGCCTGCGCCAGCGTCTCCACACCTTCAGCCACCACTTTCAAATGCATGATCTTGGCTACCGACAAAATGGTTTCCACCAGCGCACCATCGTCCGGGTTGTCGGGCGCGTCCTGCACAAAGGTCTTGTCGATCTTGAGCTCACTGATGGGCAGGCGCTTCAGGTAAGACAGGGACGAATAGCCCGTCCCAAAATCATCCAGGGCAAAGTGCACGCCCAGTTGGCTCAGGGCGTCCATTTTGGCAATCACCTCATGCACCTCTTCCATCGCGATGCTCTCCGTGATCTCCAGCGTCAGTCGCGAAGGTTCGGCGCCGGTACGCTTGAGCAAGTCCTTCAACCACGGCACAAAACCTGCCTGTCTGAAGTGCCGCGTGCTGAGGTTGACGCTAATGTTCAGCGGCAACGCCTGGGCCTCCAGCTCGGCCATCAGCGTCAACACCTGCATAAAGACCCACTCCTCCAGCGTCACGATCAGGTCGGTTTCCTCTGCCATGGCAATGAAAGCGCCAGGCACCAACAAGCCCCGCACCGGGTGCTGCCAACGCACCAGGGCCTCGGCCCCCACGGTCTCGCCACAGGCGTTCACTTGCGACTGCAGGTAAACCCGCAACTCCCCCCGCTCAATGCCCTCGCGCAGCTCATGCTCCAGCGCAAAACTCTGGCGGGCTGCGGCCCCCATGGCGGAGTCAAAAAATGCGAGGGTATTGCCCCCTCTTTCTTTGGCGCGGTGCAAGGCCGTTTGGGCACGATCCAGCACGACCGCTGCGGTCTCGTCACCCTGCAACCCAAATGAAGTCACTCCAAAACTCAAAGTGATCGGCAGCCGCCGCCCCGACACCATAAAGCCCTGGCCGGCACACGCCCGCAGCGACTCGCTCAAACTAAGCGCAGCATGGTTGAGGGCTGTGGCGTCCAACTGGCTTGCGGGCAGAAGCAGGCCAAACTCATCGCCACCCAGGCGGGCCACCAGGTTGACGGCGGGCTGCAGGTCGAGCAAGGCGCGCGCGAGCTGCTGCAGCAGCTCGTCGCCCACGGTGTTGCCTTGTGCATCGTTGATGAATTTGAACCGGTCAATATTGAGCACCACCAGGGCCATTGGCTTGCCGGTGCGAGCGCATTCGTCCACCGCACAGCCGATTTCACGCTGCATGAAGGCGCGGTTGGCCAGCCCGGTCAGGCCATCAAAGTTGACCAGACTGTGCATTTTGTGCTGCGCGGTCTTGATGTCAGACACGTCTTGCATCAGCATCATGTACTGGGTGGTTTCACCCAGTAAATTGCGCACCGGGCTGATGCGTACGCGCGCCGGGAACTCCTGCAAATTCTTGCGCCGGTTGATGAATTCACCCTCCCACGCCAAGCCAGCAAACAAGCTCAATTTGAGGGCAGCAAAGTCTTGCACAGGCGTCTTGCCGGATGCCAGCAGGCGGGGAGTAGCCCCCATCACCTCATCGACACTGAACCCGGTGGCTTTGCAGAATGCGGCGTTGACATATTCGATGCGCGAGTCGGTGTCGGTGATCAAGACACTCTCCGGGCTTCGGTCCAGGGCCTGCAACAGCTTGGCATGCTCCTGCTGGGCAATGACCTCCGCCGTGCAATCCATCAGGTAGCTGCGCTTATCGATCGGTCCGGCATTTTCAGGATAAACAACATGGGTCTGGTCGCGCACATGCACCCAGTGGCCCAACTTGTGCAGCACCCTGTAGCGCTGCTCGTAATCGGTGGATTGGGCCGCGGTGTTGGTAGCCGCTTCCCGCTCGATGCGCGCGAAGTCATCAGGCTGGATCAGGTCCGAGAATTGAAAACCTGCCTGAGTGAATTCCTGGTGGCTAACGCCCAGCAGTTTTTCGATGTTGGCCGACACATAGCGCGGTGGCATGCCGAACTCGGCCGACCATCGCACGGCCACTACCGGTCCGGTGCTGAACAAATCCACCAGCGTGCGATTGCGAAGCTCCTGCGCCAGGAGTTTTCGGTCCAAGCTCCGGTGGGCCTGTGTGGCACAGGCCAACACCAACCCGATCAGGGAAAACATGGCCATGCTCAGCTGAATCTTGACCAGTTGCGCCGCTTGATCCAGCTGCAAGACCCCAACTGACTGGGTCAGCGTACTCAGCAATGCAGGGACGGTGACCACAACCACCATGATGACGGTGCCTCCGATGCCCAGGCGCAAACCGGCCCAAATGGCAAAAGGCAACATCAGGAATCGCCAGGAGAACGTGCCGCCAGGCAACAGATTCCCGTAAAAAAACAGCCCGGCCGACACCATGGCGGCGCAAGCCCATGCCAGCAGATGCTCCGGGCCGAACTGCCGCCACACCTTCGGACAAAACAGCAACACCCCCAAAGGTGCCACCAACAGCATGCCGATGGCATCACCAAGCCACCAGTTGGCGAGCAATACCTGTGCCCGGGACAAGGGCTCCACCCCGGTAAAAATCAGTGCACTGATGCCAGGCAATGCCGACAACAACGGCGTGGACAGGCTGGCGACTACCAACGCAAACAGCCCTCGTGAGTCTTGTGGCAGCAGTTCTGCCTGCCAGGGCCCTGCCCAAGCCGGTGAACGCCCCAGCAGGACACTCGCCAACCCCAGACCCGCAGCAGCGCCCTCCAGGGTATTGCCCAAAGCCACCATGGTGGCAATCAGGAGTGAGGAAGTCGGCACAAACGCATCCAGCCAAGCTGCGACAAAAATGGCGGGGCCCGCACGCCAGCCGAACAGCCAAAATGCAGTCAACCCCACACCCGCAGACGGCCCGATCGCCAGAACAAGGCTGTCAGCCAATGACAATGCCGAACTCGCCTGGGCTGCAACAACGTAAAACAAGGCCACAAACAACCAGACGAGCAGCCACCTGATCCAGACAGGAAGGCTAGAAAAGTGGGCAGTTGGGTTCAAACGAGTGAGTTTATTCACGGCTCTGATGCTAAGTGCAAAAGCCTTGCGAGTATGGCGCGAAAACTCGGCCCGGCCAGATACAGTCTTGACTTTCGTTTGCACCGTCCCCACAGACCCCAAGGAGATACCCCATGAATTGGTTTGAAGACTTTGAAACCCGAGATTTCGATGTGACCGGCGCGCGCATCCACGCCCGCGTCTCGGCCGGTGTACCGGGCAACCGGCCTGCCCTGCTGCTGCTGCACGGCTTTCCGCAAAGCCATGTCATGTGGGCCCGGGTGGCGCAGCAACTCAAAGACGATTTTTATGTGGTCATGCCCGATCTGCGCGGCTATGGCGACTCCTCCAAGGCCCCTGGCCTGGCCGACCACAGCAACTACAGCAAGCGCGCGCTAGCCCAGGACATGGTGGAGGTGATGGACCAGTTGGGCGTGGGTGCCTTCTCGGTGTGCGGTCATGACCGGGGCGGGCGCGTCGCGCACCGCCTGGCGGTGGACCACCCCAGCCGGGTGCAACGCCTGTGCGTGATCGACATTGCCCCCACACTGGACATGTATGCCGCCACCAACTTTGACTTTGCCCGTGCGTACTACCACTGGTTTCACCTGATTCAGCCCGCGCCGCTGCCCGAGAACATGATCAATGGCAACCCCCTGCCCTACCTGCATGCCAAGCTGGGTGGCTGGGGCTCTACCGGGCTGGACTACATCGAACCCGCTGCACTGGCCGAGTACGAGCGCTGCTTCCAGAGGCCCGAGACCATTCACGCCATGTGCGAAGACTACCGGGCCAGTGCTGGCATTGACCTGGAGCACGACCGCGCCAGCCGGGCCGGGCAGGCCACTGGCGCTGGAAAAATCGCCTGTGACGTGCTGGTGCTGTGGGGCGAGCGCGGCGTGGTGCAGCGCCTGTTCAAACCCATTGAGCTCTGGCAGGCCCAGTGCGCGGGTCAGGTCAGCGGCCGGACCATGGCAGCGGGACACTTTATTCCCGAGGAGTTGCCTGAACTCACCGCAACCTGTCTGCGAGATTTTTTTCTGCGCAGATAAACGATCAGCAAACCCGCTTCAGGCGCCGCAGCATTTTTTGTACTTCTTGCCACTGCCGCAAGAACATGGGTCATTGCGTCCCGGCGTGGCCACCTTGTGCACCTGCTCCACGCGGGGACCGATGTTGCGCCACAACTCTCGCAGGTCGTACACCGCCCACACAGCATCGGCAAATTCGTTCATGCGCTTGAGGCTCACGCTGGGCGGGCCGTCGTCCTCAAAGACCGACAGGGTGGGCTCATCGGTGTCGTCTTCGGTGATGGCCACGATAGCCTCCAGCGCGGCATTGAGCCACTTGACGGCCTCCTTGTCACGCGGGGCCGCCCATTCCTCGGGCCAGGCCTCCACCACAAACATGAAGCCCAGCGCCCAGACCTGACCGAAGGAAGGGATCTCCTCGCCGGCCATCGTGGCACGCTCTTCTTCGGGCAGGGCGGCAATGGCACCGCGCACGTCCATCACCTCAGGTTGATAAGCGGCGTCTTCGTCAAGCGCCTTGATCTCGGTGTTCAGCGCCGTGGCCACCTCGTTCCAGCGGCGGGTCCATATCTCGAAAAAACGCTGCTGCTGGGCTCCATCAGCAAACGAGCCCTCGTCTTCGTCGCCTTCTCCGATGGCCAGCAACACCGGCAGGTATTCTGAAGCGGGAATGACACGGCGGCAGCAGATGAGCGCCGCCATGAAGCCCTCACAGAACTCCCACTGTGGAGTTTCGTCATAGCGCTGGCGCAGGTCGTCCAGGATGGCGTCAATTTCGTCGAACTCGTCCGGGCTCACCGTCTCACTGGGCAAGGCGGTTGATAACTCGACGGAAGTATCGGGGGTCAGGGGCAAATCTTGGGGCATGGTCGCGGTCTCTCGGTGGGTCTGGTGATAACCCCCATTTTGCCTTGGCAGGCAGGCCCCCGCCGGGGACCACAAGAGCAGTCTATTTCTTTGAATTTGCCGCGCGCGCGTCCTCGGCCATCTTCCGCTGGGCCATGCGAATGAAGAAAACACCCATACCGAGTGTGAACACAATGCTACCGAGACTCAGCAAGCCATAGTCGGTTGTGAAAAGGTCAGTCATCAGTTTCATGGTCTTGATTCCTCAGTTGTTGAGCCTGACTATCGATCCATCCGTCCTTTTTGCCATTGACCTGCATCAACCACGGGCCAAGGCAAGGCAGAATCGGGTTTTGTAACAGTCTGTCTACGAGGATGCCGCCATGTTGCACGCGCTGAATTCAATTTACCCCGTTCGCT
>JBIIVW010000247.1:0-5030 GCA_044339205.1 Rhodoferax sp. | reverse complement strand
ATCGTTATTGCCATGATGGTTAGTTTGTCGATGCGAACACCCTTCAAAGTCAATGTGGTGCGCGATCGGGGCGTCATGGCTCGGGTTGTGTCCGGTGGCAAGACCGAAAACGTGTATCAGCTTCAGGTCATGAACGCGACGGAAGCCACCCAGCGCTACCAAATTGCCGTGACCGGCTTGCCGGGTCTCACCGTGACCTCCGACAGCCTAGTGGTGGTTGAGTCCACGCAGGCGCGCACATTGGCGGTGAGGGTTCAGGCACCGTTTGAAGTGGCCGCGCCTGGATCACATCCGATTGTGTTTCAAATTGATTCTTTGGACTCCCCTGGCCATTTGTCAGAGAAGTCGGTGTTTTTGATTTCCAAATAAGGATGACTCATGCAAGAAAATACACCCCGCTCAACGGGACCCTGGTGGAAATTTGGCCTTGTGTGGATGGTCGTGGCGGGTCCAGCTATTGTGGTGGTCGCAGGCTTTGTTACGTTGTACCTTGCGGTTACCCGACCCGATCCGGTTGTTTCTCAAGACTACTATCGGCAGGGGATTGAGATCAACAACAGAACGAACCCGGAGGTCTTTCCGGCTGGGCTGGCTCCAGCCGTTCAAGGCCGCAATCACGCTGCAACCGGTGTTGTGCCGACGCCTCAAGACGTGAGCAAGCCCTAGGCATCACTTCTACATCATTATTCAATCTGTTCAACCACCCGAGGCCTCGCCATGCTGACCCAACGAATCATGTGGATTGTGTGGCCCGCCTTTTTGGTGGCCGGTTTCTTGGAGGCGCTGGTGTTTGCCTTGGTGGATCCCCAGGATTTGCACTGGTTCGGGCAGCCGCTTTCCCTGTCGCCGCAAGGGGTTTACACCCTGGCTTTCTTCGTATTTTGGGGAGTTTGCATGCTCGCCAGCGGGCTGACTGCCTTGCTGTCGATGTCTCCATTTGAAGTAAACCAGTGTCCTTTGCCGGCTGATGGCCGGCCGGATGGGTGCCCCAAACAGGGCTCCTGCTGATCGTCTTGGTTAGCTCGCTGGCGACTGCTGCTCAGGTACAGGCTTTGGGGTTGACGATATCCCGCAGGGCGTCGGTATTCAAAATGCGGACGTGACGCTGTTTTACCTCCACGATGCCATTTTCCGCAAACTTCGAGAATGTGCGGCTGACGGTTTCAAGTTTGAGGCCTAAATAGCTGCCAATTTCTTCCCTCGTCATCCTGAGAATCAGCTCCGACTGAGAGAAACCACGTGCGTGGAGTCTTTGAACCAGGTTGAGCAGAAATGTGGCCAGTCGCTCTTCGGCCCGCATGCTGCCCAAAAGCAGCATCACGCCGTGTTCCCTAACAATCTCCCGGCTCATGATCTTGTGCACATGACGCTGCAATGAGGTCACCTCACGAGATAATTCTTCGATTCGCTCAAAGGGCATGACACACACTTCGGCATCTTCAAGTGCTACTGCATCACAGGTGTGGCGGTCGTTCACAATGCCATCCAGACCGATGATCTCGCCCGCCATCTGGAAGCCGGTCACCTGATCCCGTCCATCTTCGGACGCCACACAAGTTTTGAAAAAACCGGTGCGAATCGCATAAAGACTGCTGAATTTTTCCCCATTGCGAAACAGCGTGGAGCCTCGCTTGACAGTGCGCCGGCTTGCAACGACTTCATCGATGCGTTTCAGTTCATCTGTGCTCAGACCAATCGGCATGCACAGCTCCCTCAGGTTGCAGTTGGAGCAGGCTACTTTTATTGTTTGAGGGTTCATAAGGCTATTTTGTCACCATTTGACCGATGTTCATGATGTATATCAATTTCGGGTTCGCGACATGATGAGGTTTGACGTATGTCAAGAACATGTTTGAAGCTTTGCGGCATATTGCGTAGGCTTGTAAGGAAAGACATGACCACCGCCACCGAAGAACCGATTTCTGAAGACCTGCTGCGCCGATTTGATGTGTCAGGCCCGCGCTATACCTCCTACCCGACCGCAGATCGCTTTGTCGAGGCTTTTACGTCTGAAGACTACAAACAGGCATTGACGCTGCGGCGCACCGGCGGAGCGGGCATGCGCCTGCCTCTGTCCCTCTATGTTCATATTCCTTTTTGCGAATCACTTTGTTATTACTGCGCGTGCAACAAGATCATCACCAAGCACCATGATCGCGCTGGCCCCTATCTGCGCTATTTGAGCCGCGAGGTGGATTTGCACGTTGAGCAGCTCGGCACCGGGCAAGTGGTTTCACAGCTGCACTTGGGTGGTGGCAGTCCTACTTTTTTATCAGACGACGAGTTGCGTGAATTGATGGCCATGTTGCGGCGCAACTTCACGCTAGCACCCGACGGGGAGTACTCCATCGAGGTGGACCCCCGCACCATTGACGCCTCCCGGCTCGATACGCTGACCGAATTGGGTTTCAATCGCCTGAGCTTTGGCGTGCAGGACTTTGACCTTGAAGTGCAAAAGGCTGTTCACCGGGTACAGCCGGCTGAGCAGGTCTTTGCGCTGGTGGCCGCCGCACGAGAGCGAAAATTTGAGTCGATCAATGTCGACCTGATTTATGGTTTGCCGCGTCAAAGTCCGGAGTCTTTTGACCGCACACTGGCTCAGGTGGCTGAGCTACGCCCCGACCGCATCGCGCTTTATGCTTACGCCCATTTGCCCGAGCGCTTCAAGCCGCAACGCCGCATTGATACGCTGGAGCTGCCAGGTGGCCCAGCCAAGGTGGCGATGCTGGCACGATCCATGGCTGCTTTCATGGCAGCTGGTTACGTCTATGTAGGCATGGACCACTTTGCCTTGCCCACCGATTCTCTGGCCGTGGCCAAGCGGCAAGGGCGCCTGCACCGCAATTTTCAGGGCTACAGCACCCAGCCAGACTGCGATCTGATTGCGCTGGGTGTGTCCTCCATTGGCCGTATCGGCGCAACCTACAGCCAGAACGCCAAAACACTCGAAGAATATTACGACTGCCTGGACCAGGGGCAGTTTCCAGTGGTGCGAGGCTTGGCCTTGTCTCGCGATGATCTGATTCGCCGCGGCGTGATCATGGCCCTGATGTGCCAAGGGCAAGTGTCGTTCGAGTCGATTGAACTGGCCTACCTTATTGATTTCAACACTTACTTTGCCTCTGAATTGACGGCCCTGCAAACGCTGGCGGAGCAGGGTTTGGTGGTGGTGGATGACGCCGGTATCCAGGTCACGGCCATGGGCTGGTTTTTTGTGCGAGCGGTCGCGATGGTGTTTGACCGGTATTTGCAAACTGACCGCACACGCGCACGGTTTTCCAAAATTATTTAACCTCCCGGGAATGCAAACCTCTCTGGCGGTCACCGCACTTCTCATGGGCCTGGCCGGCGGGCCGCATTGTGTTGCCATGTGTGGCGCAGCCTGTGCGGGTTTGGGGCAGGCCGCAGGCCCGCGAAAAAATGAGGCCTTGTTTGGGTTTCAGTTGGGCCGAGTCATCGGCTACTCCGGGCTCGGTGCCGCTGTGGGGGTGTCCATGCAGGGGTTTGGCTGGCTATCCGTGCAAACGGTGTCCTTGCGACCGGTGTGGACCTTTTTCCATGTGGCCATGTTCGCCTTTGGCCTGTTGTTGATGTGGAAGGCAGAGCAACCCGTCTGGCTGGAACAGCTTGGGCGCAAGATTTGGTCAGGCGCCCGGGCGCTGGCGTTTGGGCGTGGGCGGGGCGTTCCTGTAATTGTGGGTGCCCTGTGGACCTTTTTGCCCTGTGGTCTGCTTTATTCGGCGTTGCTGGTTGCGGCCCTGACGGGCAGTGCCTGGCAGGGGGCTGCGGTCATGGGTCTGTTTGTGCTGGGAACCAGCGTGTCGATGATGGCCGGTCCCTGGCTGTGGCTGCGCCTGGGTGGAGCCGGTGCCGGTGCTGGCAACTGGGGCGTGCGCGTGGCCGGCTTGGCACTTGCGGCCAGCGCCGTTTGGGCTGTCTGGATGGCTTATACCGACGTTAACGGCCTGTTTTGCGCACCACCTGTATGAGACGGGTTGCCGCACGCGAATGCGGGTAATCGATCACGTCTGAGTTTATATGCGCAAATGCTTATATGATTCCAACTTGGTTTTTTTGGAGTTGACTTGAAATCATTGACCTTCACGCGCCGATCCCTGTCACTGGTGCTTTTCAGTCTGAGCCTCGGCCTCGCAGCCTGCGGCGATTCGCTGGCCAAGTCTGATGTCGTCACGCTGGACTTTGCCCGCGCCGAACACGAGGCGGGCCGCGTGGTGTTGATCGACATCCGTGAACCATCGGAGCATATGACCGGTGTGGCCAAAGGCGCGCAACTCTTGCCTATGCGCCAGTTAAGCACGCGCCTGTCAGAGATTCCACCTGCCGACGGCAAGCCAGTGCTGTTGATCTGCAACACCCAGAACCGCTCCAGTGCCAGCCTGCGGGCCCTGCGTGAAAAAGGCTACGCCCATGTGCGCTATGTCGATGAGGGTATGAGTGAGTGGGCGCGCCGCAATTGGCCGATGGTCAAACCCGGCGGTTGACCGGGCGCAGCGTTTAAACTTTCGCTCCTTGGGGGCGCGCCGAAGGTGTGCCCGGATGTTTGAATAGCGCCAGGTTGCCAGCGCAGAACCTTTTTTTATGCATACCCACCAACCCCTGACCGCTGCTCTGTCGCCTTGGCGGCTGTCCGTTGCCCCGATGATGGACTGGACAGATCGGCATTGCCGATATTTCCATCGTCTTCTGTCTCGTCGCGCTTTGCTTTACACCGAGATGGTCACCACGGGCGCTTTGATCCATGGCGATGTAGCGCGCCACTTGCGCTACAACGTTGAGGAACACCCGGTGGCGCTGCAACTCGGTGGCAGTGAACCTGCCGATCTGGCGCACTGCGCACGCCTGGGTGAGCAGTGGGGCTATGACGAGATCAACCTGAACTGCGGCTGCCCCAGTGAGCGGGTGCAGCGCGGCGCCTTTGGTGCGTGCCTGATGCGTGAGCCGCAACTGGTGGCCGATTGCGTCAAGGCGATGGTGGATGTGGTTCAGGTGCCAGTTACCGTCAAACACCG
>JBIIVW010000019.1:0-29242 GCA_044339205.1 Rhodoferax sp. | reverse complement strand
TGACGGCAACGACAGGCTCAATGGTGGCGCGGGGGCAGATGTACTCTTTGCTGGAGCTGGCAAAGACACTTTTGTCACCACGCTGAGCCCAATATTTGGTTTGTCAGACGTCGACACATACGCCGACTTCACGGTTGCAGACGACAAGATTGAGCTGGGAACTGTTGGTTACAACGGTCTCCCCTACACCCACGCTGCCACCTTTGCCGCTGGCGAGTTCATCGCTGGTGCAGGCTTCACGGCGGCGAAGGATGCCGACGATCGCATCATCTACGACACGACCACGGGCGCGCTGTACTTTGACCGCGATGGCAATGGCGTGAATGTCGCGATCAAGTTTGCGGTGGTGCTGGTCGGCACAGCCCTCACTGCTGACAGCTTCACCTTTGCATAAGTCCGCACAGGTTCGCGCTGGCCGTGGCGGTGCATGCCACAGCGCGAACCTGCCGCACATTTTCAAATTTCAAACTTAACTTTTCGAGGCCCATCATGTTGAAAACTATTCAGACACTGTCTGCCACACTCGCTCTTGCTTTGATGACCGCCACAGCGCACGCTGACCTGGTCACCATGCAGTTCAATGCACTGGAGGTCGCGGGAACCGACAGGACCACTGCGACATCATTCAGTGAGAGCGGGTTCCGTGTGTCTGACGGATCTGGTGGAGCACTCGCTTCGGCCAACCAGGGCAATACGGGTTGGTATGCTGGGTCGGCCGGTGTCTACAACGAAAGCGACGCTGGCACGATACTTTTGGCGTAAGACAATGGCGCGGCGTTCACCATGAACTCGATCCGTCTGGCGCAGCTGTTCAGCGGGTACGGCGCGGGCGCTTCGGTGACATTCACGGGCACCAAGATGGATGGCTTCACCCACGTCGTCCAGACGTTTGTAGTCGTCAATCTATTGGGTGAGTTTGAGACCTTCTTGTTTGACAACAACAGCGACATCAACAACACGTTCGACGACCTTTTGTCTGTGTCGTGGGTTCAAACCGCGCCTTATCACCAGTTTGACGACATCAACCTCACCATCGCTGGAGCCGTTGATGGCACGGGCGAGGTGCCCGAACCTGCCAGCTACGCCTTGATGCTGTTGGCCTTGGGTGGCTTGGCCGTGGGCCAGACGGTCAAAATGAAATAAATGGCGCAAGCCATCAGCAGGTCATAAGAGCGTATGGTCGGCTCTATCCGTTTGTCGCCCCTGTCCATGACCCAGTCTGTTCTCATTGTCGAAAATCACCCGCTGTACCGGGGCGCGCTCATTCAGTTGATGCAGCCCTTGGCGGGTGCGCCGGGCACCGTTGCGGTCAGCTCGGCCGAGGCGGGCTTGCGCGCACTCGATGGCCTTGCCAACCTGGGCCTGATCTTGCTCGACATGGGTCTTCCGGGCATGGATGGGGTGGAGGCGATCCGCGCCTTTGTGCGGGCGCGGCCGTTGGTGCCCATCATGGTGGTGTCGGCCTCTGAAAACCGGCAAGAGGCGAATGCTGCGTTGCAGGCGGGCGCCAAGGTGTTCATGTCCAAAGCGGTGTCAACCGATGCCATCACCGAGATGGCGCACACGTTGTTGGCCGGCACGGTGATTGAAAATCAGTGGATCACCGCCAGTGGCACCCAATCGCTGGCGAACGTGAATGCGTTTGTACTGTCGCCGCGCCAGCAGGAAACCTTGGTGCTGT
Organism: Rhodoferax sp.; assembly: GCA_044339205.1. Classification (GTDB taxonomy): domain Bacteria; phylum Pseudomonadota; class Gammaproteobacteria; order Burkholderiales; family Burkholderiaceae_C; genus Rhodoferax. The sequence continues at coordinate 27,561 of JBIIVW010000019.1, read as the reverse complement.
TGTCGAATGGGCATTCCAACAAAGAGATTGGCTTGCGCATGGGGCTGGCCGAGATCACGGTGAAGGTGCATGTGTCGGCCGTGTTCCGAGCCCTGGATGTGGTCAACCGCACTCAGGCGGTGATGGTGGGGCGGCGCATGGGGCTGTGTACCGAGCCCGTGACGATTGCGACTGCAATGGGTTCGCCCACATGAATTTTTTGGGCGTGCGGTGGGGGCGCATTTACTACAGCATCGCCGTCCGTGTGGTCGTTTTGGCAACCATTGGCATTGTTTTGGCAAATCTCGGGCGAGCCTACTTGGGCGCACATTACTTAAGCAAGCAACTGTCTGACATCGTTCTCGCCCAACAGCTGGAGCATGCAAAAGGCCTTGCCAACGACATTGTGCTCAAGATTGCGTTGCGGAAGGCCACATTGGAGCGGGTTGCAGCGGCATTGCCAAGCACGATGCTGCATCAACCACAGAAATTGCAAGAGTGGCTGCGCGTTCAGCAGCAAGGGTTGGACGTTTCTCTTTTTGACGCGATGACCGTCGAGCGCCACGACGGGGCCGTTCTCGCTGCATATCCCGACAAAAACTGGTTATTTCAAGTGGCAAAGGGTGGCGAATCTCCCGCCCTACGGGTCGGTCGGGTCAATGGCGTACCAGCCCTGTCCATGACCCAGCCAATACCGGCCAGCGCAGGGTCAGAGGGCTTGTACCTGCGAGCCGAGGTTGCACTGGCGGTGCGCAGTTTTTCTGACATCACCCATACACACAAAAACGGCGTCACTGGCCGTCATCTGTTGGTGTTTACCAATGAGCAATTGTTTATTGATTTGTCGGCACCAAATCTGCAACTTCAACCGGTGCCTGTGCCGGGGAAATCTCCTTTGTTTGAACTCGGCGTGACTGGCGCTCAATTGCTTGGCCCAGCGGTTGACACGTATGGACAGAACGTCCTGGCTGCCTCAGCGCCTATCAATGGATTGCCTTGGGTGGTGATCGCAACCATGCCGACCACCGAGGCCTTGGCCCTGATTGAGAACTGGATTGATTTCGTCAAGGCAGGAGCCCCCTATTTCCTTGCAGTATCCGGTATGTATGCCGGTTTAATGGGCTTCTTTCTTTTGCGCCCATTGGGCCGCGCGGCCCGGTTGGCGGACCAAATGACACTCGGTCAAACCCCCTTAATGCGCCTGCCCGTCGTGCGACCCGACGAAATCGGCGCACTGACGGCGGCATTCAACCGACTGCTGGATCGCCTGGACGAGCAGGCCAAGCAACTCCATGCTCAAAAGGAACTGGCCGAGGACGCGGCACTGGCCAAGAGCCGCTTTCTGGCCGCAGCCAGTCACGATCTGCGCCAGCCCATGCATGCCCTGAACCTGTACCTGGGTGCATTGGATCACTTCGATCTACCCGACGTGGCACGCCCGGCCATGGCCAGTGCGCGTGAATGCGCGCAGACCATGGACGAGATGTTTCGCGCGCTGTTGGACATCTCCAAGCTCGACGCCAGTAGCATGCAGGCCAACATCAGCACCTTTGCTATCGGCCCGCTGTTGGAAAAGATCAAGAACGGTTTTGTGCAGCAGGCCCGCGCCAAGGGCCTGGAGCTGCGCGTGGCCCCGTGCTCAGCCTTTGTATCCAGCGACCCCGAACTGTTGGAGCGCATGCTGGCCAACTTGGTGAGCAATGCTGTGCGCTACACCGAGCACGGTCAGGTCTTGTTGGGTTGCCGGCGCACGGCGCTCGGTTTGCGGGTGGGTGTTTATGACACCGGGCCCGGCATTGCGGCAGACCAACAGCGTGCCGTGTTTGAAGAGTTTTACCAGGTGGGCAACCCCGAGCGTGACCGTTCCCAAGGTCTGGGGCTGGGCTTGGCCATCGTGCAACGCTTGGGCGTTCTGCTCAATGCGCCCGTGGCACTTAGTTCGCAGATCGGGAAGGGCTCAGTGTTCTCCATCGAAGTACCCCGCGCCGAACCCCACACCACCGAGCCACTTGCAGCCGTCTATGCGCTGCGTGGCCAGCATGCGAGTTTGCATGGCGCTCTGATTGCCGTCATCGACGACGAACCCCAGATACTTGACGCCACGTCACTGGTGCTGCGCCAATGGGGCTGTACCGTGATCACCGCGTCGTCGGGCGCAGAAGCCGTCGAGCGACTGAGCCTAAGTGACCGGGCACCGGATGTGATTGTGTGCGACCACCGCTTGCGAGGCACAGAGACTGGGGTGGACGTGATTGCCGCGTTGCGGGTTGAGTTCAACCTGGAGATTCCAGCGCTCTTGATCACCGGGGACACTTCACCGCAACGCATTCAGTCGATGGCGGTGACCGGGATTTCGGTGCTGAACAAGCCGCTGCAAGACCATGTGCTCAAGGATGCTTTGCTGCTGTTGCTGTTGCTCAATCAGTTGCCCATGGCCTGAGCAGTATGCAGATGTCGGTTTGCTTTCACTCTGTTACTGTTGAACTTTTTTTGGCATCAAACAGTCGCGGGCGAATCAATTGTGAGACAACGGCTTCTGACCGTTGCCCCATACCCCGTCACCATTATCTGTGCAGGCCCGAAGTGGGTGGCTCATGTGCATTTGGATGTCTGCAATCGGGAAATTTGTATGACCGGTGTGGGTCTGAATCCGACCGTCAAAATTGAAGGTCAACAAGGTTGCGATGTGAAATTCGGCTGTGTAAAGGGAGCCATCATTTCCATGATTCCCTCAATTGGGGAACAGTCCTTTAACTGATATCCATACCGCTGACAAACCATTGCAGCTTGCAAAAAATGATGGGTGTTATGAGTCCAACTTCTTTGAGTTAGCAGTGGCCGTGGCCATCCCCCTGTTTGGTTTCAACCCCGGTGCGGCACCGCCCACCGTGGTGGGCGTGCTGGTGGAGGTGCCGGTGATGTTGTCGCTGGTCGCCATCGTCAACCCCACGCGCCACTGGTTTGCGCCGGCGCCCTGACGCCAATCCAGATCAGACGCCTCTGTGTCGACTGCCTTTACAGCCGACCGTGTCGCAATCAAGAGCCCTCACCCAAGTCATTGATTTTCAACATTTTTGTAATTTGGTGTGAATCTTGCGGCGTCCATCACTGCGGGTGATCAAGGCACCGCAACCACGGCAGCAATGGCGTACCTGGCAGCGTGGCCAGCCATTTGATGCAAATACAAATCTCATTTGAGGAGTTGAACATGTTTGGATTCATTTTGCGCCGTGGCTTGACGCTCATTCTGGCTTGCGCTGCAGTCGCGGCGACGGCTTCGCCTTACACCTCCCTCACGGTCTTTGGCGACAGCCTCTCGGACGGGGGCAACGCCTATGCTTTCACGGGCAACAATTTCCCGCCTGCGCCCTACGCCCAGCGCTTCAGCAATGGTCCGGTCGCCGCCGAGTGGATTGCCGCCAACCTTGGACTCTCGCTCACCCCATCGCTGCTCGGTGGCAGCAACTATGCTTTTGGGGGTGCCGAGACCGGCTGGACAAACTACCTCCGGTTCAATTCCAATCCTTTCGTCGCCGCTGCGTTTTCTGGCAACGACACCGGCGTGCTGGCGCAAGTGGCTGGCTTTACCTCCGCGCACAGCGCTGACCCTACGGGGTTGGTGGTGCTCTGGGCCGGGCCGAATGATCTTTTCTCGGCGTTTGAATCCGCCAGCAATCCCGCGCTTGCCATGTCGATGGCAGTGACCAACCTGCAATTGGCGGCGCAGCAATTGGTCCTTGATGGCGCCCGAACCCTCCTGCTGCCCAACATGCCCGACATCGGGCAAACGCCTTTTGGGCAGGCTTCAGGGTTTGCGCCGCAACTCAGCGCGATTTCCGTTTTTTTTAATGCCAACCTTCACACCATGGTCACCGCACTGGCCGCGACGGAGCCGGAACTCAACATGATTGAATTCGACACGTTTGCCCTGTTCAACAGCATCATCAACGATCCGACCGCTTACGGATTTTCCAACGTCACGCAGCCCTGTTTGAGCGGCCTCGTGGTCTGCGCCAACCCGGCTGAGTACCTGTTTTGGGACAGCGTGCATCCGACCACACAGGCACATCAACTCATCGGTGAATTCTGGCTCTCCGCGACCAGCGTGCCCGAGCCACCCATGCTGGCACTGATGCTGCTGGCCCTGCTCGGCATCGGCGCGTCACGCCGGCGCACGGGTTCCCACATCGCGGGGCTGCGCGTGGTCGGGTTCGCTCACTCCCGCTCCATCTCCAGGTAGGTCTGGTTGGCAAGTTGGGGTATCCACACCTCGGCGTGTTTCAGGTGGGCAAACGGCCTGGCATCAAACCGTTTGACCGCCACGCTGATGTCCTCACCTGCCTCCACAGCCCGGCCCAGGTGCGCACGCGAGGCCAGCCAGGTCTTGGTGCGGCTCACCGGGTGCAGGCCCAGCACCCGGTCTACATAAACCACATCCCCGCTGAACAGCACGTTTTTTTGCGGCAACCACACCAGCCAGTCGCCCGGCGTGTGGCCGCCGCCCCAGTGCTTGAGTTCAAACACGACTCCCCCCAACTCCAGCCGCGCCTCTGATTCTTTGATGAAGCGGGCGGGCAGCGTGGGCACGGTGCCGTCGAGTCGCTCCTTCAAAACCTTCAGGCCCGCCAAGTGCTCTGGCGCGCGGGCGCTCATGTCGGCCTGCGAGCTGGCGTGGGCGATGGTCTCGATGCCTTGGGCCATGAAGTAACCATTGTCCAGCCAGCGGTCATCAGGGGTGTTGACGAATCCAGAGCGCATTTGATGGGGTTTAAAACTGGCCTCGCTCCAGGGTGGTTGCCTGACATCGTTTTTATGGCGGAGTAACTTGCCATGAACGATGTCATTCCCGAGAGCAAAGGCAGCCACGGCGACCACGCCACTGCGCTGCATTGGCTGGAACCAAGCCACAAGGCATTTGTTCTTCACGGGCAAGGGCGGCGTGGGCAAAACCTCGCTATCAACCGCCGTGGCACTGCACCTGGCCGACAGCGGAAAAAAGGTACTTTTGGTAAGCACCGATTCGGCCTCCAACCTGGACGACATGCAGGGCATCACGCTCAGCAACCAGCCCACCCCCGTGCCCGGCGCCCCTGGCTTGTCGGTCTTGAACATTGACCCGGACGCAGCAGCGCAGGCTTACCGGCAGCGCGTCGTCGACCAAATGGCGAGTGACGCCACCGCCAAAGAGGTTTCCACCGTGCGGGAGCAGTTGTCGGGCGCCTGCGCCACAGAGATTGCCTCGTTTGATGAGTTCTCGTCCCTGCTGGCCGACAACAACCAGCCCTATGGCATCTTGGCCGCCGACACCCATGACCCCCTGCTGCAAGCCCGTTTGGCGGGCGAAGCCCTGCAGATGGATAAAGTTGAAAACGGCCTGACTAAAAAGACCTGCGTGTTGCCCCCGCTGGCGCAGCCGCCGATCGGGGTGGAGGCGCTGGGTAGGCTGGTCGCCCCAACAGCATCGCCTTAAACCTTGCTCGCCTCCACAACGCCCGCCCCTCACCGGCTTCTTCCACCGTTTGTCCATCCCGGATGTGGTAAATCCGCTTGAAGGTGGGAATAATTTTTTCGTCGTGCGTGACGACGATGATGGCGGTTTGCGCCTGCTGTGCCATTTGGTTCAGGATGCGCATGACGGCCAGGGCTCGCTCGCTGTCCAGCGGCGCAGTGGGCTCGTCGGCCAGAATCACCGGCGGGCGGTTGGCTAGCGCGCGGGCAATGGAGACGCGCTGCTGCTCACCACCCGAGAGCTGCGAAGGCTGGGCCTGGGCGCGGTGCGCCACGTCCAGCGCAGTCAGCAACTCCAGCGCGCGGGCTCTGGCCTGGGTGTTGGGCACGCCGGCCAGCATGGGTAAGAGCGCCACGTTGTCGGTCACGTCCAGAAACGGAATCAGGTAGGGCACCTGAAACACAAAGCCAATGCGGTCGCGCCGCAACGCCCGCAAATCCGGGGTGGTCCAGCCGTTGTCGTAAATCACGTCCTGGCCCAGCGTCATGCGCCCGGAGGTCGGCTCGATAATGGCGCCCAGGCACTTGAGCAGCGTGCTTTTGCCAGAGCCGGATGGCCCCACCAGGCCCACCACCTCGCCCGGGGGGCTACAGCCATGTTGACGTTTTTGAGGGCCTCCACGGCGGTGTCGCCCTGGCCGTAGACCTTTCGCAGACCCTCAATGCGGATGCCGCCTGCCAAATGGTTTGGAGTGTTCATGGGCTTATCCAATGGCGGTGGCCGGATCGACCTTGAGCGCTACCCGAATGGCCAGCGTGCTGGCCAGCGCGCACATGACCAGGGTGGCCACCAGGCCCATAAGGGCGTCTTGCGTGAGCAGCAACACAAATTTGGGGAAGATGGGCGCCCACACGGTGGCGGCCACTTTGCCCACCACAAAACCAATCAACCCCAGGCCCAGGGCCTGCTGCAGGATCATGCTGGCGATGGTGCTGTTGCGCGTGCCAATGAGCGTGAGCACCGCAATCTCGCGGATTTTGCCCAGCGTCATGGTGTAGATGATGAAGGCCACAATGGCCGCGCTCACCACCGCCAGAATGGCCAGAAACATGCCAATTTGCTTGGCCGAGGTGGCCATCAGCTTGGCCACCAAAATTTCTTCCATACCCTCGCGGGTGAAGACGTTCAGGTGCTACCAGCGCCGGATGGGCTCGGCTACCCGCTCGGGCGCCCAGCCGGGCTGCACTTGCACCTGCACCGCGTTCACGCTGCGGCTGCTCGTTTGCAGCGCCTGCACGGCGTCCAGCAGGCCGGGCACGCCCGGGCGGTTGAAGGCCGGGTTGGCGGCGGTGCGGGCACGGTCGTTCTGGATGGCGTCGTTGTCCTTTAAAAACTGGGCCTCTTGTGCATCCTTGAGCGCAATGAACACCATCGGGTCGCCGCCCGAAGACACCATGCGCTGGGTCAGCCCCACCACGGTGTAGTCGTGGCGGCGAATGCGCACCGTCTCGCCCAGCGCCAACCCGGTGCGCAGGTCGGCTACCGCCTCGTAGTGGTTGCGGGTGGTATGGCGCCCTGCCACCAGATGACCGGGAGAACCTGGCTGGCCGGGCTCCATGCCGACCACCATCACGCGGGTGTCTTCCCCGCCGGGTTTTTGCACCTGCATGGTGAAATAAGTCACATTACCACCTCATCGCCCGGGCTCAAGCCTTGCAGCACCTGCACCTGGCCATTCAGGCTGTGGGCACCCAACTTCACCGGCACAAATTCAGGCTTGCCACCCTGGAGCCGCCACACACCCGTTTGCCCTTGTTGGTGCTGGATGCTGGCGTTGGGCAAGAGCGGGGCTTGCGCGGTGGCGGGCAGTTGCAGGGTGACCTCGGCCATCTCGCCCACCGACACCCCCACGGGCGGCTGGGTAAACGCGACCTGCACCAGGCGCTCCTCGGTCACCGCATCGGCGAGCAATTCCACGCGAGCCACCTGGCCTGGGAGCGGCGCACCGGGCTGCGAGCGCAGCACGATGCGGGCGGGCAAGCCCGTAGCCAGCCCGGCCGAACGGCCCTGGTCCACGCGCAGGCGCACCCACAGGCTGGCCGGGTCCATCAAGCGCAACACGGGCTGGCCGACCACCACGGCGCTGCCGGCCTCGGGATCACGGGTGGTGATCACGCCATCGGCCGGGGCTGCTAAGCGCACGTTGCCGCGCTGCTGGGCCAGCGCCGCGCGCTCGGCCTTCAAGCGCTGCTGGTCTTGCCCGGCGCCGGTCAGGTTAGCCTGGGCGGCTTGTCGCGCGGCCGTGGCGGAGGCCAGCTCTTGCACGCGAGCTTCCAGCGCCCCCGCGCTGATGAAGTTTTGCCGGGCCAAATCCTGATTGCGCTGGTTGTTGGCCAGCGCCAGGGCGCGGCGTGCCGTGGCATCGGCCACCTGTGCCTGCGCGGCGGCCTGGGCACTATCGGCGCGAGCCAATGAGGCGTGCAGCGCGACCAGGCGTTGGTCCAGGTCAACTGGGTCCATTTCGGCCAGCAGCTGCCCGGCCTTGACCACATCGCCCACATCCACATTCACCGACAGCACCCGACCGGCCACGGTGGGGCCAACCATCCAGTTGCGCCGGGCTTCCACCGTGCCAATGCCAAAGATGGCCGGACTCAGGCTGCCCTGGGTCGCCTGCACCACGGTGACTTTGATGGGCGCCAGCGGCCCGGTGCGCAGCGCCACCAACGCCAGCGCCCCCAGCAGCACCAGCACGGCGGCGCCCACGGCCAAGCGGCGAACCAAGGCAGATTTGTTTTTCATGGGGTTCCGATGTGAAATTTATAAGAAAACAACCTCTGGCCGGCGTTTTTATTGGCCTTATACCTACAAAAACCGTAGCGCGTCTTGATTATGGGCAGTGGTTGTGCAACTTCCACTTGGCCTCGTGGCCCATGGCTTTGGCAAAGGCGGGCACGGTGCAGCGCTCGGCCTCGGCGGCATCAGTCGGGCTTGCGCGCGGCACGGACGGCGTGAGGGCGCCCACTGCGGCTTGGCTGGGTGCCAAGGGCAGCGCACCGCCAGTGCGGTAGACCGCTTGCGCCACGGTGGCGGTCAAGCCGGCAAAGGCCAGCACCACGGTAACTTGCGCCGCGCTCATCCGGGCGCGGGGCGCGGTGGGCACCGCACACACACCACCGGGGCACAGCTGCGCCTGGTCTTTGTTAAACAGGTTGTAAAGCTTGCAGCCCAGGCAAATGCCAAAAGCCGACTCAAAAAACATGAGCGTCAGGCACAGGCCGCACACCAGCAGATTGATGGGCCCCACCACGTTGTTGAGCACCATGAGGTACAGCATGGCCAGCGCCAGCACAAAACCAATGCCCCAGGCAAAGCGCTTTTGCGGCGCACCCACCCATTCAGGTTGCTGGCGCGCAGTAGCCCACTGCCCCAGGATCAGACTGGGCGACCACAGGGGGTTGATGAACAAACGAATGGCAAAGTCAGTCAAAAACACCACCACAAACACCTGTGTAGGCTGAAAGTTGCCCACCAGCCAGGCGTTCATGAACGCGATCATGGCAAAGAAAAACAGGATGCCGGCACTGGCCCGCACTGCCCGCTTGTTGAGCACAGGCACGGGGTAGTCAGGGTGGTTTTGGCCGAATTGAAACAGGGGCGCGGCCATGACAGTCTCTTTTATAAGCAAAGACTGAATTATTAGGGCAACAATCGCCCTTGGGCCTGAGCCAAGTCAAATTTGCCCAATTTTACGCAAGCCTGCAGGCTAAGCGGTCCAACTGCCGGCGCTGATGGCGGTAGCTGCAGGCTGCCCCACACCGCCTTGGCAAACGGCGTGGGGAGGTCTACCTGGCTTCAGGCCAAATCGAAACGGTCGGCATTCATGACCTTGGTCCAGGCCGCCACGAAGTCGCGCGCGAACTTCTCCTGGTTGTCGTCCTGCGCATACACCTCGGCATAGGCCCGCAGAATCGAATTCGACCCAAACACCAGATCCACCCGGGTGGCAGTCCACTTGACGGCGCCACTCTGGCGGTCGCAAATGTCATACGAGTTGCGGCCGGTGGGCTTCCAGGTGTTGGCCATGTCGGTAAGGTTGACGAAAAAGTCGTTGCTCAGGGTGCCGACGCGGTCGGTGAACACGCCGTGGCGGGTGCCGCCATGGTTGGTGCCCAACACGCGCAGGCCACCCACCAGCACAGTCATCTCATGGGCGGTCAGGCCCAGCAGTTGCGCGCGGTCCAGCATCAACTCTTCCACACTGACCGTGTAATCCTTCTTGGCCCAGTTGCGAAAACCATCGGAAAGTGGCTCCAGCGGCTCAAACGACTCGACATCGGTCGCTGCCTGGGTAGCGTCACCCCGGCCTGCCGCAAAAGGCACGGCAATGTCAAAGCCGGCGGCCTTGGCTGCCTGCTCCACGCCCACATTGCCAGCCAGCACAATCACATCGGCCAGGCTGGCACCACTCGCTCCAGCAATGCCTTCAAGAACTCCCAACACCCGGGCCAGGCGGGCTGGCTCGTTGCCTTCCCAGTCCTTTTGCGGGGCCAGGCGAATGCGGGCGCCATTGGCGCCGCCACGCATGTCGGAGCCGCGGTAGGTGCGGGCACTGTCCCAGGCAGTGGCTACCAGGTCGCTCACGCTCAGGCCACTATTCGATATTTTTGCCTTGACAGCAGCCACATCAAAGTCGGCGCGGCCGGCGGGCACGGGGTCCTGCCAGATCAGGTCTTCCTGAGGCACGTCTGGGCCGATGTAGCGTGTCTTGGGACCCAGGTCGCGGTGGGTCAGCTTGAACCAGGCGCGGGCAAAGACATCCGAGAAATACGCCGGGTCTTTGTGGAAGCGCTCGGAAATGACCCGATACGCGGGGTCCATCTTCATGGCCATGTCGGCGTCGGTCATCATGGGCATGCAGCGGATCGACGGGTCTTCCACATCCACCGGCATGTCTTCCGGCCGGATGTTCACCGGCTTGTACTGCCAGGCGCCCGCCGGGCTCTTGGTGAGTTCCCAGTCGTAGCCCAACAGCAAATCAAAGTAGCCGTTGTCCCACTGGGTGGGGTGGGTCGTCCAGGCGCCTTCAATGCCGCTGGACACCGTATCACGGCCCACGTTGCGGGTGGTCTTGTTGATCCAGCCCAGGCCTTGTTCGTCCAAATCAGCGGCTTCTGGCACGGGGCCCAGCAACTTGGCGTCGCCATTACCGTGGGCTTTGCCCACCGTGTGCCCGCCGGCCGTCAGGGCCACGGTTTCCTCGTCGTTCATGGCCATGCGCAGAAACGTCGTGCGGATGTCATGCGCGGTCTTGAGCGGATCAGGCTGGCCGTCCACGCCCTCGGGGTTGACGTAGATCAAGCCCATCATCACGGCAGCCAACGGGTTCTCCAGGTCGCGCTCGCCGGAGTAGCGGCTGCCTTCGCTGCCGGTAGGGGCCAGCCACTCTTTCTCTGAACCCCAGTAGATGTCTTCTTCAGGGTGCCAGATGTCGGCGCGGCCAAAGGCAAAGCCGAACGTCTTGAGGCCCATGGATTCATAAGCCACGGTGCCTGCAAGGACAATCAGGTCGGCCCAGCTGAGCTTGTTGCCGTACTTCTTTTTGATCGGCCAAAGCAGACGTCGGGCCTTGTCCAGGTTCACGTTATCGGGCCAGGAATTCAACGGCGCAAAGCGCTGGTTGCCCGTACCGGCGCCGCCCCGGCCGTCCGCCGTGCGGTAGGAGCCAGCCGAGTGCCAGGCCATGCGAATCATCAGGCCGCCGTAGTGACCCCAGTCTGCAGGCCACCAGTCCTTGCTATCGGTCATGAAGGCCGTCAGGTCTTTTTTGAGCGCGGCCACATCCAGCTTTTTGACTTCTTCGCGGTAGTTGAAGCCCGCGCCCATGGGGTTGGTCTTGGTGTCTTGCTGGTGAAGAATGTCCAGGTTCAACGCCTTGGGCCACCAGGCCATGTTTGAGTTGCTGACCTGCGTGTTGGCGCCGTGCATCACCGGGCAAGTGCCCGCCGTGTTTTGATTCTTGGGATCCATAAGGTTCTCCGTTCATGGCGTTGTTGTTTGAAGTTCGTCAAGGTGAATCTAGTCTTTCACTTTGGCAACCGAATAGTCAGTTTACAGACGCAGATGGGTTTCAGACGGCATAAATATCAATCAACCCGATAGGACAAAGGGCTCCGCCGGGTAAGCTCATCATGAACTTTGACAACAAGACCCCTCATGACAAGAGACATCACTCCTTACGAAACTCTGGGCGGCGAGGCAGGCGTACAACGCCTTGTGCACCGCTTTTATGAACTGATGGACGAGCTACCCGAGGCCCATGCGGTGCGCCAGTTGCACCCTGAAAGCCTGGCCGGCAGTGCCCAGAGCCTGTTTGAGTTTCTGTCCGGCTGGTTCGGCGGTCCACCCCTTTTTATCGCCAAAAAAGGGCACCCCCGCTTGCGCATGCGCCACGCGCCTTACGCGGTGGGACCGGTGGTCCGGGACGAATGGATGCTGTGCATGACCCAGGCACTGACCGAGCAGGTGCCTGATGTCGCGTTTCGGGACTCCCTGATCCAGACCTTCGCCCAAATGGCCAACCACTTGATCAACACCAACGACTAATGCGGGACATCAGGCCAAATGGCGGACAGACAGTCATGAAAAAAGTCCCTTTTCAATGCCTGCAACAAGGGCTTGCACAATAATCCAGATTAAATATAAGTCAAGGCTTATTACCCAATAGTCCAGACATGCTCTTTCCTCCTTCGTATGCCAAACCGTTGAACAAGGCGCTCCCACATGCAAAAACCCACCATCCAGTCGTTCTTTGACCCCGCCACCTTCACCGTGACTTACGTGGTGGCTGACCCGGTTCGCAAGCGGGCCGCCATCATTGACAGTGTGTTGGACTACGACCCCAAGTCCGGTCGCACCTCGCACACCAATGCCGACCAGGTCGTGGCCTACGTGAAGCAGGCCGACCTCACCGTGGACTGGTTGCTGGAAACCCATGCCCATGCGGACCACCTGTCGGCAGCCCCCTACCTGCAGGCGCAACTGGGGGGAGGCATTGGGATCGGGCAGCACATTCGGGAAGTGCAAGGTGTGTTCAAAAAAGTGTTCAACGCCAAGGACATGAACACCGAAGGCTCTGAGTTCGATCACCTGTTTGAAGACGGGCAAAAGTTCCAAATTGGTGACCTGGAGGTGCGCGTGATGCACACCCCCGGCCACACGCCGGCCTGCCTGACCTATGTGGTGGGTGAGGATGCGTTTGTGGGCGACACCTTGTTCATGCCGGACTACGGCACGGCCCGCTGCGACTTTCCGGGTGGTGACGCGGCCACGCTGTACCAGTCCATCCAGAAGGTGCTGGCCTTGCCGCCGCAGACCCGGCTGCACCTGTGCCACGACTACCCGCCCGCAGGACGTGAGGCCACCTGGGAAACCACGGTGGCAGCGCAGCGCGCCCACAACATCCATGTGCACGATGGCGTGACCGAGGCCGACTTTGTGGCCCTGCGCACCGCGCGCGACAAAACCCTGGCCATGCCGGTGCTGATCTTGCCCGCGGTGCAGGTGAATGTGCGCGCAGGCCACCTGCCGCCGCCCGAAGACAACGGCGTGATCTACCTGAAGATTCCAATCAACGCGCTGTGACTTGTTGAGTCTTAACGCACCAGCGCCACAGCCACCGTGAAGGTCAAGAAGGCCGCCGCCGTGGACACCAGAATGATGCGGGCAATGCGCCCGTTGTCAGCGCCAAAGCGCTCGGCCAGCAGCGACACATTGCTGGCACTCGGCAGGGCTGCCACCAGCACCATCACCGTAAACGCAAAGCGGTCCAGCGGCACGCCCAGACTGATCGCCCCCGCCCCCACCAACAGCACCAGGAGCGGATGCAAAAACAGCTTGAGCGCCGCCATGGGCACATAGTCGCGCATGAGCATGGGCGCATGGCTGTGCTGCGCGGCCAGCATCTGCGAGCGCGCCAGCACCGCGCCAATGGTGAACAGGGCCACAGGGGAGGCCGAGTCAGCCAGCAAACCCACGGTTTTGGCCACAGGCGCTGGCAACTCCAGACTCACGGCCGAGGCCACGCCACCCAGCAAAATCGACCACGGCATGGGGTTGGCCACCACGCCCTTGAGTGCGTTTTTGACCGCCTTGCTGGCGCCGTGCTCATCCGCCCCGTCCAAGCGCGACAGTGCAATGCACAACGAGGTGGTGATCACCATGTCCACCACAATGGTCACGATGATCGGCCCTGCGGCCTGCGCGCCGAGCAAGGCCACCAGCAACGGCACCCCCATGAAACCCGTGTTGGGGAAAGCCGCCACCAGTGCGCCAAAGGAGGCATCGTTCCAGCCAATGCGCCGGTTCAGGCTGATGGCCACCGCAAACCCGACCATGACCAGCGCGCACAGCAACCAGGTGAAGAACACGCTGGCATCCAGCAACTGCGCAATCGGCGTGGACGCCCCGAAACGGTACAGCATGCAGGGCAGCGCAAAAAACAGCACGAAGCTGTTCAGGCCGGGAATGGCCTCAAGAGGGAGCATGCGCCGGCGTGCGGCGATGTAACCACACAGGACCAAGGCGAAAAAGGGGAACGTAATGACGAAGATTTGCAGCACAGCGTGGATTGTCAGGGTTTTCAAAAGAAGCTTGCGTCCCCGCCCATACAGCGCAAACAAGGCTCCAGCCCAAAGCCAACCGGCAAGAGCCGACACCACTCCTGATTAAATAGCAATACAGGCAAACAGAACGCCGGCTAGAGCACACTTTTAATCACAAATGACCAAGGCGGCACAATGCGACATGTTCCAAGCCCGCCCAAGCGTCATCGGCCACTTCCGCCCCCGCATCACCCTGCAAACCCTGGACCGCGGCCAGGGGCTGCTGGGCCTCAGGCCCCAAGGCAAACTCGGCCCCCGGGGCGACAGTGTGACGGTGGCCCAGTTCGACTGGACTTACCAGACCGATGCGGGCGATCGCTGGCAAACACCCGCCCCAACCTCCATCCTGAACAAGCGGCCAGCACTTGTTCAGGAGTTGCCCGGCAACGATGGCGCGCTGATCTCCATGCAACGCGACCTGGCGGCCGAGGCTGACGCCATGGACCTGGTCTGGGACATGGGGTTTGTGCCCTTAGAGAAAAGCACCTTTCAGTGGCGCAGCCCGGACCACAGCCCTGCATTGGGCACCGTGTGGACGCTCCCCCAGGAAGAATTCTTTGGCGACTTCTGGGCCGATCAAATCCCGAAACTGCAGGCAAAAGGCTGGTCGGTGGTGGTGCAAGCCGGCTTTGCCCACGAGAGTGTGGCGGTCGAGCGCTGGCGGTTGGTGGTGAGCCCGGACACCGGCGAGGTGCTGGGCAAGGAGCCGACCAGCCCGCTGGTCAAGCCCGAGCGCGGCGTGCAGAAGCTGCATCTGCCCGCGCGCGAGGGCGCCTGGCTGCTGAGCCTGGGCATCGAGATCGACGGCCAGACCCTGGACCTGGCCCCAATGCTGGCCGACCTGCTGCGCCGCGACGCCCGCTGGCTCAACGCGGCGAAGATCGCCGCTTTCGACGACCTGACGACGGTGTCCCTGCGCGCGCCCGGTGGCAAGCGCATTGACGCGCCGGCCGCCCCACTCAAAGCCATCGTCAGCGCGATGCTGGACCTGCTGACCGATCCGAACCGGCCCCAAAACCAGGGTGCGCTGCGCCTGGGTGCCTGGGAAGCCCGCCGGCTCGATGCCCTGCGTGCCAGCCTGCTGGACACCCACCGGGTGGGGCCGCACAACGCCTGGCAACTGGAGGGCGACCTGGGCCTGGCCACCTTGGCCAAACGATTGAGCGCCACTGGCACACCGCAGATCGTGGCCGCACCCGAAGGCTTGCACGTGCAACTGCGCCCCTATCAACTCGAAGGCGTGGCCTGGCTGCAATACCTGCGCACGCACAGCCTGGGCGGCATCCTGGCTGACGACATGGGCCTGGGCAAAACCGCGCAAGCTCTCGCCCATGTGCTGATCGAAAAACACGCCGGTCGGCTTGACCTGCCGGTGCTGGTGGTGCTGCCCACCTCCCTGATTTTTAATTGGCAGTTGGAGGCGCAACGCATGGCCCCCGGTTTGCGCCTGCTGACCCTGCAGGGACCGCAGCGCGAGGCGATGTTTGCCCAGGTGCCCCATCACGATCTGGTGCTGACCACCTACCCGCTCTTATGGCGCGACCTGGACACGCTGGCCACGCAGAACTTTCACCTGGTGATTCTGGACGAGGCGCAGATGGTCAAAAACGCTGCCAGCCGCAGCGCCCGCGCCCTGCGCCGCCTCCAAACCCGCCACAGCCTGTGTTTGACGGGCACGCCCATGGAAAACCATCTGGGCGAACTGTGGGCGCAGTTTGACTGGCTGATGCCGGGCTTTCTGGGCGATGCGCGCCAATTTGCCAGCCGCTGGCGCAAGCCCATTGAGGAAAACGGCGAAACCCTGCGCGCCGCCCTGCTGGCGCAGCGCGTGCGGCCCTTCATACTGCGCCGGCGCAAACAAGACGTGGCCAGCGAGCTGCCCCCGCGCACCGAGGTGATTCAGCGCGTGCAACTGCAAGGCCAGCAGCGCGAGTTGTACGAGAGCGTGCGGGTGGCCGCCGATGTGCAGGTGCGCCGCGTGCTGCAGCGCCAGAGCTTCAAGGGCGCGCAAATCAGCATTCTGGATGCACTGCTCAAGCTGCGCCAGGTCTGCTGCGACCCGCATCTGGTCAAAGGCAACCGGCCCCTGCCCGGCATGGAACGCGCCAAGCTGGAGCTGCTGGCTGACCTGCTGCCGGCGCTGGTCATGGAAGGCCGCCGCGTGCTGGTGTTCTCACAGTTCACCGAGCTGCTGGAGCTGATTGCAGAGCAGCTGCAGTTGCTGAAACTCCCCTTTCTCAGCCTGACCGGCAAGACCCCGCCCCCGGCGCGGGCCAGCGTGGTGGCGCGTTTTCAGGCACAAGAAGTCCCTGTGCTGTTGATCAGCTTGAAAGCGGGCGGCTTGGGCCTGAACCTGACTGCGGCCGACACCGTGATTCACATGGACCCGTGGTGGAACCCGGCGGTGGAAGAACAGGCCACCGCGCGCGCCCACCGCATCGGCCAGGACCAGCCGGTGTTTGTGTACAAGCTGGTGGTGCAGGGCAGCATTGAGGAGCGCATGCTGGAGTTGCAGGCGCGCAAACTGGTGCTGACCAACAGCGTGCTGGGGCACGACGACGCGGGCGCCTCAAAGTTTGACGCGGCGGACCTGGCGGCACTTTTAGCGCCTTTGGGCACTCCAGCCGGCGTATCCATTGCCTCTAATGCTATTAAATATTTAAAACCAGCTTGATCACACCATGGCTCTCTTGATTATTGATGCGCTGAACATCATCCGGCGCATTCACGAGGCGCTCCTTGTGCCGGACAGCGACGAGAAAGTCGCCAACACCATTGCATCGAGCCTCGCCTCCTTCAAGCGCGCTCTTAAAACGCACAACCCCACCCACGCGGTGGCGGTGTTTGACCATGGGGGCCGTACCTGGAAGCACGACCTGTATGCGCCCTACCAGGCCCACCGCAAACCCATGCCGCAGCCCCTGCGGGAGGCTCTGCCAGCCATCCAGCGTGGCTTGCAAAATCTGGGTCTGCACTCGATTGCCATTGAAGGCATCGAAGCGGATGACGCCATTGCATCGCTGGCTGAAAAATGGTGCGCTGCCAGCTCCCAGCGGGTCACCATTGTGTCCACCGACAAAGACTTCTTGCAGCTGCTCAACGACCAGGTGTGCATCTACGACCACTTCAAAAGCACCTGGCGTGACGAGGCTTACATAAAGGAGAAATTCGGTGTCAAACCCGCCCAGATGGGTGACCTGCTGGCCCTCATGGGCGACGCCGTGGACGGCATACCGGGTGTGCCCAAGGTGGGCAGCAAAACCGCCGCCGGCCTGCTTCGCATCCACGGCCACCTGGACCGGGTGATCTCCAACGCCGACAAGGTGGAGGGGCAAGTGGGGGCCAACCTGCGCCAAGGCATTGAGATGCTGCGGCTTTCCCGCAAACTGGTGTCCTTCAAGACCGACATGCCGCTGGGGCTGACCTGGCGGATGATCTCAATGCAGCAACGGGTGGATGCAGGCGACTAAGGGGATGCAGCGTCTTGCCAGGGATTCACCAAAAGCAGGTCATCAATGTTGTCAAAGTCTTTGGTATTGCGAGTGACCACAATGAGCCCGGCAGCCAGCGCAATGGCGGCAATTTGCGCATCTTCGGTCGAAATGGGGTGCCCTTGCCGCGTGTGGGCCGCCACGATCACGGCGTAGTTTTTGGCTGCAGCGGCCTCAAACGCGAGACAGAGCCCCGCAAAGTCTTCATCAAACATCTGCTCGGCGGCCAAGGCAAGGGCCGTGCGGCGCTTGCCTGCGGGCAACAACGCAATACCCGTGAGGATTTCGGCTTGGGTGATGGTGCTGGTCTGCATGCTGGCCAACGGGTTCTGGCTAAACCAGCTCAGCACAGCAGCGGCAGGTTGCTCCCGCATTAGCTCAGACAGCACATTTGTATCCAGCAAAAAGCCCTGGCTCATGACGGGTCAAAGGCTGGTGGCGTGCGTGCACTCTGGCGCTCTGGAATCGGCAGGGACTCGACTTGCAGACCCGCAAACCGACGATTCACGCGCTCAGCAAAGCTGACCTGCCCCGCCTGCATCGGAGCCACCGTTTGCTGAAGAATGAGCCGCACCTCTTTCTCCATGGACCAGCCATGCTGGGCCGCCCGCACACGCAAACAGTTTTTGACGGACTCGTCGAGGTTTCGGACCGTGATGCTACTCATGCAGGTATTCCTTTTGATTGCAATGCAATCATTGTATGCAAATCGTCCGACCCTCCCTCGGCAGGCTGTCAGCACCATCACAGGCCGAGATGGCCAAGCCGAGTCAATCCATCTCGACTTCCGCACACCCTGGAACCTTAGCTCCCTCTGTATCATTCACGACTTCGCCTACGCTACTTCGGGACCCGCGCCCGCCTACCCCATGTCACCCCCCTCCAATGGCCTCAATCTGGCCCAACAAGAAGCCGTCAACTTCATGCACGGGCCCTGCCTGGTGCTCGCCGGGGCCGGCTCGGGCAAAACGCGTGTGATCACGCACAAGATCGGCCGCCTGATCCAGGCGGGGCTTGAGCCCAAACGCATTGCCGCCATCACCTTCACCAACAAGGCTGCCGCCGAGATGCGTGAGCGGGCACAGGGCCTGATTGGCCGGCCCGCCCGGGACGTCGTGATCTGCACGTTTCACGCTTTAGGCGTGCGCATGCTGCGCCAGGACGGCGAGGTGCTGGGCCTGAAACCGAATTTTTCGATTCTCGACACCGACGACATCACCAGCATCCTGAAAGATGCCGGCGGCTCGGTGGATGCAGCCACGGCGCGTTCGTGGCAATGGATCATCAGCGGCTGGAAAGGCCAGGGGCTGAACGCCGAGCAGGCCGGGCTGCTGGCCAAAGACGACAACGAACGCATCATTGCGCGCGTGATGGGGCACTACGAAGAGCGCCTCACGGCCTACCAAAGCGTGGACTTTGACGATCTGATCACCCTGCCCCTGAAATTGCTGCGCGACCATGAAGCCGTGCGCGAGCGCTGGCAAAAGCAGATGGGCCATGTGCTGGTGGATGAATACCAGGACACCAATGCCACGCAATACGAGGTCTTGAAGCTGCTGGTGGGCGGCAACGAGCCCAGTGGCGCCCGCTTCACGGCGGTGGGGGACGACGACCAGTCCATCTACGGCTGGCGTGGCGCCACGCTGGACAACCTGCGCAAGCTCCCGGTGGACTTTCCCACGCTCAAGGTCATCAAGCTGGAGCAAAACTACCGCTCCACCAGCGCGATTTTGCGGGCGGCCAACAACGTGATTGGCCCCAACCCCAAGCTGTTCCCCAAAAACCTGTGGAGTGACCTGGGCGAAGGCGAGCCGGTGCGGGTGGTGGACGCCGACAGCGAAGAGCACGAGGCCGAGCGCACCGTGGCCCGCATCCAGAGCCTGCGCGCCAGCGGCCTCCCCCATGGTGGGCCGCAGCACCAGGAGTTTCGGCACTTTGCCATTTTGTACCGCGCCAACCACCAGGCCAAGACGTTTGAGAAAGCGCTGCGCAAGGCGCAGATTCCGTACAAGGTGTCTGGCGGCACCAGCTTTTTTGACCGGGCCGAGATCAAGGACCTGTGCGGCTGGTTTCGGTTGTGGATCAACAACAACGACGACCCGGCGTTTTTGCGTGCGGTGACCACACCCAAGCGGGGCATCGGCCACCAGACTCTGGCGCAACTGGGCGGCTTTGCCAGCCAATACAAAGTGAGCCTGTTTGAGGCGCTGTTTTCATCCTCACTGGCCAGCGTGCTCAACACCAAGGCCCTGGGCAGCCTGCACGAGTTTGGCCGCTATGTGAACGACCTGGAGTTTCGCGCCCGGCGCACGATGGGCGCCGAAGACGCCCGAGCCTTCCTGATGGAGTGGCTCAAGGAAATTGACTACGAGAAGCACTTGTACGACGGCGAAGACAGCGAAAAAGTCGCAGGCGCCCGCTGGACCAATGTGCTGGATTTTTGCGACTGGATGTCGGCCCGCTGCGGCGGCCAGATCGACGATGCAGCCGGGGTGTCAACCAGCAAGGAAGTCAAGTCACTGCTTGAAGTCGCGCAAACCGTGTCGCTCCTGTCCACCATCAGCGAGCGCGAGAAAGACATGGACGTGGTGACCTTGTCCACCCTGCACGCCTCCAAGGGTCTGGAGTGGCCGCATGTGATGCTGGTGGGCGTGACCGAGGGCATGCTGCCCTTCAAGTTGCGCGACAGCGGCGAGGGGGCGGCCGGCCTGGGCGGCTCGGAGCAAGCGCACGAGGCCGCCAATGAAGCCACGCTGACGCACATGCAGGAAGAGCGCCGCCTGATGTATGTGGGCATCACCCGCGCCCAGCGCAGCCTGGCGGTGAGCTGGACACGCAAGCGCAAAAAAGGCCGCGAAATGGTGGCCGCCGTGCCCAGCCGCTTCATTGCCGAGATGGGGCTGGACCAGGCCACGGTCAAAGAGGACCCGCGCGAGAAATTAAGAGCCCTGCGCGCCGAATTCGCCAAAAAGGCCGGGGACAAAGCGACAACCCAGACCCCGGGCCGCACCCCCTCAACACCTGCGCATCCCAATAACAGGTAACCTCAACACCATGAAACCATCAGTTGCTACGCTTTTAATAGCTATTGTGTCAATCAATACGACGGCTAGAGCCCAAATTGATTCAAATTCAGCCCCAAAAGGGGCCGCAGTGGCACTTCCCACTGAAAGCGCCTGGCAGCAATGCCTGGCGCTGACCAACGACGCCACTGCCAGGCTGAGCTGTTTTGACCGCTGGGCGACCCTCCAGTCTGTACCCGCTGCATCCGCAGCCCCGGTTAGCGTCCCGGCGGTCCTGGCCAGCACCTCGGCCACCGTGCCAACCCAGGCGGAAACCGGGGCGGCCGCGCCACCCGCGCTGATGGTTTATGACTGCACCAGCAACCGGTACTCGGAACTTTCCCGCTTTTGGGAGCTGGAGGCGGGAACCGACTGCGGCACCTTCAACATGCGGGGTTACCACCCCATCAGCCTGTCGTGGATTGCCTCCAATGGCGCCAATGGCGCCAACATGACGACTGCAACATCGACCTCCACCGAGGCCTACGGAGACAACGAGGCACGTATTCAGCTCTCGGTGCGCACCAAGATCGCCCAGGGCATTCTGACCGGCGGGCGTGAGCAGCTGCGTGACTCCCTGTGGTTTGGCTACAGCCAGCAGTCGTACTGGCAGCTGTTCAATGGCGGCCTCTCGCGTCCGTTTCGCAGTACCGACCACGAGCCCGAAATCACTTACGTCTACCCGACCCGGGCCCAGCTGCCAATGGGCTGGCAGTTGCGTTACACCGGCATCAGCGCAGTCCACCAGTCCAACGGCCAATCTCAACCCTTGTCGCGCAGCTGGAACCGCACCGTGCTGATGGCAGGGTTTGAGAAGGGCAATGACTACACGCTCCAGGCCAAGTTCTGGAAGCGCATGAAAGAAGACCCCACCAACGATGACAACCCCGACATCGAGGACCTGATTGGCCGCGCGGAGTTTTCTGGCTCCTGGAATGTGGACAAGAACAACACGCTGGGTGTCACGCTGCGCCATGCCCTGCGGTCTGATGCCAACGGCTCAGTGCGCATGGACTGGTACCGCACACTAGGCAATGGCGGCCAGCCCGGCGGCAAGAGCGGCCTGCGCTTTCATACCCGGCTCTTTGCCGGCTACGGTGATTCACTCATCGACTACAACCGCCGGCGCACCGTGCTGAGCGTGGGCCTGAGCCTGGTTGACTGGTAGCGCCACACGGTTTGACTGGCGTCACGGTGCTGGCGCACAAGGCCCTGTAAGGTTAAATCTTTGGAGACGCCACATGAACACCATTAAAGCCCACGCACCCGGCTCACTGTACCTCGCCGAGACCCATGAGGTGAGCAACCTCTCCCGCGAGCTGTGTGACTACAACATGTACACCTCGGACACCGCATTGAGCGAGGCGGTTCAGCGCGAAGGCGGGCAGTGGGCCCAACCTGAACTCACCGCGTTTGGCCAGCTCACCGGCTCGGCGGACTACCTGGAGCTGGGCTACCTGGCCAACAAGTTCCAGCCGGAATTTGACACCCACGACCGCTTTGGCAACCGCATTGACCTGGTGAAGTTTCACCCCAGCTACCACCAGCTGATGAAGACATCGATTGAGCATGGCCTGCACGCTTCACCCTGGACCGCACCCGGACCCGGTGCCCATGTGGCGCGCGCCGCCAAGACCTACTTGCACACGCAGGTGGAAGCCGGCCACGGCTGCCCCATCACCATGACCTTTGCGGCCGTGCCCACGCTGCGCCTGCAACCCGACCTGGCCCACCTTTGGGAGCCCAAAGTCACAGCCCGCGTGTACGACCCGCGCAATGTGCCCGACGCGCAAAAACAGGGCGTGACGATTGGCATGGCCATGACCGAAAAACAAGGCGGGTCGGACGTGCGCGCCAACAGCACACGGGCTTTTCCTGTGAGCAGCGGTGGCCCGGGCCAAGCCTACGAACTGGTGGGCCACAAGTATTTTGTGTCAGCGCCCATGTGCGATGCCTTCCTGGTGCTGGCGCAGGCACCGGGCGGTTTGTCGTGCTTTTTGCTGCCACGCTGGCGCCCGGACGGCAGCAAAAACCCGATGCAGGTGCTGCGGCTCAAGAAAAAAATGGGCAACGCCTCCAACGCCTCAAGCGAAACCGAACTGCGCGGCGCTACCGCCTGGCTGGTGGGCGAAGAGGGGCGCGGCGTGCGCCACATCATCGAGATGGTCAGCATGACCCGCTTTGACTGCATGATCGGGTCGAGTGCCGGCATGCGCATGGCAGCCTCTCAGGCGCTGCACCACTGCGCGCATCGCTCCGCCTTTGGCCAGGTGCTCAACCAGCAGCCGCTCATGCAAAACGTGCTGGCCGACCTGGCGCTGGAGAGCGAAGCTGCCATGACCTTGACCATGCGCATGGCCCGCGCCATGGACAACCGGGCCGACACGCAGGAAGACCTGCTGGTGCGCCTGGTCACGGCCGTGGGCAAGTACTGGATCTGCAAGCGCACCCCAAATCTGGCCTATGAGGCGATGGAGTGCATTGGTGGCAGCGGCGTGATGGAGGACAGCATGATGCCGCGCCTGTACCGCGAGGCGCCCGTGAACGCCATCTGGGAGGGCAGCGGCAACGTGCAATGCCTGGACGTGCTGCGCGCCATGAGCAAAACGCCTGCCGTGGTGGACGCCTACTTTGCCGAGGTCCAGCAGACCCGAGGCGCGCATGCCGTGCTGGACCGTTTTGTAGCGTCACTGGCAATTGACCTGAACGACTTGAGCGACGTCGAATACCGTGCCCGCGACTTGGTGGATCGTCTGGCTGTGGCGCTGCAAGCGTCCCTGCTGGTGCGCAGCGCCCCGTCTTTCATCAGCGATGCGTTTTGCCAGTCGCGCCTGGGGCAAATGGGACAGCACCACTACGGCACCCTGCCCCGGGGGGTGGATGTAGCGGCGATCATTGAGCGGGCAACGCCCAAAAGCGAGCGTTAACCTGTGCATCGTTTGGCGTAGTTAGCAAAGCCTCCAGGGCAAGGCAAGCACACCTAGCGCCACCTCAGACCCTAGCCACCACATCGGGACGTGTGACGAAGCAGAAACACCCAAGTCGGGGGTCGAGCACAGCATATGCAGGTAAATTACGGCGTTGAATAATACTCCTCGGACATTACTTTTCAAGAAACCCTGGCTGTCAGTCAACTTACGTGCAAACCCCTATGGCCACTGCACAGCCTGAAAATAGAATGAACGATCATGATTAGTCTGGACTGACTATTAATTAGTTAGATCACTGAAATCATGACAGGCGAAGAACCACAAAGTTTTTCATTTCAACCGGTCATGCATTTCACGGAGACGCACGCATGATATTCAAAAATATAACTTTAAAAACGGCCTTGGGCTTCGGTTTGGGAGTTGTTGGGGCAGCCGCCTCGACACACGCTGTAGCTGAATCGGGAGCATTTCTAAAACCTGATGACTTTGTCGGGATTTCGTTCTGGCTCATCACCATGGCTCTAATGGCCTCCACCGTGTTTTTCTTCTTGGAGAGAGACCGCGTCTCTGCTAAGTGGAAAACTTCGCTGACAGTCTCAGGGTTGGTTACCTTGGTAGCTGCCGTGCACTACATGTACATGCGCGAAGTATGGGTCAGTACCGGTTCGTCGCCCACTGTGTTTCGCTACATCGACTGGCTGATCACTGTTCCTCTGCTGATGATTGAGTTCTACTTGATCTTGTCAGCCATCACCAAAGTACCCGCGGGCGTTTTTTGGCGACTCATGATCGGTACCATAGTGATGTTGGTCGGCGGCTACTTGGGTGAAGCCGGCTACATGTCTGTATGGCCTGCGTTCATCATTGGTATGGCAGGGTGGATTTTTATCTTGTACGAAATCTTTATGGGACAAGCCAGCAAGATCAACGCGCAGAGTGCACCACCAGCAGTCCAGTCAGCCTTCAGCACCATGCGACTGATTGTCACTATCGGCTGGGCAATTTATCCTATTGGTTACTTCTTTGGATATCTTACTGGCAGCGGCCCGGAGGCCAGCGCAAACGCCTTGAATCTCATATACAACCTGGCTGATGTATTGAACAAAATAGCTTTTGGTTTGATTATCTGGAGCGTAGCGGTCAGCGAGTCAGAAAACGCTGCCAAGAAGTAAGTTCTTGCAATGTGTTGGCATTCCACGGCCACGTGGAATGCCCTTTCCAGCGCTTGATGAACCCAGTACAGGAGCGCCCACATGCTTGCGATGACTAGTTTGGACTTAACTTACGGGTTGAGGATCACCCAAAGTTTGTTACCGCAACTCGAAGTAAAGATGTTGAGGCTGGTCGGTCATGGAACTGAAGCAGCCACAACCACCCCTCAATCAGACGCCGCACTGGCAGCGGCCTATCACTTGGGTTCAGGTGGCCGACTGATACGAGCTCGCCTGACTCTTCATGCCAGTCTGTCGTTGGGTATGAGTGAATCCGATGCTGTCTGTCTTGCTGCGGTGGTTGAGCTCTTGCACAACGCCTCGCTTGTTCAAGACGACCTTCAGGACGGAGATCAATTTCGGCGCGGGTTGCCTGCTGTTTGGACGAAGTTTGACAGCAACGTAGCCATTTGCACAGGGGACTTGATGCTGTCTGCAGCGTACGCGGCGTTGGGCGGAGTTAGCAACCCCCAAACTGTCCCCGACCTATTGACGCTGATACACGAGCGAACTTCACGTGCAATACATGGGCAGTGCGCAGACCTTGAAACGCGAAGCCAGACGGTCAAAGATAAAGAGTCTTACGAAAAAATTGTCGTAGGCAAGTCGGGCGCCCTGTTAAGCCTGCCACTTGAATTGGCTTTGACGGCTTCTGGCAATGGCGATTGGGCACACAAAGCACGTCTTGGAGCGCAAGCATTCTCGGTAGCCTATCAAGTAGCTGATGACTTGAGTGATTTTCTATCTGACGCGTCGCGCGACAGCCTCAACATCGTGGCTATCCTGGAAGCATCGGATGATCCTGGTGATGCTGTGGTTCGCGCTTGCCAGTTTGGGACAGAACACCTCGACCGGGCCACCGCTGTGGCGCAAGAATTGCCGTGCGGTTCGGGCGCTGTCCTGCTACAGCTAACTCATGAATTACGCGATTTTTTTGATCATAGGAACAGCAGATGAAGGTTGTAGTTATTGGTGCGGGATTTGGTGGCCTGGCATCTGCGCTGCGCTGCGCTGCGCGCGGCAATCAAGTCACGGTAGTGGACCGGTTGCCGGGCCCCGGTGGGCGTGGGAGAGAGTTTGTTAGCAACAGCAACGGTTTCGAGTTTCGCTATGACGCCGGCCCCACAGTACTTACCGCACCGCAATTGTTTGAGGAGTTGTTTGCTCTCCTTGGGGAAAAGCTGTCAGATCACGTAGAGCTGATGCCAGTAACACCGTGGTACCAGATGCGATTTGCCGACGGGACCCGCCTGGACTACGGTGGAACCACTGAAAAAATTCAGGCGGAAATTGGGAAATTCTCAAGCGCAGACGCGCAGGCCTACCCAGCGTATTTGGCTCACTCTAAAAAACTGTTTGAAAAAGGATACGAGGAACTGGGCACGCAACCGTTCTTGGGCGCAATGTCAATGCTGAAAGCACTGCCATCGATGATCAAGCTACGTGCAGACCGGTCGGTATATGACGTCACTGCCAGATACTTCAAAGACGAACGGGTGCGCCGCGCGTTCAGCATCCAGCCGCTGCTGGTCGGTGGCAACCCATTTGACACCACCAGCATTTACAGCCTCATTCACTACCTTGAACGCAAGTGGGGAGTCTGGTTTCCGCGTGGTGGTATGGCGCGTCTGATCAATGCCTTGGTTGCCTTGGGCGAGCGACACGGTGTGCATTTCGAGTGGAACGCCGATGTGCAAACCATCACCACGGCTAACAGCCGCACCACTGGCGTGCTGTTACAGGATGGGCGACACATTGAGGCCGACGCCATAGTAAGCAATGCGGATGCAGGCCACACACTCGCCCATTTGTTGCCAGAGGTGCAAAAGAAACCCAAGGCAATCACGGGCAAGCAGTACTCCATGGGGTTGTTTGTATGGTATTTCAGCACCCGACGCCAGTATGCCGATGTGCCGCACCACACCATATTATTTGGTGATAGCTACCGAGAGGTACTGCATGCAATTTTTGAAAGTCAAGAACTCGGTGACGACTTGAGCATTTACCTGCACCGCCCCACCGCCACCGACGCGCAGTATGCCCCGCCCGGACACGATAGCTTTTACGCCTTGGTACCGGTACCCAATCTGGGTGCCAATATTGATTGGGCAACCCAAGCTGCGCCTTTCAAGGCGTTGCTGCAAGCCGAACTTATGCGGCGTGTGCTCCCTGGTTTGTCAGACTGCATCGTTGACGAGCACTTTGTCACGCCCAATTACTTTGCGAATGAATTGCTCGCACCTTTGGGTTCGGGATTTTCCATTACGCCCAAGTTGACTCAGTCGGCAGGCTTTCGCTTCCCCAACCGGTCAGCCGTCTTCCCCAATTTGTACTTTGTCGGTGCGGGAACCCATCCTGGCGCGGGGGTTCCCGGGGTGGTCACATCGGCTAAGGTGGTAGAGCGTTTGATGTTTGGGTCCGTGCAATGATCGCGCTGGCACCAAGATCGGCATTGCCTGATCCGCAGGCTGTGATGGACCACCACGCAAAATCGTTTTCCTGGGCGGCGCGGTTTTTGAGCGCACCGGCTCGCCGCGACGCAGCAATTCTGTACGCTTTTGCCCGGACGGCCGATGATTTCGCAGATGAGGCGGATTTGGGCTCGCTGCAAGAGCGCAATGCCGCGCTGCAGGTACTCCGCAAACAAGCCCTGGAACCTGGTCTATCAGTTGAAAGCCTTGCCAGCCAGACCGGAAGCATGTTGAGAGGCCATGGTGTTCCTCAGGAAGTTTTAGAAACTTTCATGGACAGTTTGCAGGCTGATGTCAATGCCCGA
>JBIIVW010000246.1:0-5063 GCA_044339205.1 Rhodoferax sp. | reverse complement strand
AGGGCAGGGCGCCCAATGCCGACCTCAAGGGCGTCACGCAAATCAACGTGCTCGACACCCTGGGTCTGATCTCCACCAGTTTTGGTGACTGGCAAGGCCGCCCCGGCGGCGAGCACGTGGAGCTGACTGACCTGGCAGCAGGCCGCCATTTGAGCTTGCAGTTTCAGGACGATGTGCTGGTGGGCTGCAATTCCGTGGGCTGGACCGAGCATGTGGGCGTGATGCGTGGCCTGGTCGAGGGCCAGGTGAAACTGGGCGAGTGGAAGGAAACCCTCAAAAAAGACCCCACCAAACTCATGGAAGCCTACCTCGCCACGGCCCAGGCCCAAAGCGGCTGGACCGGCGCGCAGGATGCACGACGCCGATAAACTTTGCACCATGAAAATCACCTTCAAGCTCTTTGCGTCGCTGACCGACTACCTGCCGGTGGAGGCGCGCTACACCAATGTGATTGAGCTCGATATTGCGCCGGAGGCCACCATCAGCCAGATCATCGAGCCTTTTGGCATGCCGCCCAAGCTGGTGCATCTGGTGCTGATCAACGGCAAATACATTGAGCCTGACAAACGCCTGACCCAGACGCTGGTGGAGGGCGATGTGCTTGCCATCTGGCCACCGATTGCCGGGGGTTGAATGCAGTCTTTTTACGCCGAGCGTTTTGAGCGCGACATGGGCTGCACCGAGGCCGAGTGGCTGGGCTGGCTGCCCAACGCCATTGGCGACAACTTCTGGAAACTGCAAGAACACTCGGCTGGCGTGCGCATCGGCGATGGCGCGTTGGGCCTGACCTGGCAAGTGGCCGAGCCGCGTGTGATTGCCCTCATGCGCATGCCCCGCCTGCTGGTGAACTTCCGGTTTGCCGGGCTGGACGAGGCGCAGCGCTACAAGTTCATGAAACGCTTTGATTTGTACATGCAGCGGGGAGGGGGCTGATTTTAAAGATTTATGGCTTCTAGCCGGCGTTTTAATTGGCTATGGATGTCAAAAATAGTAGCGTCTGAGGGAGCCAGCCCGAGGCGTTAAGCTCAAGCTCCCCGCTTTGAGATTCTTCATGACCCCCCGACTCGACACCCCCAGCAAAGAACACATTGCCCTGCTGCCCGAATTTGAGCGGCTCGGTGCCCAGCGCATCGCGTTGGTCAACACCGCTGAGCAGGCGCATCGGGCCAGCGCCGAACTCCGGGCCGCCACCGTCTGGGGATTTGATACCGAGTCCAAGCCCACGTTTGTGAAAGACCAGGTGTCCGATGGCCCGCACATCGTGCAGCTCTCCACGCTGGACCGCGCCTGGGTGTTTCAGCTGCATGACCCCGAGTGCCGTGCCATCGTGGCGCAGTTGTTGGCGGCGCCGGGCTTCACCAAGGCCGGTTTCGGGCTGGGGGATGACCGCCGGCGCATCTACACCAAGCTGGGCGTGGAGGTGGTTGGCATGCTGGAGCTCAACACCGCATTTCACCAGCGCGGTTACCGCAAAGACATGGGGGTCAAAGGCGCGGTGGCGGTGCTGTTCAACCAGCGTTTCATCAAATCCAAGAAAGCATCCACGTCCAACTGGTCCCTGCCCAACCTGAGCCCGGGTCAGTTGCTTTATGCAGCCAATGACGCCTATGCAGCAGTGCGCGTGTGTCATGCATTGGGCTTAATGTAGCGGTGCTCCTGCGTGAGGCCGCTGTTCAGACGCTGCCAGAAAGTTTGGACATTCCACCTTCTTTGGTATGTCAAACGTCATTGATATTCTTTACAAGACATCAAATTTCATTACTATTGAATTTGTTCAAATGTAATTTTGTGAAAAGGCAGCGATCTGCAACGTACAGGGCACCACGCCGGGCACTCGCCGGGAGCGCCTTGACGGGGCGGGATCGATCCATATTTTGATGACCATGTTTCGTGAATTGATCAGCCAGAACGGGCCTGAGGACTGGCTCTATGCCGGCCTGGCAGGTACGCTCTTTGTCCTCGTTTTATTGACTTTGCGGCGGCTCGTGTTGCACCGATTGGCACCTATTGCCGCAAACTCTCACACCGCAATTGATGATTTTGTGGTGGACGTGCTGTCCGCCACCCGGCTTCTGTTTGCGGCGGCTATTGGCGTGTACCTCGCGGTGCACTTTCTGGCTTTGCCCGCCACGCTGGAAAAGCTGGTTGATCGGGTTTTTGTCGCTGCCATGATTCTGCAGACTGGCTTCTGGGCCAATCGCGGCCTGATTTTCTGGATGAACCATCGTTTTCAGCAGGGAGAGGACGTGGATAGGGGTGACCGGGCGATGACCTCGTCGCTGCTGACCTTCATTGGGCGTGTGCTGTTGTGGGCGCTGGTCGGGCTGCTGATGCTGGACAACCTGGGCTTCAATGTCACGGCCCTGGTTGCCAGCCTGGGTATTGGGGGCATTGCCCTTGCGCTCGCTGTACAGAATATTCTGGGTGACTTGTTCGCGTCCTTGTCCATCTCCATCGACAAGCCGTTTGTGATTGGTGATTTCATCATCGTGGATGACATGATGGGCACGGTGGAGCATTTGGGTCTGAAGACCACCCGCATTCGCAGCCTGGGCGGTGAGCAGATCATTTTCTCCAACAACGACCTGCTCAAGTGCCGCATCAGAAACTACAAACGCATGCAGGAGCGCCGGGCCGTATTTGCGATCAGTGTGGCCTACGACACGCCTGCGGACCAGCTTGAGTACATTCCCTCCTTGATCCGTCAGGCGATTGAGGCGCAAGGTGACACGCGCTTTGACCGCGCCCATTTTCAGGTTTTTGGTGCTTTCTCACTGAATTTTGAGGCGGTCTATTTCGTCATGAAACCCGATTTCAACTTGTTCATGGATGTCCAGCAGGCCATCAACCTGCAACTCGTTCGCAGTTTTGCTGAACATCACATTCAGTTCGCTTTGCCGACCCAAACGCTCAACGTCAATCAGCTTGCTCAGGTCGGGCCCGGGCCCGCTTCAAAAGGCCTGGTCCCACCGCACTGAGAGCCGGATGGCGGCATTGATCAGGCCGACCATGCTGTAGGTTTGCACAAAGTTGCCCCATTGCTCGCCCGTCTTGAGGTCGATGTGCTCGGCCAGTAGCCCGTGGTGGTTGCGGCACGCAAGGAGCTTTTCGAACAATGCCCGCGCGTCATCGCGCCGCTCCAGTGCGGCCAGTGCGTTGACGTACCAGAAGGTGCAGACCAGGAAGGCGTTTTCCGGTTCGCCAAAATCGTCAGTCTCGACATAGCGAAAAATAAAGTCACCTCGTCGCAGGTCTTTTTCCACGGCCTCCACCGTGCCGGCAAAACGCGGGTCAGTGGCTTCCAGGAAACCGAGTTCCACCAACAGCAGCAGGCTGGCATCCATGGTGTCACCTTCAAAAGTGGCCATGAAAGACTGACGGCTGGGGCTCCATGCACGCTGGCAGATGGTGCTGTGAATGTGGGTGGCGTGCGCTTGCCAATAATCGGCGCGTGTGGCGAGTCCGAGCTGGCGTGCAATGCGGGCCAGTCGGTCGCAGGCCACCCAGCACATCACCGCAGAGAAGGTGTGCACGCGGGCACTGCCACGCAACTCCCACAGGCCAGCATCGGGCTGGTCGTGGCTGCGCACGGCTTGTTCGCCCAAGGGTTCGAGCCGGCGAAAAAGCGCCTCGTCACCGCGCCGGGTCAGACGTTTGTCAAAGAAGATATGGCTGGCCGCGAGAATGGCCGAGCCATACACGTCGTGCTGGATTTGCTTGTAAGCCAGGTTACCGATGCGCACCGGCCCCATGCCGCGGTAGCCGCTGAGCGCGGGTACTTCCTGCTCCAGCAGTTCGGCGCGACCATCAATACCGTACACGGGTTGAAGCGGTCCGCCGTCGGCCGCAATATTGATGATGTAAGCCAGGTAACGCTCCATGGTGTGGGTGGCGCCCAGGCGGTTGAGGGCATTCACTACAAAGTAGCTGTCGCGCAGCCAGCAATAACGGTAGTCCCAGTTGCGGATGCTGCCCGCCGCCTCGGGAATGGAGGTGGTCATGGCGGCAATGATGGCGCCCGTGTCGTCGTAGGCGTTGAGCTTGAGGGTGATGGCGGCGCGAATCACGGCCTCCTGCCACTCGTAAGGGATGGCCAGGTTGCGGACCCATTCCTGCCAGTATTGGGTGGTTTCGTCCAGGAACCGCCGGCCCACTTCGCTCGGCGCTTCAGCGACGGTCTCATCCGATCCGAGCAACAGGGTTACCGTGTCTTCCAGAAAAAAAGTGTTTTCCTGCATGATGGCGGTCACCGAGGCGTCGGTGGTGAGCCGTAACGCCAACGTGGGCGTCACATAGCGAATATGGTGGCTGCCGCCGGTGACCGAGGGGCGCGAGGCGCCGTTGTCACAGGCTGGGCGCAGGCGCAGTGTGATGCGCGGGCTGCCCGTGAGCCGGCGAACGCGTCTGACGAGCATCATGGGACGAAACGTGCGCCCATGTTGACCAAAACGGGGGGCAAAGTCGGTTACCTCCACCGTGCCGCCATGACGGTCATACAAGGTAGTGACCAAAATAGCCGTGTTCTCTAGGTAATGTTGTTCTGTGCGCTCGCAGTTGCTGAGTTCGATCGAGAAAAATCCGAAGTCTTCGTCGTTGCGCACCAGGGCACAAAACGAGGGGTCCCCATCGAATCGGGGAAAGCAGGCCCAGGTAATTTTGGCGTGTAGATCAATCAAGGCGCCGATAGTGCAGTTGCCGATCAGGGCGAGATTCAGAGTGGTCATGAGGGGTCCTTCAGGGCTTTGCCCAACCAGTGATGCACAGCTGCCACGCCGGGCAGGCGAAAGCGGGCGCAGCTGGGGCCTTTGCCCACTTTGATGGAGATCCCGCCCGCCAGGTTGACCGCAGCAAAGCCATGCTCGTCGTTCAGGTCGTCGCCGATGAACACCGGACGGCGGCCCCTGAAAGGGGGCTCCAGCAGGAATTCGGCCACGGCCGTTCCCTTGTCAACGCCTGCGGGCTTGAGTTCGACAACACACTTGCCACACTGCAACTCCAGATTGTCTTCGGAGGCAGCGATGAAACGGTGCATCAGTTGATGAACGTAGCTGGCCAGTGCGGGG
>JBIIVW010000245.1:0-5078 GCA_044339205.1 Rhodoferax sp. | reverse complement strand
AGCCGTTTCCTGAAAATGATGACCAAGTTGCTGTTATAATTTTTAGCTTAGGCCCGGTAGCTCAGTCGGTAGAGCAGAGGATTGAAAATCCTTGTGTCGGTGGTTCGATTCCGCCCCAGGCCACCAAATTTAGAAGCCCATTGACAACGGTGGGCTTTTTCTTTGGATCAGAATTTTCCTCGATAGCTCAGTTGGTAGAGCGCCGGACTGTTAATCCGTAGGTCCCTGGTTCGAGCCCAGGTCGAGGAGCCATAATTTTGATACGGTAGAGATCGTGTGGAGTGGTAGTTCAGTTGGTTAGAATACCGGCCTGTCACGCCGGGGGTCGCGGGTTCGAGTCCCGTCCACTCCGCCAACATTCAGTGTGATTCGCCCGTTGGGGGCTGGCACAAAACGCGGGAATAGCTCAGTTGGTAGAGCGATACCTTGCCAAGGTATAGGTCGAGAGTTCGAGCCTCTTTTCCCGCTCCATTTTGCCCATTTGGCTCAGTGGCAGAGCACTCCCTTGGTAAGGGAGAGGTCCCGGGTCCGATTCCCGGAATGGGCACCATAAACACCTGCCCCACTGCCGAACAGAAAACAGCCCCACGCTGAGAAGCGTCGGGCTTTTTTTTGGTCAATGCTCAATGTAGCTTTGACCTGAAAAATGACGGGAGGCGAACAACTTGTCACCCAGCGCACGTACATCCTTTGATTTTCAATCCATTTCGTATACGATATATCGCATATGAGTACACTCACCCACCTCCCCTGGCTCCCAGAAGTGCCCGCTGAACGCCTGTCTGATGTGCGTGACACCTCGCTGGCCAAACTGGTGCGCGACGACATGCTGGCGCTGATTCTGAAAGGGGTCTTGCTCCCCGGACAACGCATCAACGAACCCGATGTGGCCAGCCGGCTCGGCATCTCCCGCGTGCCCGTGCGCGAAGCGCTGCGTGAGCTGGAAAGCTCAGGACTGGTGGTAGCTCGCAAACATGCCGGGGTCTTTGTACGCCAACTGGACGCCCCGGAAATCCGGGACCTGTATGAGATGCGGGGTTTGCTGGATGGCTTTGCCGGGCGCCAGGCTGCCGCGTTGCCCCTGGCTTCCAAAACCGCCTTGCTCGCGCTGCTCAATCAATCCATCGACATCATGCAAAACGCGGCTGCCGATGAGGATGTGCAACGCTATTACGGTGAAAACTTGCGTTTTCACTGGGCCATTGTGGAATCGACCGGCAACCACACCCTCACGGAAACCTACCGGGGCATTGTGCAAAAGCTGCACCTCGCCCGCCTGAAAAATCTCTCGCATGACTTTGGCATGCAGGCTTCGATTGCAGAGCACGAGGTGATTGTTCAGGAACTAAAAAAAGGCGACCCCGCGCGCTGCGAGGCCCTGATGTCCAGCCATGTGAGCGTCGCCTTTGGACGCCTGACCCGGACCGCATCGACTCCGATGCCCTAGCACCCCAAAGAAGCAGCCATCAATAACAACCGGAGACAAACCATGAAACGACGCGCGCTACTCCAGGCCGCCCCAGCACTGCTGGGCCTGCCTGGCCTGACCCAGGCCCAGGCCAGCTACCCAGCCAAACCCATTCGCTACATCGTGCCCGTGTCAGCGGGGGGCGGCAGTGACATGGTGGGGCGCACCGTGACCGAACGTTGGGGCGCGGTGCTCAAACAAAGCTTTGTGGTGGACAACCAGGGCGGCGGCGGGGGTGTGATTGCCTGCCAGTCCACGGCACGGGCTGCGCCGGACGGCTACACCCTGATGCAGGGCTATGTGGCCACCCACGGCACCAGCCCGGCGACGCGCAAGCTGCCCTATGACGCCATCAAGGACTTCACGCCCATCGGCATGATTGGCGGCACACCCAATGTGCTGGTGGTCGACGCCAAGCTGCCCATCAACACACTGAAAGAGTTTGTTGACTACGTGCGCAAGCATCCCGGCAAGGTGAGCTACGGCTCGGCGGGACAGGGCTCACTCACCCACCTCACCATGGAGCTCTTCAAAATCCAGATTGAGTCCTTCATGGTGCATATTCCCTACCGGGGCGTGGCACCGGCCTTTACCGACCTCATTGGAGGACAAACCCAAGCCATGTTTCCGGGATTGGCCGCAGCGGTGCCGCACATTCGCTCAGGCCGGGTGCGCCCGCTGGCCGTGACCGGTTTGCAGCGCCACCCCCAGTTCAAGGATTTGCCCACGCTGGATGAGTCCGGCTTCAGGGGCTTTGACGCCCAGCAGTGGTACGGCGTGGTAGGGCCTGCGGGCATGCCACCCGCCATCGTCAAGCAACTCAATGAAACGCTGGCCGTGGTGCTGAAGGCCCCCGACCTGCGCGACAAACTGGCGGTGGAAGCGATTGAGCCAACCATCATGACCCCGGCGCAATTTGGCGAGTTCATTCGCACCGACATTGCGCGCTGGACCAAAGTCGCGCGTGAACGCAATATTCAGCTGGACACCTGAAAATACCAAAATACTTGACGAAAATGGCTTCTAGCCGGCGTATTAAAAGGGCCGGAAGCTATTATTTTATTTATCCCTTATCCAACCCAAAAAGAGCCCGCACGGGCGCTGCTCCCCTGAAAGACACCATGGCCCGCAATACCCAGGTCGCTGCCGACCACAACGCCCCACCCATCACCCAGACCCTGGCCCACTTTATATCTACCCACCCCGGCTTTGTGGCGGGTGGCTGGAGCGCCGCCGTCGACCACGAAGCGCACCGCACCTTTCTCAACTGGCTGGGTTGCGCGGTGGGCGCGGCCCACCATGAAGCCGCCGATGCCGCACTGGCTGCCGTCAATTTGTTGCAACCCGCTGCGCAGGCCACCCTGCCGGGGCGCCGTGAACAAGTCGACATGGCCAGCGCCGCCCTCATCAATGGCATTACCTCGCACACGTTTGACTTTGACGACACCCACCTCAAGACCATCATCCACCCTGCCGGCCCCGTGGCCTCGGCCGTGATGGCCCTGGCCGAGCACACCGGCGCGAGCGGCCGCGCGTTGATTGATGCGTTGGTGATCGGCATTGACGTGTCATGCCGTGTGGGCAACGCCATGTACCCCGACCACTACGACCGGGGCTGGCACATCACCGGCTCAACCGGCACATTGGGGGCGGCTGCCGCCTGCGCGCGCCTCCTGGGGCTGGATGCTCAGCACACCGCGATGGCGTTGGGCATTGCGGCCTCTCAGCCGGTGGGCATGCGTGAACAATTCGGCACGATGACCAAACCGTTTCACCCCGGCGCAGCCGCCCGTGCCGGCCTGATGGCGGCCCTGATGGCCAGCCAGGGCTTCACCGCCAGCCCCAAGGCGCTGGAAGCACCCCGCGGCATGATGCAAACCGTGTCCACCAAGAACGACTGGACCGAGATCACCGGCGAGCTGGGCCAGCGTTTTGAGATCTCGTTCAATAGCTACAAGCCGTTTGCCTGTGGCATCGTCATTCACCCCAGCATCGACGCCTGCGCCCAGCTGCGCGCCCAGGGCGTCACGCCCGAGCAAATCGAGCGGATCGAACTCAAGGTGCACTCCCTGGTACTTGAACTCACCGGCAAAAAAGAACCCGCAGACGGCCTGCAGGCCAAATTCAGCGTGTACCACGGCTGTGCGGCCGGCCTGACTTTTGGCTTTGCGGCTGAAGACGAGTTCTCGGACGCAGTGGTCAACCGTCCCGACATGGTGGCGCTGCGCCGCAAGGTGGTGGCCACCGTGGACGACTCCATTGATGAGGCCAGCGCCGATGTGACGGCGGTGCTGCTGGATGGTCGTCGGGTGCATGTGTTTGTTGAACACGCCATTGGCTCGCTGCAAAACCCGATGTCCGACGCCCAACTGGAGGCCAAGTTCCACGGCCTGTCCGACCCCGTGCTGGGCGCGGCCAAAACCGCCGAACTCATTCGGGCGTGCTGGACCTTGGGGCAGGCCGCTGACCTGCATAGCCTGGCGCGGCTGACCCAACCATGAGCAGCGCCACCCTGCCCCGGATCGTCGTGCTCGATGACACCGAGCGCGCCCTGCGCCGTCTGGGTCAGTGGCAAGCCATTGACGGGGCAGCCCAAGTCACCATTCACCACCAGCCGCTGACCGGGGCAGACCTGCTGGCGGCCCTTGAGGGTGCGGACGTGGTGGTCTTGATGCGCGATCGCACACCTTTCACGGCCGAGCTGATCGCCCAGCTGCCCAAGCTGCGCTACCTCGTGTTCACAGGCACCCGCAACGCCCGACTGGACCTGGCGGCGCTGGCCGCACGCCATATTGCGGTCAGCCACACCGAGTTTGGTCCCTCCAAGGACAGCACCTGCGAGCTTACCTGGGCGGTGATTTTGGCCGCAACCAAACAGCTGGCCGCGCACACGGCGCGGCTGCAGCAGGGCTCCTGGCGCAGCGAGCATTCAGCGCCCCTGCCTGGCAATCTGAAGGGTGAGCGACTGGGCCTCATTGGCTTGGGCGAAATCGGGACTCGCGTGGCCCATATCGGCAAAGCCTTCGGGATGGACGTGATGACTTGGAGCCCGCGCATGACCGCTGAACGCGCTGCGGCGCAAAACGTCGGGTTTATGCCGCTCGACGAGCTGTTGGCAACCTCGCGCGTGGTCAGCCTGCACTTGGTGGTGGTGCCGGCGACCCGCCACCTGCTCAACACTGAGCGCCTGGCCCTGATGCAACCCAACAGCCTGCTGGTCAATACCTCGCGTGCGGAACTCATTGACACCGTCGCCCTGATCCAAGCCCTGGAGCGGGGCCAGCCGGGCTTTGCCGCGCTGGATGTGTTTGACACCGAGCCCCTGCCCTTGAGCGATCCGCTGCGCCAGCTGCCCAATGTGTTGCTCACGCCGCACCTGGGCTTTGTCACCGAGCCGGTGTTTCAGCGTTTTGCCACGGGCGTGACCGAATGCCTGAGCGCCTGGCTGGCAGGCATGCCGCTGGTACGGGTGGTCGCCTGAACGATTGGCCAAGCCTCAGAGGGCGCTGAGTTCGACAAACGAATTGGCGTCAGGAAAGCGGGCCTGCAGGCTCAGCAAATCAAACCTCAAGGAGTCCACGACCTCCAGCGGCAAGTTGGTCAGGGCATC
>JBIIVW010000243.1:0-5098 GCA_044339205.1 Rhodoferax sp. | reverse complement strand
ACCCCATGTTTGGCTTAGTCGACTACGGCGCCTTCGTTGTCGCCATCATCCTGTTTTTACTCATCCCCGGCCCCGGCAATCTCGCCCTGATCACATCCACCAGCAAGGGCGGTATCCGAGGCGGCCTGGCAGCCACTGCCGGTGTAATCCTGGGTGATCAGGTACTGATGTGGCTGGCCGTCGCGGGCGTCGCTGCGTTACTGCTCACTTACCCCACCGCATTCCAGGCAGTGCAGTGGCTGGGCGCCGCCTACCTGGCGTGGCTCGGGGCCAAGATGCTGCTGGCCAAACCGGGTGCTGCACCTATCTTGAACATCAAGCCGCACCATTACTTGCGCCAAGCCATGATGATCACTTTGCTTAACCCCAAAGCCATCGTGTTCTACATGGCGTTTTTTCCGTTGTTTGTGGACCCTGCCCGTCACCAGGGTTTGGTCACCTTCGCGGCGATGGCGGTCACGATTGCGGTGCTGACCTTTATTTATGGATTGACGGTGACCCTGCTGACCCACTTTCTGGCTGAGCGTCTGCGGGCCAACCCCATGGTGTCGCGTGTCATGGAAAAGCTGGCAGGTCTTTTCTTGCTGGGCTTTGGCATCAAGTTGGCCGTGTCCCGTTAGATGAGCGGCTTGGCCCCCATTGATCCGTATGTCTGTTTTTGCATCTGCCAACTGTTTCACGTGAAACACGCACTGCCTCTTTCTTCTATCCACCTCAGGTAACTTCCCCATGGCCAAAATTTTCTGTGTTGCCAACCAAAAGGGTGGCGTCGGCAAGACCACCACCACGGTCAATCTGGCCGCAGGCCTGGCCAAGGTGGGTCAGCGCGTTTTGATGGTGGACCTGGACCCGCAAGGCAACGCCACCATGGGTTCGGGTGTGGACAAGCGCAAGCTGGCGCTCACCATTTATGACGTGTTGCTGGAGTCGGCCTCGGTCGCGGAGGCGCGGGTTCAAAGCGAGAAGTTGATCGAAGGGGGCTGTGGCTACGATGTACTGGGCGCCAACCGGGAGTTGGCCGGAGCCGAGGTCGAGCTGGTGGATGTGGAGCGCCGCGAGCGGCGGCTCAAGACAGCCTTGGCCGCGGTGGATGCTGACTATGATTTCATCCTGATCGACTGCCCGCCGAGCTTATCGATGCTCACGCTTAACGGCCTTTGCTGTGCACATGGCGTGGTGGTGCCCATGCAATGCGAGTACTTTGCGTTGGAGGGGCTGACCGATCTGGTCAACACCATCAAGCAGGTGCACGCCAACCTCAACAAAGATCTGGCCATCATCGGCCTGCTGCGGGTCATGTTTGATCCCCGTACCACCTTGCAGCAGCAGGTGAGTGAGCAACTCAAGCAGTACTACGGCGACAAAGTGTTCAACACCGTCATCCCACGCAATGTGCGCCTGGCCGAGGCTCCCAGCTATGGCGTTCCGGGCGTGGTGTTTGATCCGTCGTCCAAGGGGGCGCAGTCCTACATCGCCTTTGCCCAGGAAATGGTCGAGCGCATCAAGAGTATGTAAGCAAATGAGCCTCTAGCCGGCGTTCTATCTGCCTGAGCAACTATTAAAGATATAGCAATGAAGCCTGACAACGTCCTGATCCTGCCTGGCTGGCAAAATTCCGGCCCCCAGCACTGGCAAAGCCTGTGGGAAGCCGCGCACGGCTACTCCCGCGTGGAGCAGCACGATTGGCTGCGCCCCTTGCGTGGCGACTGGATCGCGCGGCTGGAGGACGTATTGTTGTCACGCCCTGAGCCATCTGTTGTGGTGGCCCACAGTCTGGGTTGCCTGCTGGTGGCCGCTTGGGCAGCGCACTCGCGCAACCCCCATCTGGTGAAGGCCGCGCTGCTGGTGGCACCGGGCGATGTGGAGCGTGAAGAGTTGGCGCCTTTACTGGCCAGCTGGTCGCCGGTGGCCTTGCAGCGCTTGCCTTTTCCCAGCGTGCTGGTGGGCAGTCGCAATGACCCGTATTGCAGCTTCGAGCGGGCGCAGGCGTTTGCCACCCATTGGGGCAGCGAGTTCAAGGACCTGGGTGACGCGGGCCACATCAACACCGAGTCCGGTCTGGGCGCCTGGCCACAGGGCCATGGTTGGCTGCTGGAACTACTGAAGGCTCCCACAGACACGGGGCCTGATCAAAACATAACGGAGAAAAAACCATGGTGACCAAAAAACCCAAAGGCCTTGGCCGCGGACTCGAAGCCTTGCTGGGACCCACCGTGAATGAGGCATCGCCTGATGCGTCCGGCATGGCTCCGGCTTTGCCTACCACCTTGCTGCTCACCGAGATGGTGCCCGGCCAGTACCAGCCGCGGACCCGCATGGACGAAGGCGCGCTGTACGAGCTGGCCGAGTCGATCAAGGTGCAGGGCATCATGCAACCGATTTTGGTGCGCCAGCTGCAAAGTGGCATCAACCAGGGGCAGTACGAGATCATTGCTGGTGAGCGGCGCTTTCGCGCCGCCAGGCTGGCGGGCCTGGAGTCGGTGCCGGTGCTGGTGCGTGATGTGCCTGACGAGGCTGCTGCCGCCATGTCGCTCATCGAGAACATCCAGCGGGAAGACCTCAACCCACTCGAAGAAGCCCAGGGCCTACAGCGCCTGGTGAAGGAGTTCGGGCTGACCCACGAGCTGGCAGCACAGGCCGTGGGGCGCTCCCGCAGCGCGGCCAGCAACTTGCTGCGCCTGCTCAATCTGGCCGACCCGGTGCAAACCATGCTGATGGCCGGTGACCTGGACATGGGCCATGCGCGCGCCTTGCTGGCGCTGGACCGGGCGACCCAGATCACGGCGGCCAACCAGATCGCGGCGCGCAAGATGTCGGTGCGCGAGACCGAGAGCTTGGTGAAAAAACTCGGTGCCGAGTTCTCGCCAACAGGCTTGGTCAAGCCGCCCAAGGAAAAGTCGCGCGATCTGGTGCGCGTCGAGGAGGAGCTTTCTGACCTGCTCACGGCGCAGGTCGAAGTGCGGGTCAAAAAGCGCGTGAAGCGGGCAGGGCGCTTGGAGGAGATGGGCGAGGTGAGCATCCAGTTCGGGTCGCTGGACGAACTAAACGGCCTGATCGACAAACTCACGCGCGGTGCCACCCGCTAAACGCGTTCAAGGTCACGGCTGCATCATGCTCGCCCGACTGCGCTGGCCTTTGCCTGCCTTGCTGGCTTGGGCGGGTGCCTGGGCTTTGTTTGTAGGCGCGCAGGCCGTGGGCTTGTCTGCCTGGGTGGCCATGGCACTGGCATCGGGTTGGGGGGTGGTGGTCAGTGTGTGGGGCGGAACCTGGTGGCGCCGCGCCATGATTGGGCTGGGTTTCCCCCTGTCTCTGGCCCTGCTCGGCGCGGGCACCTTGCCGGCGTGGGCCTGGTTGCTGCCGCTCATGCTGCTGCTGTTGATCTACCCCTTGAATGCCTGGCGCGATGCGCCGCTGTTCCCCACCCCCGCCCATGCCCTGCGAGACCTGGCTGCGCAGGCGCCGTTAAGTGAAGGCGCCCGGGTGCTGGATGCAGGCTGCGGCCTGGGCGATGGTCTCAAGGCCCTGCGTGACGCGTATCCACAGGCGCAACTGCATGGCCTGGAGTGGAGCTGGCCGCTGCGCGCGCTGTGCGCCTTGCGCTGCCCTTGGGCGCGCGTGCGCCGGGGCGATATCTGGCGTGCGGACTGGAGCGGCTATGCCCTGGTGTATTTGTTTCAGCGGCCCGAGAGCATGGCGCGGGCCGTGGCTAAGGCGCAACGCGAGTTGCAGCCGGGCAGCTGGCTCGTGAGCCTTGAGTTTGAAGCCGCCGAGTTGCAGCCACAAGCCACAGCGCAGTGCCCTGACGGGCGCGCGGTGTGGCTCTATTGCGCGCCTTTTCAGGCGAGACTGCGTTCAAAAGATGCAGTAGCCCTTGACCTCGCCTAAACTGGCGGTGTTTGCCAAGCTGGAATCAACGTTTACCGGAGCCCTATAGTGAAATCATCCCCGTCCAGCCCTGCCAGCAACCCTGATCACCTGGGGGCGGCCATTGCCGTGACTATTCTGGCCTTGTCGTCCCTGGCCGAAACGCGGGACTCCGACACTGGCAAACACGTGTTGCGCGTACAGCACTATGTGCGCGCCCTGGCGCTGCGGCTGCGCAATCACCCGCGCTTTGAGGGCGAGTTCACCGACCTCTTCATCAGCCAGCTGTTCACCTGTGTGCCCCTGTACGACATGGGCACCATCGGCATTCCCGACCGCATTTTGCTCAAACCCGGGCGCCTCACTGCGCAGGAGTACGACATCATGAAGACCCACACCACGCTGGCTTTTGATGCCCTGGTTCAGGCGGAGCAGACCCTGGGCTTGCGGGTCGAGCAGCTCCAGATCCTCAAGGACATTGCGTATTCGCACCAGGAAAAATGGGATGGCAGTGGCTACCCGCAAGGCTTGTCCGGGGACGCCATCCCTGCCTCAGCTCGCTTGGTCACCCTGGCCGATGTGTACGACGCGCTGATTTCAGACCGCGTGTACAAGGCCGGGGTGTCGCATGAAGCGGCCGTGGGCATCATTTTTCAGGGCCACGCAAGCCATTTCGATCCCGACATCGTGGACGCCTTTATCGAGATTCAGGACGAGTTCGAGGCCATTGCCAAACGCTTCGCAGATACCGACCTCGATATGCAGAAGAAGATTGAATACATGGCCAACGCCATTGCTGAAACCACTGAACTTTGAGCTCAGTGGTTTCAGGTGCCAACCGGATTTAGAAGCGCCAGCCCAAGCCCACGCCCACGAGCAGCGGGTTGACCTTGAAGCTGCCGGCATCGACGCCCGCGACGGTCACGTCGGTGCCGAGATACACCTTTTTCACGTCAAAGTTCAGGTACATGTTGCCGGACAAGGGAATGTCCACACCCACCTGCAATGCTGCACCAACGCTGTTGCGGTCAATGTCGACGCCAGCAGGCAGGTTCACCGAGCTGAAACGGGTGTAATTGATACCGGCACCCACATAGGGTTTGAAGCCGCTGTTACCTGTGAAATGGTATTGCGCCAGCAGGGTAGGTGGCAGATGCTTGAGCGTGCCGATTTGGCCACCCAGCACGGAGGAGCTGAGCTCGTGCTTTTGCGGCACAGTCAAGATCAACTCAAC
>JBIIVW010000063.1:0-17180 GCA_044339205.1 Rhodoferax sp. | reverse complement strand
GATGACCAGGCTGCCCCAGATAAAGAACGGGCTGGCGGGCAGCAGCAATTGGTGGCCCGGTCGCATGATCATTTTGAGCGGCCCTTCTTGTCTGCCGCACCGGGTGCAACGGGTTCGGGGCGAGGTGAAACCTGGTTGGCCGCCGGCTCAAACACCATCACATGGACTACGCCCCCAACCAGGGCCAGGGGCTTGCAGGTGATGCGCGCGAAAGCAGAGTCCGCCCG
Source organism: Rhodoferax sp. (assembly GCA_044339205.1). Taxonomy (GTDB): domain Bacteria; phylum Pseudomonadota; class Gammaproteobacteria; order Burkholderiales; family Burkholderiaceae_C; genus Rhodoferax. Next base: position 16,953 of record JBIIVW010000063.1, on the reverse strand, counting down.
GGGCTCCACTTTTTCCACCCGGGCCACGGGCAGGCCCGGCGGGTACACGCCGTCCACACCGCTGGTGGTCAGCAGGTCACCCGCCAGCACATCTTCGTGGGCTGCAATGAAGCGCAACTCCAGGGCGCCACTGTGCGAGGCCGGGTCGCCAAATGCGACACCACGGGCCCCGGTCCGGGTGTTCAGCACGGGGATGGCCTGGTCACGGTCGGTAACCAGCGTGACCTCGCTCACCAGCGGATAGACCTGGGTCACCTGGCCCAGGACGCCGTTTTCGTCGAGGACGGGTGAGCCCGCCGCCACACCGTTGATGGCGCCTTTGTCGATGATGATTTTCCGTGTGTAGGGGTCGGCTGCGTCATACAGCACCTGTGCCGCTTGAGCGGGGGTGGTCACCCGATTCCGCAAGCCCATCAACTGGCGCAAACGGGTGTTCTCCAGAAGCAATTGCTCTACCTGGCTGGCTCGCAGCGACTGCGCAGCCAACTTCTGGTGGGCTGCGGCTTCGCCGGCTTGTGAGCCTTTCAAGGATTCAAAGTACTTGGCACCTTCTTGCGTAAGTGTCACTGGCCGCATCACGAGCCATTGCAGCGGATATAACATCGTTGCCAAACCGGTGCGCAGGTGCTGCGCCACAGGGAATCGGGCGTCTGCCACCATCAGAAACAGCGCCAGCGCGCTGAAAAAAATCAGCTTGGACAGTGCTGACGGCCCCTGCCGGAAGAAGGGGGGCGGGGTACCGTCCAGCGTACCAAGTGGCATCGCCGCAACTGCCGTTTATTCGCTGGTGAAAATGGAACCCAGGCGGTCCATGCGCTCCAGCGCCATGCCACAGCCCCGGACCACGCAGGTGAGCGGGTCTTCAGCCACGAGCACCGGCAAGCCGGTTTCTTCGGCCAGCAGGCGGTCAAGGTCGCGCAGCAAGGCACCACCGCCGGTCAGCATCATGCCGCGGTCGGCAATGTCCGCGCCCAATTCGGGCGGGGTTTGCTCCAGCGCGTTTTTGACGGCCATGACGATGTTGTTGATCGGGTCGGTCAGCGCTTCGAGAATTTCGTTGCTGGAGATCGTGAAGCTGCGTGGCACGCCTTCGGACAGGTTGCGGCCCCGGACTTCCATCTCTCGCACTTCGCTGCCCGGAAACGCCGAGCCGATCTTTTTCTTGATCGACTCTGCCGTGGGCTCGCCAATGAGCATGCCGTAATTGCGGCGGATATAGCTGATGATGGCCTCGTCAAACCGGTCGCCGCCCACGCGCACACTGCCCTTGTAGACCATGCCACCCAGCGAGATCACGCCGACCTCGGTGGTGCCGCCGCCAATATCGACCACCATGGAGCCGCTGGCTTCGCTGACCGGCAATCCGGCACCAATAGCGGCTGCCATGGGTTCTTCAATCAGGTAAACATCACTGGCGCCGGCGCCCAGAGCAGATTCCCGGATGGCGCGGCGTTCAACCTGGGTCGAGCCACAGGGCACGCAAATGATGATACGTGGACTGGGTCGAAAGACCGAGCGGGGGTGCACCATCTTGATGAACTGCTTGAGCATTTGCTCGGTCACGGTGAAATCGGCAATCACGCCGTCTTTCATGGGGCGGATGGCCTCTATGTTGCCAGGCACTTTGCCCAGCATGGCCTTGGCTTCCTTGCCCACCGCTTGAATGGTTTTTTTACCCTGCGGCCCGCCTTCGTGGCGGATGGCCACAACCGACGGCTCATCAAGGACAATGCCCTTGTCGCGTACGTAAATCAGGGTGTTGGCGGTGCCAAGGTCGATCGCCAAATCAGTTGAAAAATACTGACGGAATGCACCAAACATTAAATATCCTCTCGGGTACGGCCTGCGCTTCGGCGGTCCGTCACCATATTGACTAGTTCAAATTGTAATTTTTCAGCAAAAAAATGCTGCGCTGCACATAGGCAAGCAAAGGCGGGATAATACCCCATCCCCTTTGAAAACTTGAACCGTCGCACCCCCTTTTGAGGTGTTTTACAACCCGTTTCGAATGAAAATCTGTTATGTCCCTGACATCTGCTGACATCGCCCGCATTGCCAATCTGGCCCGGCTGGAGCTCCACCCGGCCGAGAGCGATCGCATGCTGACGCAAATTAATGGCTTTTTTGAACTGGTTGAGAAAATGCGTGCGGTTGACACCACGGGCATTGAGCCCCTGGCACACCCGCTGGCCACGATCCAGGACGTGACTTTGCGCCTGCGCGAAGACCGGGTGAGCGAGCCCAATAACCGCGAGGCCAATCAGCGTAACGCGCCGGCAGTTGAAAACGGCCTCTTTCTGGTCCCCAAAGTGATCGAGTAAGCCATGACGTCCAACACTTCCGATCTCCATGACCTGACGGTAGCCCAATTGGCTGCCCTGCTTCGCGCACGCGAGGTGTCTGCTGTTGAGACCTCGCAGCACTTTTTGGCCCGTACCCAGGCCCATGCCTCGCTGGGCGCTTTTTTGGACATTGATGAAGAGGCCACGATGGCTCAGGCCCGTGCGGCTGACGTTGCGCTGGCCGCTGGCTCGGCGGGCGAACTGCTCGGTGTGCCAGTGGCGCACAAGGATATTTTTGTGACCCGCGAATTCGTCACGACCGCCGGTTCAAAGATGTTGACGGGATACCGGTCGCCTTTTGATGCCACGGTGGTTGCCAAGCTGGCTGAAGAGGGCGTTGTGACACTGGGCAAACTCAATTGCGATGAATTTGCCATGGGTTCTGCCAATGAGAATTCGGCGTTTGGCCCGGTTCAAAACCCTTGGGACACCACGCGCACGCCAGGCGGGTCATCCGGCGGCAGCGCCGCTGCCGTGGCGGCCCGGCTGGCGCCAGCCGCGACGGGGACTGACACGGGGGGCTCGATCCGTCAACCGGCTTCGTTTTGCGGTGTCACGGGCATCAAGCCCACGTATGGGCGTGCGTCCCGCTACGGTATGGTGGCCTTTGCGTCCAGCCTGGACCAAGCGGGGCCCATGGCGCGCACCGCCGAAGACTGCGCGTTGTTGTTGTCCGCCATGTGCGGGCCGGACCCGGATCGCGACTCCACTTCGCTTGATGTGCCCGCGGAGAATTTCAGCCGCTCGCTTGACGAGGGTCTGTCGGGCCTGCGCATAGGCTTGCCGCAGGAGTTTTTTGGCGAAGGCCTGGCGCCCGATGTGCGCGCGGCGGTGGATGCGGCCCTGAAAGAGTACGAAAAACTCGGCGCAACGCTGGTGCCGATCACGCTGCCACGCACCGAGTTGTCCATTCCGGTGTACTACGTCATTGCGCCGGCCGAGGCGTCCAGTAACCTGAGCCGGTTTGATGGAGTGAAGTTTGGCCACCGCGCCGAGCATTACGCCGATTTGACCGACATGTACAAAAAGACCCGTGCTGAAGGGTTTGGTGATGAGGTCAAGCGCCGCATCATGATTGGTGCCTATGTGCTTTCCCACGGCTATTACGACGCGTATTACCTGCAGGCACAAAAAATCAGGCGCATGATTGCGGACGACTTTCAGCAGGCTTTCAAGGTGTGCGATGTGATTGCCGGACCCGTGGCGCCCACGGTCGCCTGGAAGCTGGGCGAGAAAAGCAGCGACCCCCTGGCCAGCTACCTCGCTGACATCTTTACTCTGCCTGGTTCCTTGGCCGGTCTACCCGGCATGAGCCTCCCGGTGGGTTTTGGTGCGAACCACATGCCGGTCGGGATGCAGTTGATTGGCAATTATTTGCAGGAAGCGAAGCTGCTCAATGTAGCGCACCGCTTTCAGCTGGCCACTGACTGGCACGCCGCCAAGCCTGAAGGATTTTGAATATGAACGCATTTGTTGAAACAGCACCATCGCCCTCGCGCACCGTTCTCAAATCGCCGTTGGTGCACGGCTTTGAGGTGGTGATTGGTTTTGAGACCCACGCTCAGCTTTCCACCCAGTCCAAAATTTTCAGCCGTGCGGCTGTGGCGTTCGGGGCCGAGCCCAACACGCAGGCCTGTGCGGTTGACCTGGCTCTGCCCGGCACCCTGCCGGTCATGAACAAGGGAGCGGTTGAGCGTGCCATTCAGTTTGGGCTGGCAGTGGGCTCACACATTGCGCCGCGCAGTGTGTTTGCGCGCAAAAACTACTTCTATCCTGATTTGCCCAAGGGTTACCAGATCAGCCAGTTTGAGATTCCGGTGGTGCAGGGCGGAGAGATTGTTTTCTTTTTGGGGGAGGACAAGATGGCCGTGCGCCTGGTTCGCGCCCATCTGGAAGAAGATGCCGGCAAGTCACTGCATGAAGACTTCATTGGTCAAACCGGCATCGACTTGAACCGTGCCGGCACGCCCCTGCTGGAAATCGTAACCGAGCCTGACATGCGCTCCAGCGCCGAGGCTGTAGCCTATGCCAAGGAACTGCACAAGATCGTGACCTGGATCGGAATATGCGACGGCAATATGCAGGAAGGCAGTTTCCGCTGTGACGCCAATGTGTCGGTGCGCAAGCCTGGTGCGCCGTTTGGTACGCGTCGTGAGATCAAGAACCTGAATAGTTTCAAGTTCATGCAACAGGCGATTGACTACGAGATACGTTGGCAGATCGAGCAGATCGAGGATGGCCACGCCATCGAGCAAGCCACCGTGCTGTTCAATCCGGATACCGGTGAAACCCGTGCCATGCGGACCAAGGAAGACGCTGCCGATTACCGCTATTTCCCCGACCCCGATCTACCACCGCTGGTGATTGGCGAGGACTGGGTGCAACGCGTTCGCGCAGCGTTGACGGAATTGCCCCGTGTGATGGCGCAGCGCTTTGAGGCGGACTATGGCCTGTCGGACTACGACGCCACCGCCCTGACGCAAAGCCGTGAAATGGCGGCTTATTTCGAGGCCACTGCCAAAGCTTGCGGCCAGCCCAAGCTGGCGAGCAACTGGATCATGGGCGAGTTGTCGCGCCGGCTCAATGCCAGCGAAATCGGCGTTGGTCAGACGCAAGTATCCGGCGCACAACTCGCGGCCCTTATTACCCGAATCAGCGATGCCACGATTTCCAACAACGCTGCACGCGTGGTGTTTGACGCCCTGTGGAATGGCGAAGGCGATGAGGTCGACGGTTTGATTGAAACCCGTGGTTTGAAGCAGATGAGCAACGCGGGTGAGTTGGAAAAGATTGTGGACGACGTGCTGGCGGCCAATCCGAAAAACGTGGAGGAGTACAGGGCCGGTAACGGCAAGGCTCTTAACGCGCTGGTGGGGCAAATCATGAAAGGCAGCCGAGGCAAAGCCAATCCGCAGCAGGTTAATGATCTGTTGCGCAAGAAGCTCGGCTAATCCAGGCCAGCCGCCGTCCTCGGCCCAACTGGTCAGATGTAACTTTGTGCCTCAGCGAGTCTTGCTGGGCGCAGACGGCTCGGTGGGGGAATGAAGGGCCCATAGCTGCTTGAGCTTCATCAGTTCGTCATCGAAGCGTGCGTTCACGCGCTTCAGTTCAGCATCCTGGTCGGCGATAAAACGATTCTGAATGGCAATGCTTTGAGCTGATTCATCCGCTCGACGCCGCAGCGATGCGGGTGCCCTGGTCGGGTCTTTTTTGTAAAACTCCATCTCCAGATTGACCTCTGAGCGTTGACGCAGGAGTTCCTCCACTCTGTTGACTGCAGCTTGGCGCACCACGCCGACCTGTGTGAGTGCCTCTGTGCGCTCCTTGTCGTGAACACCCTTGTTGGGGTATCGAGTCAGCAACGCCCGATCCCGTCGCTTTTCCTCGTTGATGCGGGCGCGTTCTTCCTGGGCCGATTTTTCCTTGAGTTCAAGCTCGGTGCGTTCCAGTGCGGTCAGGGTAGGCCCCAATTTGCCTTTGACTGTTCCGCTTGGATTCAGCAGTTTTTGTTCGCGGTCGTTGCATTCAGGGATGGGTCTGTCCGATGTCAGTTTGCGGCCCCGAGCGTCTGTGCAAGTGTAAATTCCTGGCTCTGTTGTCTGAGCTTGCGCCAACTCAAAGGCCGCCAGATACAGCATAAGAGAGCCCTGGATTGCCCTCAACAACAGGGATCTGAGGGGATTCCCTGACGAGCCGCCCATGTGCATGTTTATCCTTCTTCCACCCCGTAGCGTTGACGGTAAAGCTGAACGCGCTGGTGATCAGCTGCCAGTCCCTGCCCACTATGCTTTTCCAAATACTGCATTAGATCAGAAAGCTTCGCGATGGCGCAAACCTGCAGGCCGAGTTGATTTTGAACATATTGCACGGCGCTGTGATTCACATCCAGACCGTTTTCGGTCGCCTTTTCCTGTCGGTCCAACGCAATGACCACTGCATGTGCCGTGGCGCCCGCAGCCTGAATAATGGAAATGGATTCACGCACTGCTGTGCCGGCTGACATGACGTCATCCACCACCAGCACCCGTCCCTTGAGTGGCGCACCCACCAGCGAGCCGCCCTCGCCATGGTCCTTTGCTTCCTTGCGGTTATAGGCAAAGGGGACGTTGCGGCCCAGCCGGGCCAGTTCCACAGCCAAGGCTGCTCCCAAGGGAATCCCTTTGTAAGCGGGCCCAAAAATCATGTCGAATTCAATGCCACTGGCCAAAAGTCGCTGCGCATAAAATTGCGCCAGTCGTCCGAGTTTGGCTCCATCGTCGAACAGGCCGGCATTGAAAAAGTAGGGACTCATGCGACCTGCTTTGGTTTTGAATTCGCCAAAGCGCAACACGCCACAATCCACTGCAAACTGTACAAAATCCTGGGCTAATTCATCCTGCTGCCCCGTTGGTTTTGTTTTCGTTATGACACTCTCAGACATGAGGAATTCCTTGTTTAAATTAACCAGCCTCAACCTCAACGGTATCCGCTCTGCCGCATCCAAGGGCCTGGAAGCCTGGCTTACCAAGGCCCAACCTGATTGTATTTGTGTGCAGGAAGTCAAGGCACAGGCCACCGATGTGCTGGGCCGCTTTGAGTCTTTGGCAGGCCTCAATGGCTATTTTCATTTCGCCTTGAAGAAGGGGTATTCGGGTGTGGGCGTCTATACCCGCCATGAGCCCAGTGAAGTTCTGGTGGGATACGGCTCGTCAGAATTTGATGCAGAGGGACGATACGTCGAACTGCGCTTTGACACCCCTGCCAACAAGCGATCCATCATCAGTTGTTATTTTCCCAGTGGGTCTTCGGGGGATGAGCGTCAGCAGGCCAAATTTCGTTTTCTTGAGGAGTTCTACCCCCACCTGAACCGACTCAAGGCCGAGCGTGAATTTATTCTCTGCGGAGATGTGAATATCGCGCATCAGGAAATTGACCTGAAAAACTGGAAGGGCAACCGCAAGAACTCGGGTTTTTTGCCGGAGGAACGCGCATGGATGACACGGCTATTGAGCGAAGCAGGCATGGTGGATGTCTATCGGCAGTTACACCCGACCGCGACAGATGACGCGTACACGTGGTGGAGTAACCGCGGGCAGGCCTATGCAAAGAATGTCGGGTGGCGGTTGGACTACCACCTGGCGACGAAGGCGCTGGCCAATGGCGCGAGCAAGGTCGATATTTACAAGGGGGAAAAATTCTCCGATCACGCGCCAATCACCATCGACTATGACTGGAGTCTTTAAATGATCAACCTCGTGGATTCAGTGTGTCGCTCATTTACGCGCGGACGCAATTGCGCAGGACTTACCGAAGCAAGCCTATTGCTCCGCCAGCGCAGCTCGCACTGGCAACAACCGTCAATCTGAGCCGCATGGGGAGCCAGGGCTGCAACTTGTATCGGGTGTAGGCACGGCGATCCACTGCGTAGCACACCCACAGCAATACCGCCAAGATGCACAGCCCAAAAGCTGGATCTGGCAGAAGCGCCAGCCATGCAAGCAAGCTCGGAATGACACCCCAAACATAAGACTCAGGATGCTGTTGATGGGTATCGCGCATAGCGAGGCCCCAGTGAATGGCGCCTAAAAAACTGGCAATGCTTGCCCCGTAGCCGACCAGTGCCAAGCTCAATTGCACTGAAATATTTGCATCTGCGAGCCATATTGCTGTGGCGAGGACTAAAAAAGGAATCAATCCACCATACCCAAGTTGGGTAACCAACGCGGGGACCTTGCCCTGTGTCTGCAATTCAGGGGGCAAAGGTGGCTTGATAGACATAATTTCCAGGTTGGAGTGAGTCGAAGACAACGGTGGCCCGGTAATCATCGATTTTCGAGACAGTTGGCTTAACGCCGTCGGTTTTGGTTGATTGCACAGTTGCTGTGATGCCCTTTTGTGGCAGCATGATGACCAAGCTTGCACCGTTTACCGGCTTATCGCCTGTGACAGTGATGTTGAATTCGAGTCGCCTGCCGGTGTTTCTGGAGGATAGTTTGAAACGCTCACGGTCACGCCACCAACCGGCGACATCTCCGGCTGATGCTACCCATACCTCTTTACCGCGTTGCTTCATGTGTACCAAAAAGCCTGGCATGGCTTTGGCGAGCGGACTGTCCGTCTTGAAGTTCTGGCTGTGAATGCTCAGTAAACCCAGTGCACCATGCTCAACAGCTAGATCAAAGTCGCTGATTAATGCTTGAGTCATCTGCTCAGCGGACAGACTTTCCCTGTAAAGATTAATGTCATCACGCTGCGTGCGAGGCAGGACAATGACCGTGTCTTCCTTACTTATCCCTTCCAGTTTTGCAAAGATGGGGATACGCCCTTCGGTGCGACTTGGATCCCCCGCATGATGGCGAATACCGTATTTCTGCAGTAGTCGTTCTGTTGTCGTGTCGTAGCCTTCGGTTGGTGCTCGAAATCCCGTCAAAGCCTTGGTGCCGGGTAAGAGCGATCGCAGGTCGGCTTGCATCATCAGAATGCGCTGTTCCTGTAGCTGGCTCGACTGACCTTTGAAGCTGGCGTGGACGTCGCCGTGGTACCCGATTTCAAATCCGTTGGCCAGTCGAGTGACGACGTCAGGGAAGAGCTTGGCAACCGAGGTGAGAAGGTAGAAGGTCGCTGGATAGTCAAGCGACTTCATCATGGAGGAAAACGGAAGGGCATTTATAAAGCCATCTTCTGTATCCATTTCTATGACCTGAGCCGATCGCTTACCATTAGGCCAAGCTCCAACAACGATGGCAGGTTCACGTTGAAGCCATTGGATGGTATTGTCAATAAACTCGTAGGCAGTAATAGGGCGGGACTCCCAAACAGTCTCGGCAAATGCAAAGAACGCGACTCGACCAATGGATGCGTTTGCTTCAGAAAAGAGGATGGCTCCTTCACCGCGTCGTGCCTCATCGTGAATGCGTGCCCAGTTCATGAAGCGCCCGGCCACCATTTCGCCTTTGAATCTCAGTAGCGCTTCAGAAGTCTTGCTTATCCCAATCCGTTGCCCGGCAGGATGCGTGTGGGACACCGGTGATTCACCATTCAAAACCAGGTGCAGTCCGTCCGTACTGGTCGGGATCTCGCCCACCATTTGGACTCCCAATCGTTCGAGAAATTGCCACCCCGCCCAATCACCCCCGCTATTGCGGGTGCCCGTCGCCCAAGTGGACAATATTGCCCCGCCTCTCAAGCGAAACGCCAGGATTTCCGCGCGCTCTTCGTCATTCAATGAAAGGGCCGATGGTAGAACCAGCACGCCCTCCTTCAGCTTACGCACCTGTTCAATATCTGTAGCTTCCCTGTAAGCGCGTTTGCGGTCGGAAAAATACCCTCTCCAAGGGATCAGCAAGGTTTCGTAGTTCCCTCCGATTCCGGAGAGATAGGTTTTAGTGTTCGGCGATGCGTACAGGAGAACGCTGGTGCCTGCAGGCACCGCATAAGTCAGCCCTCCGCTCACGCCAAACACGGGAGTGCGCCACCCCATCAACTGCATGACAGCCAGATAGATCAGCACAGAAACGGCCACGCTCAAGAACATAACCGATGGGAGGTAGGGGCCAATACGCTTGAAGAAGGGGCGCTCGGCGCGACTATCTTGAAAGCTAGGTTCCATAAGCAAGACCCAACTAACTAGCGACACAATTATTTTTCATGTGGCGACGGCCCGGCGACCGGCCCGGGAATGTACCGTTTGAGGAAAATGGGCTCGTTTGGGCCTGTGGCATCAAGAGTATCGTCATTTTTTTTCTTTGACGGCTTGCGCTTGTCGCGCACTTTGAACGCCACGTAAGCGCCAACGCCTACAACCATGGTGCCGATGGTGGTCACAAGAATGACCGTCGCAAGTATGGAGATAAGATCCATGTCAGAGTTTTCCCTCTCGTTCCAGCTTTCCCCAGGTCATCGTGTGGCCGCGCCATTCTTCGATGGTTGCAAAAACCTTGGAAACGTCAATGATGTTGATATAAAAAAGCCGAAACATGACGGCATAGAGAATGAGTGAAGGTTCTTCTTCTTCTATCACGACGCAATAAGATGCTGCAACCACGTCGAGCACCGTCAACTGCAGCCACCAATAGAAAAGAAGTGTTGCCAAGCCGTATTGAATACCAATGTAGGCGAAAAAAATATTGCCCAGGAGTGTGGAGAAGGGCCAGATGATCCCTTCAAACAGCATGTACCACAAAATGAAGCAGTTGACCCCTGCTTTTCGCGGTTGCCAAAGCGCGTGGCTGTGCTTGGTGGTGGCCTGCAAAATACCGCGCGTCCAGCGGTATCGCTGCTTCAGCAGGTCGAGCAGGCCACTGGGGGTCTCTACCCAGGCGATGGCAGTGGGCTCGTAGGCAATGTGCCATCCGCGCATCAGCATCTTGAGTGTGAGATCGCAATCTTCAGCGAATGTGTCGTGGTCGTAGCCGCCCACCTGTTGAAGCACACTTTTGCGAAACATACCCAGTGGACCAGGAATGATGTTCACTGCTCTGATGAAGCTTTGTGCCTTGCGAGCCATTGCCAATCCTTCAACGTATTCCAACGCTTGAATTTTGGTCCAAATGTTTTCCCTATTGATGACCTTGACGTTTCCCGCCACCGCGCCAATTTTTGGGTTTTCGAAGTGACGGATACAGGCTCGTAAGGTATTGCTGGATAGCTTGCTATCGCCGTCCATATTTAGAATGAATTCACCTCGCGCAGCAGCCATGCCCGTGTTGAGTGCTTCGGCTTTGCCGCCATTGCGCTTGGTGATTATTCGAATCGTGATGTCCTGCTGCTCTCGTGCCACTCCAATGGCTTTTTCATAGGTGTCATCGGTTGATCCGTCATCAATAACAATGATTTCGTAGTTTGGGTAATCAAGTTTCAAAAGAGATCTGACTGCTGCCTGAATCACGAGTCCCTCGTTGTACGCGGGAACGACCAGAGAGATCATGGGCAAGGAGCTGTCTTCTCGGTACAGATTCTCGGGTTTGTCATGCTTGCTGGACAAAGACTCCAGATGATCCATGAAGGAGTAAAGAATCAGCAATGCGTAGCGAAAAATCAGAAGAATCAGGAAGATCAGCAAATAAACGGTAATTGCCAACAATATATAATTTTCAAGCAGCAAGCTGAAGGAGCCCTGCTGCTCACGTACGGATTGGTAGCTGAAAGCCAGAAACGTTACAAGGGTAGCAACGACAGCTACAGCCCAAACGTAGTGGCGATATTTTTTTATCTCCAAAGTTTTTCCAGGCTGAGTGTTGCGGACTGCGCCTTGTAGGCGGCACTGTCTCTCACGCTTTGCATCGCCCAAAAGGTCATGCTGAGCACAAGATCGTCGGACAGCCAGCGTTTGCCTCCGCCTGAAATAGCCCAGCTTTTGCCTGCGTCACCATACAGACGTGCTCCAGCCTGAACTGATGTGTAAAAGTTCCAGTCGGCACTATCCCACTCGCCCAGTAGCCCTGCATACAGCGTGCCCGACCCTATTTCAGGCGACCAATAGTTGGGGGATGTGAACTGCGCTGTACGCGTTTGCACTCCAACAAACGGTCTGTAATTATTGCCCAAGGGTCTCCAACTTGAGGCCAAGTCCAGACTGGTGCTGATGATTCGGTTGTTATCAGTAATGTCGTAGTAGTCAAATCGTCCGCGCAGCGTGCCAAATGTAAATCCTTGTGCAGCCGCTGCCCCGAGGTGAGACGCAGCCAAGCCCAGTGCCAAGGCGTTTGGATTCGTTGTCATTCGACCCCAGTTCAAGCGACCTGCGCTGACGGAAACCGCGTCCTCAACAAGTTTGATGCGAACGTTGCCGTATAAAGTCCGATTGCTCCCTGTTGGCATACTCAACTCGATGCTCGGTTTGAGGTGTAGAGCCAGGTTTTCGTAGCGAACGGTCAGGTCTTGCTGGCGGGTTTCGATGTTGGGCAACCAGTTCTTCACAGCACTGGTCTCGATTTCCATAATGGTTGAGCCGCTCTTATCGCGCCAACGATGATTAATCGTATTCGAGCGACTCTGAACATCCGACGAGTCATTGGATGCGCCGACACTGAATGTGGTGCGCGGACTCAATTCTCGCGTTGCCAGTTCCAGCCCTTCCAGTGCATCTGCGTTGGTGGGGGAGGCCGTCAGCACATTACGGTAAACCGGTGCAGCCAAGTCATCACGTCCGTTCCAGCGCTGGAGATTTGCCAACCCCACATTCGCTTCGTTGGCATATTTCCCGTTAGTCAAGCCTTGATACGTTGGAACAGCTTCTTTTGTACGTCCCGTCCAAGCCAGGCTGTTGGCAACAATCAATTGCAGATCCTCTTCCTGCTTTTCTCTCGCCATCAAAGCGAGACCCTCTGTGCCCACTGCACGATATTCCCCTGCCGCATTGAGATCAATGATTCGCTGTTGCTCAGGCTTGCGCTTGGGTGTTGGCGCATTTGTCTCGGGAGCGCTGAGCGTCCCGGTAGGCGGTATGTACTTGAATGGGGCTATAAACATTGACCCGCCGAGTGGCGTCGTTGCGTTTACGGGATTCAGTTCTGTATTTGGCAGTGCATCTTTGGTTTGGGCCTGACTGGTCAAGGGAACGCCAAGAACTGCTGACAGGGATACCGCTCCCCAAGCGATTGCGCGACTGTTCACCTTTGGTCGTCCGATAAATGATGAGCGACTTGATTTCATATCAGTTCTTTAGGGTTTTGGTTGTTTGCAGGCCTGTTGGTGCCCGCTTACAGCATCAGTGGTTTTGGGAAAGAGTTAACTCTCGCTGGCTTGGGGCGCGTTAACTTGAACACTGCGAGTCGCCCGCGGCGCCTCTTTTCGTCCAAAAGACGGAGGCATTGCTGTGTCGCCATAGGTGAACAAAACGTCCTTCTCCCGCGGCTCTCCCGATGGCTCGGTCAGATGTATCGGGCGAAATACCAAACTCTTGTCTGACCCAACAGTCACCGATGTGTGAGGCTTTGACGTTGACAATTTATGTACCGCGGGTCGCGTCTGCGCAAATATTTGTTCCTCGCGCGCCGCGATGGTCGCTTCATTGACAGCTGTCTTTTCAGGCTCGTCTTCACTGCTTGCAGTCGAAGGCGTGAAAGCTTGAAACCGCATTGAATTATCTGGTTCGGTAACCTGTGGCGCAATTGGAAGGGAGGGAGCCAGTCCAGAGTAGTCAGGAAGATCATTTTGATCGGCTGCGCGAGCCAAGGCAGCCAATCCGGCCTGAATTTCTTCACGACGAATCATGAAGGTAATGTCCTGAAATGCTGCCTCTACAGGCACTCCAAGAATCCGCTCAAGGGTCGCCAGCATGACCGACTGTGGGCAGGCATTGAGAAATAGGTAGCAGTACTCGTTGTCTGCCGATATCAGGTCGCCGGGTCTCGACATGTGGACAGTTGTCAAAACATCAGTGGCAGTCAAACCAAAACCTGGCCGGCCAACGATCATTGCACAAGGGATATTCAGTGTCTCGGAAGGATCAAGAATAGAGCCAACCTCACGGACAAAGCGCAAAGGCAATAGGTAACCCCGCGATCTGGTTGGCAAAACGCTTGCCAAAGCAGCCTCAAAATTGATCGCCACGCTTCTGTTGAAACTTTGACCGTTTAAGGACTCCAGCAGCAAGGGCAGGCGACCACTTGGAACTTCTCGGTGGACGACCAGATTAAGCCCGAGTCTCATCAACAGCGCTTCGTTTTGGTAGCGCAGGGAAGCGCCCTTTTCCTGCACCACAATCCGGGCTTGCCGTCCCAAACTCTGGCGCAAGGTATGAACCGCCTCTGCCAGTTGTCTCACGTTGGTGTCGCGCTGAAAGCTCAAAATACAGGTGGCTGAGCGTGTTGCGAGCGTGGAGTGCATCATGCCAACCAAAGTGTCGACTCTCTGCCATGTTCCGCCCATTTGTTTTGCCAAGCTACCCAGATCTGGATCCATATAAAAAAAGTGGGGTGTACTCGGCTCCTCATCCAAATCTGGCGGTACATCACGATTGTTGCCATCGGTGCGTGGTTCGACTCGAACCAGGTTGTTCGAAGCTTCATACAAGCCGGACTCAAGGGTAGTCAGTCGGAAATTTCGGCCCGCAATAGTCCCTTCAGGCGATTGCCAATAGTCAAAGGTTAGTTCGAGACCGTCCTTGTCTGCGCCCAAACGAGCTATTCCGCTCAAACTATCCATGAGGGCATTCAAAACACCGGCATGGGCTTCTGTTGTTCGCGAAAAAATGAGGAGGCCAGTGATTCGGCTCTTTGCAAACCATTTTCCAAGTATGTCAACTTGCTCCAAAGCCAGTGACAGATCATGCAGGCCAAGCAACTCATCGGCTTGGTCGAAAAGAAGATAGCTATCGTGAGGGATGTTGAATTGCTCCAGTTCTCTAGAAAAACTGTCTGCCCCGAATCGAAAAATTTTCTTGGAAAATTCTTCCTGCATCTCAAAAAACTGCAGTCGGTTAGAGGTGAGCAGCTCTGGCGTATTGAGGTGGCCGAAGGATTCAATCCGCTGTATGAAGGATTCTGGATTTGCGTGGACTATGGCGCTACAAGCTACTCCCTGGCTGATGGCATTGGCCAAAGTTTTTGCCAGTATCGGAAACCGAGCAGATGGTGTCTCTGCAATAAGGATGTAAAGACCTCCTGGATTCATACAGTCGGTCAGGTTCGGTAAACCCTGAATCCCTAGCCGCATCACTGGAGGCTCTATCGCGGTACTGGCTAAGTCATCCATAATCCATCCAACATAACTGCAATTGTGTTTAATCATAAATGATTCTTTTTTTTGTGCATAGATCTATGCCGCTTTGCGCGGGGCGGCGATCGTGATGACCGTCGGCAATCCTTTTGGGGCGGGATCGCGGTGGCGAAATACCTCCGCCTGGATGTTTTGGGTGACGACACTATTTCTTCTTCAGGGCTGTGCGGGTGTCGAGCGGTCTGTGCCGATAAAGGACACCTCAGTGGCTGTGGCGGTGGCTGGCATTCCCGTTGGTTTTTTTGTCCCCAAGGGATTTTTTGCGAAAGGCAAGACTGATTCGGGTCGCAAAGGAGAGTCGCCCAGTCAGCCTGTCAAGTCCGCGAGCTCAATCAGGGGAGCCTTGGCGCCGCTAGTTCTCGAGGTGATTTTGTATGCTTCGCCGACAACGAGTTCCTATTACTTGTCCGGAGGGCTTGATGCAAAAGTCAATACCCGAGTTTGGGAAGCGTTCCTGCGCAAATACAAGGTCCCATTTCGTGTAGTTACATCTGTCGAGCAGTTGGAAAAAGCCCAGCTTGGAGTCCTGCTTCTTCCTTCAAGCGTTGCACTGTCTGACCGTGAGAAGTTGGCCGTAATTGGGTTCCGCGATAGAGGCGGCTCGATATTGGCATCATGGCTTAGTGGAGTGCGTGGCGAGCGCGCCGATTGGAAAGGATTTGGCTTCATGGAAGATGTCCTGAACACCAAAGTTGTTGGGGACACTCAGGGCGACGACGATGATAATTTCCTGATCGTTTATGGCGATAGTCCAATTTCGCACACATTGCCAGCCGGCTTGCGTGTCTGGCTCGAGCGGGTCAAAGAGCTTTACCCTTTGCGTCTTGAGGGAGGGCAGTCCGCAGCCAACATTATGGATTGGTCTCGTACCTTCGTTTCCGGAAAGTCAACGCAGGCTATTGTTTTCGATGAACGCAGGCGGTCATCCGGGCTTCTTTCAAGATCTGTCGTGCTGGGGTATACAGAGCGTTTATGGCTCTCTGCCGATCCCAAACTCATGGAAGCCATCGCCCACAATGCGCTGATGTGGCTGCTGAGGCAGCCCGCGGCCTATCTCTCAGCTTGGCCGGAGCCTTACAGCAGCGCCCTTGTGATGGCCGTAGATGCTATCGAAGTCATGGTTGACGCTGATGAGAGTTTTTCCAGAATGCTTGAGGACGCAGGGGGGCGAGCAACTTACTACTTGCTTGGCGATGCCGCGGCAAAGTCAGCGGTGGTAACGAAAAAAATACAAGAAAGGGGACATGAAATCGCGTACATGGGCGATCGCTTCGAGGGCTTCCGTGACCAGCCTCTCGCTGCCCAGATCAAGCGCTTGGACACGATGCGTAAAGCAATTGCAGACGCCGGCATACCGTTGGTTGCAGATGCCGGATTCCGTGCCCCCATGGATTCATACGACAAGACGACTGAAAAACTCGTTAAGGAACGCCCATTCGGACATTTTGCTGCATTTATGGATGCAACAGATGCGCGGCTTCCATTTTTTGTACCTAGGAGCGCAGATGCCGAAAGAGCAGCCCTGCCCTTGGTAGTACTGCCGCGTACCCAAACTGGGCCAGAAGAATGGATGGAAGAGGGTGATCCCGATGAGGGTCTGCAGTCTTTCCTTGGAGAGCTCGACTTGGCTGACAAAATGTCTGGTCTTTCGTTTGTGAGGGTTCCCAACCAGAGCCTTATGACCAGCGATCAGTTAGGAGTCATGTTCAAGCATTTAAAGGGCAGCAACGGGCACATGTGGATGCCTACCGCTAACCAGTTGGCGCAGTGGTGGCGGGAGCGAGGGTCATTGAGTGCCCGACTTGAGGCCGGCGCAGACGGGCCCGTTTTGGTGGTCAATCTCGCTGACTCGAAACGCCTGACGCGGCCCGCCACTGTTTGGGTGAATCTGCCAGAACCTGGAAGCGTTCTG
>JBIIVW010000242.1:0-5101 GCA_044339205.1 Rhodoferax sp. | reverse complement strand
CGTGCCGTATCGCCTGCTGGAGCCGATGCCCGCGTTGTCTTGCGGCCAAGCAAGCAGCGGCAACCTGATCGTGCAGGGCGACAACCTGCACGCACTGAAAAGCCTGCTGCCACGCTACGCCGGCCAGGTGAAGTGCATCTACATTGACCCGCCGTACAACACCGGCAACGAAGGCTGGGCCTACAACGACAACGTCAACAGCCCCGAGATTCGCAAGTGGCTGGGCGCGGTGGTCGGCAAAGAAGGTGAAACGCTGGACCGCCATGACCGCTGGCTGTGCATGATGTACCCGCGCCTGGTACTGTTGCGGCAGTTTTTGCGCGAGGATGGCGCGATTTTTGTGTCGATTGATGACAACGAGGTGGCAACGCTGCGGTTGGTGATGGATGAGATATTTGGGGCAGGGAATTTTGTTGCCACAGTGATTTGGCAGAAGAAATATGCAGCGGCCAACGACCACAAAACCATCGCACCCATGCACGACTTTGTTCTGGTTTACCAGCGTTCACCGCAATGGAAACGTAATCTCTTGCCGCGTGGCGATGAAAAGGACGGGCAGTACAAATTTGAGGACGAAAAAGGCACTTTTCGTAGCAGCGACTACACCTGCAGCAAAACAGCAGAAGAGCGCCCTAACTTGTATTACTCGGTCACAAATCCCAATACCGGTGATGAAATTTGGCCCAAGCGCACACGGGTCTGGGCTTACTCCCAAGGCGAGCATGCCCGTAACGTCGAAGAAAACCTAATTTACTGGGGGAAGGATGGCAGAGGCAAGGTGCCAGCCTACAAACGGTATCGTCATGAACTGCGCAACGCCGACGGCGTGGTGCCGCAAAGCCTGTGGGCGCATGACTTTGCCGGTCACACCGACACCGCCCGCAAAGACCTGCGCGAAGTGCTGTTTGATGTGCCCTCGGCATCCGACTTTGCAACGCCCAAACCGGCGCAGCTGATCCAGCGCATCCTCCAAATCGCCACCGACAAAGACAGCCTCATCCTCGACAGCTTCGCCGGGTCCGGCACCACCGGCCACGCCGTGCTCAAGCAAAACGCGGCTGACGGCGGCACGCGCCGCTTCATCTTGGTCGAAATGGACGAGCAAATCGCAGCCAACGTCACTGCCGAGCGCGTCAAGCGCGTGAGCCAGGGCTACACCAGCGCCAAGGGCGAAGCGGTGGCGGGCTTGTCGCCATTGGGTAGCGGCTTCCAGTTCTGCACCCTCTCTGCCGAGCCGCTGTTCACCCCACAAGGCGAAATCCGCGAGGACGTGCGTTATGCCCAACTGGCCGAGTTCGTCTGGTTTGCCGAGACTGGCGGCGGCTACACCCCGTCTGAAGAGGATGCCCGCCTGCGCGGGAATACCGCCTTTGGCGCGTCGCCGCTACTGGGCGTGTCCGAGGGCCGGGCCATTTACCTGCTCTACAACGGCATTTTGAAAGACAAGTCGGTGGCCGGCGGCAACGTGCTGACCGGACCGGTGTTCGATGTGCTGCCGCCGTTTGATGGCCCCAAAACCATCTACGCCGCCGCTTGCCGCCTGGGCGCGCCACGTTTGCAACGCGAGCAGATTGCTTTCAAACAGACGCCTTACGCGCTGTCGGTGTAAATTGCATGATGTAGCCGATCAACCAAGAGATGCGCAATGAAGTTTGAATGGGACCCACCCAAAGCCGCAGGCAATATCAAAAAACATGGCGTTTCATTCGATGAAGCAGCCACGGTTTTTCTCGACCAGATGGCTTTGTCTGGCCCAGACCCTGACCACTCATCGGATGAGTCTCGCTACATTACCTTTGGCATGACCAGCCTGGGGCATTTACTCACGGTGTCGCACACCTATCGTCCGGGCGGCATTCGCCTGATCAGCGCAAGACGCGTCACACGCGCAGAAAGGAAACTCTATGAAGAAGGCTAAAGATGAATTGCGGGATGAATACAGCCGTGCTGATTTCGCCACGCTAACCCGAGGCAAGTTTCACAAGGAGGCGGTCAAGGGAACGTCCGTGGCTTTGCTTGACCCCGTGATTGCAAAAGCATTTCCAACTTCTGAAGCGGTGAATGCGGCCCTGCTCGCCTTGCTGACGCTGACCGAGCAGACATCCCGCATAACGGGTCGTACCGGGCGAAGCACGCGCACCCGGGCAGTTGCCTCGTCATGAAGCTACAGGCGTTGGTTGCATTGGCACTCACATGACCTATTTCACCCCCAAAAAATACCAGCAAGACCCGGCCAATGGCGGGGGCGTGCTTGACAGCGTCGAGGCTTATTTCAAGGCTTGCCACCAGCATGGCCGCGCTTCGCTGGCCTTTACGGCGGTGACTGAGGCGTTGTGGGGACGGGGTTTGCCGTATCACCCGTTGAAGGACTTTGCGCCCGACATGCCTTACTTTTGCCTGCGCGTGCCGACCGGCGGCGGCAAAACCTGGCTGGCGGCCAAAAGTGTGGCGCTGGCCAACACGCACCTGTTGCGGGTGCCGCACAGCGTGGTGCTGTGGCTGGTGCCCAGCAAAACCATCCGCGACCAAACGGTGCGCGGCCTGAAAGACTGCCAGCATCCTTTGAACGCCGCCTTACGCGAAGCCGGGCCGGTGACGGTGCTGGACTTGAGCGAGGCGATGGCTGTGACGCGTGCCACGCTGGACACCACCACGGTCGTCATCGTCGCCACGCGCCAGGCGTTTCAGGTGGAAGACGAAGAAAGCCGCAAGGTGTACGCAAGCAGCGGCGCGCTGATGCACCACTTTGAAAATCTGCCCGCCGTCCAGCGTGACGCTTTGCTCAAAGATGGCGACAGCGTGGCGTTTTCTCTGGCCAACGTGTTGCGCCTGCGCCGCCCGCTGGTGGTGGTGGATGAGGCGCACAACAGCCGCACCGAGCTGGCGTTTGACACGCTGGCGCGTTTTTGCCCCAGCGGCATTCTGGAGCTGACCGCTACGCCCGATATGCTGCACACGCCCAGCAATGTGCTGCACAGCGTGAGCGCCGCCCAGCTCAAGGCCGAGCAAATGATCAAACTGCCGGTGGTGCTGGAGACCGAGCACAACTGGCAACAATGCCTGAGCGATGGATTGGCCCGGCGCAATGCGCTGCAAAAACTGGCAGACGACGAACACCGCCTTGGTTCGCCGTTTTTGCGCCCGCTGGTGCTGATTCAGTCCGAACCGCGCCGCGCCGGTCTCGACACGCTGGACTTTGAGCGTGTGCGCCTGGAGCTGATGACCAACCACAACATTCCCGCAGAAGAGATTGTGGTGGCCACCAGCGAAGAAAAAGGGCTGGAGGCGATTGACGCAGCCTACCCGCTGGGCATCAGCGACCCGCGCTGTACGGTCAAGTTTGTTATCACGCAGCGGGCTTTGGCCGAGGGCTGGGACTGTCCGTTTGCCTATGTGCTGGTGAGCATGGCCTCGCTGCATTCGGCCACCGCCGTGGAGCAGTTGCTGGGCCGGGTGCTGCGCCAGCCCGGCGCCAAACACCGGGCCGCGAAGGAGTTGAACCAGTCTTACGCTTTTGTGGTGTCGCGCAACTTTGCCGATACCGCCAGCGCCCTGCGGGACCGGCTGGTGCAAGGCGCAGGTTTTGACCGCAAGGATGTGGCCGAGTTTGTGGTGGCAGCGCGGCAAGATCAGCAAATGTTTGACCTGGAAGGCTTGGGCGCACGGGCCGTGGCGCAACCGGTGGTGGTCACACTGCACGAAAAACCCGACCTGAAATCGGTACCCAAAGACATTCGCAGCACGCTGGATGGCAAGGTGGACTTTGACAAAAAGACCAGCACCCTGACCATTCACGCCCCGCTGACGGTGTTGGAGACCGAGGCGCTGGTTCAGCTGGTGAGCACACCGCTGGCCAAGGCGACGATTGCGGCGGCGGCAGAGTCCAGCCGACGCTCTTTTGAATTTTTCCGTACCCCTTCGGAGCAGGGGCAAACGCTGCTAGTGCCGCAACTGGCCTTAATCGTACAGGGCGAGTTGCAGTTGTTCGATGACCCGGAGGTGCTGGACTACCCGTGGGCGCTGTCCACCTTTGACGCCAAACCGACGCCGGACAACCTGCTGGCTCTGGGTGCTGCGCTCAAAGTGGCCGAAGGCGGCGTGATTGATGTGGATGAGGCCAGCGGCAAGATGATGCAGAGTTTTCTGCCCAACCTGCAACGCGATTTGGGACTGGCCTACACGCCGGAGCATTGGGATGCCATTAAACTAGCGGCCTGGCTGTGCAACAACGTGCCGGAGCCGACGCTGACGCACGCCAGCAAGCTGGCGTTTGTGGCGGGCTGGTTGTCTGACTTGCTGGCGCAGCCCCACTTT
This sequence comes from Rhodoferax sp., assembly GCA_044339205.1. Lineage (GTDB taxonomy): Bacteria > Pseudomonadota > Gammaproteobacteria > Burkholderiales > Burkholderiaceae_C > Rhodoferax. The sequence goes on along the minus strand of JBIIVW010000242.1, from coordinate 787 downwards.
GACCTGGGGCGCGCCAACTTGCAGAAATTTTTGATGCGCAACTTGCTGGAAGCGCGTATTCGCGAACTGCGCCGCGAGGCGGTTAACCGCGCCTACAACCAAACCCTGTTTGACGAGGGTCATGATGAGCGCGTGGCGGTCAGCCACCAGTTCACCTACGACTTTCGGCCCGAAGCCTACGCGCCGAGTCGGGACTATGACGACCGTTTTGGTCTGTTTGCATTTAAGAAACACTTTTATGGCCGCATGGGCGACTTTGACAGCAAGGAAGAATTTGAATGCGCGGTGTGGATGGACATTCAGGCGCAGAAAGGGCGGCTGCAATTCTGGGTGCGTAACCTGGCCCGGCGCGAGGGTGCGTCCTACTTCTTCCAAAAAGCCAGTGGGCGCTTTTACCCGGACTTTGTCTGCAAGCTCAACGATGGCAGTTTTTTGATCGTTGAGTACAAAGGCGCAGACCGCTGGAAAGAAGCCGCCGATGACCGGCTGATTGGCGGGTTGTGGCAACGGTTGTCCGGCGGCACTTGCCGTTTTGTCATGGTCAAAGACAAGCAGTGGGATGCACTTGAGCCGTTTTTAAACTGACAATTGATTCAAAATGAATAGCTACTCATGCTTTATCCAATGGGGCTAGAGGCTGTTTAGACTAGGATCACAGCCAGGCGCACCAGCACGTCAGGCGCCATATCCGCCGGCTGCGTAACCAGCGCCGATTGCAGGGCAGTGTGGGCGATGGACGGCGGCGGTTGCGCGCCCAGCAGCCGGATGGCAGCCACGGCAATTTGCT
>JBIIVW010000241.1:0-5129 GCA_044339205.1 Rhodoferax sp. | reverse complement strand
TGGCCAGGGCTGGGACCTGGAGCTGCCCCTGATGGGTCGTGATGGTGGGTGCATCTGGGTGAGGGCGCTGGCCACAGTGGAGTTTGAGGGGGGGGAGCCGGCGCGGCTGGTGGGTGCATTTCAGGACATCACGGTGCTCCACCAGGAGCGCCTGGCGCTCCTTGAGTCTCAGGAGCGCATGCGGCTCGCCACCGAGGTCGGCGGCATCGGCATCTGGAGTATGGACATCCGCGCTGGCACGGCAAGCTGGGACGCTCAAAGTTACCGGCTCTTGGGGCTCGACCCGTCTGACCCCACGCCCATCATGGACCTGTGGCGCCGCCATGTGCACCCGGACGATCAGGCCAAGGTAAGCCAGGCGCTGGATTTGTCGATTACCACCGGGCAGCACTATGCCTGTGATTGCCGTGTAATCAGGACTGACCAGAGCATTCGCTACTTGATGAGTTACGGGCGTGTGAGTTTCGGCGCCAGCGGCCAGGTGGTGTCCATTGTGGGCACCAACATGGATGTGACGCAGGCCAGGCACCACGCCGAGTCACTCAAGGAGGCCCGCGACAAGGCCGAACAAGCCAGCCAGAGCAAGGGCCAGTTTCTGGCCAACATGAGTCACGAAATACGCACCCCCATGAACGCTATTTTGGGCATGCTCAATCTGCTTCAAAAGACCCATTTGAATGCGCGCCAGAGTGATTACGCCAGCAAGGCCGGCGGCGCTGCCAAGTCGCTGCTGGGGTTGCTCAATGACATTCTGGATTTTTCCAAGGTGGATGCCGGCATGATGACGCTGGAGCGTGAGCCCTTTCAACTGGAGAAGCTCCTGCGCGAGCTCTCGGTGGTGCTTTCTGCCAATGTGGGACCGAAAAACCTGGAGATTTTGTTTGATGTGGACCCCGCCCTGCCCGAAGTGGTGGCAGGAGATGCCATGCGCTTGCAGCAGGTGCTCATCAACCTGGGGGGCAACGCGGTCAAGTTCACCTCGCAGGGTCAGGTAGTGATTGCGCTGCGCTGTGCCAGCCTGACCGAGGATGCCGTCACCATTGAATTCGAGGTCAAAGACAACGGTATCGGGATTGCGCCTGAGAGCCTGGCCGGCATCTTCAACGATTTCTCCCAGGCCGAGTCCTCCACCACCCGACGCTTTGGTGGCTCCGGCTTGGGGCTGGCCATTTGCAGGCGACTTGTGAAGCTGATGGGCGGCGAGATCCGCATCACCAGCACACCGGGCGTGGGCAGCACGTTTGCCTTTTTTGCCGTGTTGCAACGCGTTCGGGTTATTCCCGCAGAACTGCTCCAACCGGCAAGCCCCGGGCTAGCGCCGCAGCATGTTCTGGTGGTCGACGACAATCCGGTCGCGGGCGACTTGACGCAGCGCATGGTGCAATCCCTGGGCTGGACGGCTGATCTGGCGAGCAGTGGCGCCCAGGCGCTGGAGATGATCGGAGCCCGGATGGGCCAGGATCACCCCGTGTTTCCCTACCACACCGTGGTGGTCGATTGGCAAATGCCCGGCATGGATGGCTGGGAGACTACCCGGCGCATTCGGCACATCAGTCAGTCCTGCTCAGGCCCGCAACCCGTTGTGATTATGGCCACCGTCCACGGACGCGAAACCCTGGCTCAGCGCTCTCAAATTGAGCAAGACATGCTCAGCGGTTTTCTCGTCAAACCCATGACCGCAGCCATGGTGCGAGAGGCTGTGGCCAGCACCTTGGCTGGCCTGGCCGGGCTCGGACAAGAAGACGGTCGGCGGAGCAGCCACAGGGGACTCAATGGCATGCGCATTCTGGTGGTCGAAGACAATCTGATCAACCAGCAGGTGGCCGAAGAGTTGTTGATGTCGGAGGGGGCCATGGTTTTCCTGGCAGCCAATGGGCAACTCGGCGTTGAGGCCGTGGCCGCCGCCGAGCCGCAGTTTGACGCGGTGCTGATGGATCTCCAAATGCCGGTGCTGGATGGCTTTGGCGCTACACGGGTCATTCGCGACCAGTTGGGCCTGAGTCATTTGCCGATTGTGGCCATGACGGCTAACGCCCTGGCCAGTGACCGCGATGCCTGCCTGGCCGCCGGCATGGACGAGCACGTCGGCAAGCCGTTTGATCTCGTCAAGCTGGTATCTTTGCTGGTTACGCTCACCGGCTCTGATTCGGCCTTGCCGGCGTCGCTGGTGAAAGAGTCAGTCTTGCCGACCTCGCTGCTGGTGCCCGGCCTGGATGTGGCCGCCGCGCTGGCGCGCATGTCCGGGATGAAGTCGCTGTATGTGCGCACTGCGCGGGACTTCTCCAAAGAATTGCTGGCCATCGCACCAGAACTTCGCTGTCTGCTGGAAGGAAATGAGATCGACGAGGCGGTACGCCTGCTGCACACCCTCAAGGGCAACGCCGGAACCTTGGGTGCTGAGGCATTGGCTCGGGAGGCCGGGCAACTGGAGCTCTTGTGCTACACGCCCGCTGGCCGGGTCACGTGCCTTGCGCGCCTCGGGACGTTGTCCCAAAGGTGCGATGCCGTTCGCTTGGCGCTGGGGCAGGTGATTGGTGTATGGGCACCAGACACGGCTAGCCACGTGGCGCCGAAGGCTGTGCCGCTGGATCACCGGGCCGCCAGCGCCGCGCTGGTGGCACTGGATGCGCTGCTGGTGGCTTCGGACTTGTCTGCGCTGATGTTTCATGACAACAGCCGGGGTGCACTGGCGGGACTGCCCGCCGAATTTGAAGCCGCCCTGAACACCGCGCTGGAAAATCTTGATTTTCAGGCAGCGCATATCCAGTGCGTCGGCATGCTGGCGCAACTCGGTTCTGAGACCGCCGCTTGAGCCTGGCCGCCTGTCGGCGGCACCCTCTCATGCTCAGCGTCCGTTGATCGCCAGCAACTCCACCTCAAACAGCAGGGTGGCATTGGGCGGAATCACGCCGCCTGCGCCACGCGTGCCGTAGGCAATGGCGGCGGGGCAGGTGAGTTTGGCCTTGCCGCCCACTTTCATGCGCTGCACACCCTCGGTCCAGCATTTGATAACGCCGCTCAAGGGGAATTCAATGGCTTCATTGCGTTTGTAGGAGCTGTCGAACTCCTTGCCATCAGGAAACGTGCCGCGGTAGTGCACCTTGACCTTGTCGTTGGCCGTAGGGCTTGCGCCAGTCCCGTCCTTGAGTGACAGGAACACCAGTCCACTGGGGGTGAGTACCGCACCGGCCTCTTTGGCGGCGGCGACTAATGTGGCGTCTTGCGCCCAGGTGGCCGATACGGCGGTCAGTGAGAGGAGCAGGGCGGCGATGCGTTTGGCGTTTTTCATGAGTTGGCGTGTAAGAGGTTGCAAAAAAGGTGAATTGTGGCAGCGGGGCACACCCTGGCCGAAGCCGCGGGTCCATTGTCCCTCCTGTCCTCCAATGACAGGCCGAATTGAACTTGACATTAAAAATGGAGCGACCCCATCGTGGCTACCTAGCAGTCCGGCAGTTTTGAGCCGGCGTTCTCCGGGATTCAATCGTCTGCCCAGAACCTCTCAGACCAACTCAAGATCGTCCTGGGTCTGATTTCGTCGCGTTACCCGTTCATTGACCGGGTGGCGGTGGCGCTCTACGACCCGGCCACGGACCTGATCAAAACCTTCCTGAGCAGCAACCGGGACGGGTCGGCCCTTCAGCTCTATGAGGTTCCTTTGTCTGAAGTCCCCTTCTTGGCGCAAATGGCTCGGTCGCGCCAGCGGCGGCTGGGCGAGATGGACCAGTCTTTTCTGGCACCAAGTGAACACACCTTCTGGCTCAAGGCCCAAAACTATCACTCCAGCTACACGACGCCCATTTTTCAAGGCGAAGAACTGGCTGCTTTCCTGTTTTTCGACTCCCACCAGACGCACGCTTTCAGTGAAGAAGTCGCTGTATTTCTGGATGCCTTTTCTGACCTGATTGCGCAACTGTTCTTGATGCAGCAGCGCGTGGCGCATGGCATGGCCAGCACGATCCAGCTGGCGGTTGATTTGGCCCGGGTGCGCGATTTCGAGACGGGCCAGCACCTGGAACGCATTGCCTACTTCTCGCGCATCATGGCCCGCGCACTGGCCATGAAGAAAGGGCTGACCGATGAATACATCGAGTACCTGCAGCTCTTTGCCCCGCTGCATGACATCGGCAAAGTAGGTATTCCGGATCATGTGCTTCTGAAGCCGGGTCGTCTGGACGAGCAAGAGTACGAGGTGATGAAGCGCCACGTCACGATTGGTGAAAACATCATTGACCGGATTGGCCGGGACATGGGTTTGCAGACCAGCCTCACCAATTGCATCATGCGCAATATCGTGGCCACCCACCATGAGCGCGGCGACGGTTCGGGCTACCCCCGGGGGCTGACCATGGACCAGATTCCGCTGGAGGGGCGCATTTTGGCCGTGGCCGATGTCTACGACGCGCTGACCAGTCGCCGGGCTTACAAGGCCCCGTGGAGCGAGGCGGAGGTGGTCGCTGAAATGCAGCGTCAGGTGCAGATCGGCCAGCTTGATGGGGAGTGCGTGGAGGCGCTGATGGAAGCCAGAGAGGCGCGTGCGGCCATCAAACTGCGTTTTTCCGACGACCAGGGGCCGTCCTGAGGCCAATTGCAACTCAATAGCCGAACAGGTTTTTGTAGCTGTCGGTTGCCCAGCCAATATCCCGGGCGAACAAGTCCGGGTTGCGGTCGTTGTAGTCGTCGTAGTCGATTTGTACCTGCTCGATCAGGTCCTGGTTGAACCGGTATTTGAAGTCCACCATGATGGCCTCGCGCGGGTCGCCGCAACCGTGCGCAAGCGCACAGACCGGCCGGCTGCGCCAAGGAATCATGTAGGTGACGGGAAAGCCTGTCCTGGTTTCTCCGCTTCACCCATTTTTACTTTTATAGGGCTCACCATGTCTACATTCACCAGCCGCCGCCGTTTTATTGAAATCATGCCTTTTGCCAGCGTGGCACTTTTGGCTGCCTGCTCCCCCAATGTGGAGCCGACCAGCCCCGCAGCAACCATGCCGTCCGAAACGCCACAGCCAGTGCCGGCGCCCGCAACGCCTACACCACCCGCAACGGCTACACCATCCGCAGTGGCTCCAGCGCTGCCTATGGTGAACACGAAAGACCCGCTTGCCGTCAGTCTGGGCTATGTGGACGAT
>JBIIVW010000240.1:0-5139 GCA_044339205.1 Rhodoferax sp. | reverse complement strand
CGCTGTTACCTGTGAAATGGTATTGCGCCAGCAGGGTAGGTGGCAGATGCTTGAGCGTGCCGATTTGGCCACCCAGCACGGAGGAGCTGAGCTCGTGCTTTTGCGGCACAGTCAAGATCAACTCAACCGCCATGTTGGGGCTCAGAAAATAGCTGATGTCCAACTCGGGGATGGTCTTGTTGTTGACGCTCAAACCCAGGCCGGTGGAGTCTTTGTTTGCACTGTCCAGGTGCACGGCGCGCACACGCACCATCCAGGGACCCTCGGCTGCTTGGGCAAATGCGTTGGAGGTCATCAAGCCAGCGACGGCCACAGCAGCGCAGAGGAGTTGTTTTTTCATGTGAATGTCCTTAGTTAATCATTAGGGAAAACCCTCGTTCTATTGGACATAACTTGAGCGCGGGCGAGTTTGCGCTGGATCAAATACCCCGGTTTTACGGGCGCTGTGTGGTTGAAACCACGAAATGGCTCAAGGCGCCTCTGCCAGGCAGGCCAGCCAGTCCTTCAACGGCAGGGGGCGCCCGAACCAATAGCCCTGCAGGCAGGGGCAGTGGCTGGCGATCATAAAGTCCGCCTGGGCCTGCGTCTCTACCCCTTCGACCACCACCTGCAAATGGAGGTGGGCCGCCATGGCCAGAATGGACTGGGCAATGGCTGTGTCATTGGGGTCGCCAGGCGTGTCTTGAACAAAACTCTTGTCGATTTTCAGCTCATGCAAGGGCAGTTTCTTCAAATACGCAGGGCTCGAATAACCCGTGCCGAAGTCGTCAATCGAAAACCGGTGTCCATGACACACAGCGCTCCAATGGCGTGACCCTTGGGTGAGATCAACGGCGCGCATCAAAGTACTGCGCCGCCAGGGCCGTGATGTCATCAAAGTCCTGTTCCGGCGGGGTGTCGAGCACCGCGTAGGCATGCAGGGCGGCCAGCCGTTGTTCTTCGAGTTCAATCAGGCGTCTGGTCTCCGACGTCACAGGCCTTTGTGTGCCACGGTATGAGAAAACTATAGCGAAAAAATCTTGCCCGGATTCATGATGTTCTTGGGGTCCAGCGCCCGCTTGATGGCGCGCATCATATCGACAGCCCCCGAGCCGGTTTCGGTCAACAGAAAATCCATCTTGTGCAGACCCACGCCGTGCTCGCCGGTGCAGGTGCCTTCCAGCTCCAGGGCGCGGGTGACCAAGGCGTGGTTGAGTTGCTCGGCGATTTCGCGCTCTTCGGGCTTGGTGGGGTCGATCAGGTAACCAAAGTGAAAGTTGCCGTCGCCCACATGCCCCACCAAAAAGTAGGGGATGCCGCTGGCATCGGCCTCGGCAATCGAGTCCAGCAGGCAGTCGGCCAGGCGCGAGATCGGCACACAGGTGTCGGTGGAGATGGCACGGCAGCCGGGGCGGGACTGGATGGCCGCAAAGTAGGCGTTGTGCCGGGCTGTCCACAGGCGCGTGCGTTCCTCGGGGGTGGTGGCCCACTCGAAGGCGCCTTTGTCGGCAGTGGCGCCAAATTCGGCCGCAATCTCCTGCACCAGCAGCGCCTGTTCCTGCACCCCGGCAGGGGAACCGTGGAACTCCATCAGCAGCAGCGGTTCTTCGCGCAGGGTCAGCTTGGAATGGGTGTTGACCATGCGCACGGTGTTGGCGTCAATCAGCTCCACCCGGGCAATCGGAATACCCATCTGGATGATCTGGATGGTGGTGCGCACGGCGGCTTCAATGCTGGGGAACGAGCAGATGGCCGCCGAGATGGCTTCTGGCAGCGGGTAGAGCTTGACGGTGACCTCGGTGATCACGCCCAGCGTGCCCTCGGAGCCCACCATCAGGCGGGTCAGGTCGTAGCCGGCGCTGCTTTTCTTGGCGCGGGTGCCGGTGCGGATGATCTCGCCGCTGGCCGTGACCACCTGCAGGGCCAGCACGTTTTCACGCATGGTGCCGTAGCGCACGGCGTTGGTGCCGCTGGCGCGGGTGGCACTCATGCCGCCCAGCGTGGCGTCGGCCCCGGGGTCGATCGGAAAGAACAGGCCGGTGGACTTGACCGCCTCGTTGAGCTGCTTGCGCGTGACGCCGGGCTGCACGGTCACGGTCAGGTCTTCGGCGTTGATGCTCAGCACCTGGTTCATGCGGCTCACATCAATGCTGATGCCGCCCTGCACCGCCAGCAAATGCCCCTCCAGCGACGAGCCAATGCCAAAAGGGATCACCGGCACGCTGTACTCGCTGGCCAAGCGCACCGCGTCACTCACGTCTTGTGTGCTTTCGGCAAACACCACCGCACTGGGGGGCGGCACTGGCGCAAAGGCCGACTCGTCGCGCCCATGCTGCTCACGCACCACCAGCGCGGTCGAGCAGCGTTCGGCGAAGCGGGCCTTGAGGGCGTCAACCAGGGCGGTTGGGACGTCGCGCTGATGGATCTCAGGCGCGAGGTGCGAAGGCGAGGTGAGCGCGTTCATGGGGGTCTCCTGAAAACTTGTCATTATCCCGAAAGCAGGGGCCAATGGTGAGTGATATTCAGCTCAACCGGTCATCACCGCGATGGCGGTCTTGCTCACCACCCGCCGTAGCACAAAGCTGGAATGTACGCCCGTCACGCCTTCAATGCGGGTGATTTGGTTGAGCAGCAAGGCCTGGTAGTGGTCCATGTCGCGCACCAGGACCTTGAGCTGGTAGTCGGCATCCTGGCCGGTGATGAGCAGGCACTCCAGCACCTCGGGCAGCACACTCACGGCGGCCTCAAAGTTGGCAAAGCGCTCGGGCGTGTGCCGGTCCATGGAAATATGGATCAGCGCCATCAAGCTCAGCCCCATTTTTTTGGCGTCCAGCAAGGCCCGGTAGCCTACGATCAGGCCCGACTCCTCCAGCGCACGCACCCGGCGCAGGCAGGGCGAGGGGGACAGTCCGATGCGTTCAGCCAGGTCCTGGTTGTTCAGGCGAGCGTCCTGCTGGAGCAGCTCCAGAATCTGCTGGTCATAACGGTCGAGTTTCATGAGTTGCCTTGAATGTGAGCCTGGTAAGCAGACTATGCCAACTTTGTTCTATTAATGGCAATTATATTTTTAAATGGACGTTTGTTAAGGCATTTTCGCAATCATCTGCCGGGCAGTCCAATCTACACTTGTTCCATCTGTCACCCACAGTGATTTGCAACACACCGGCTACCGCCGCACCTTGCGCAAAGCGGCCTCACGAGGGCCGTGTTTCAAAAAAAGAAGACCCCGCAGGCCACGCGCTTGCGGGGTCTTTGAGTTTGTGGGCCCGTTTAGTTCAGGCCGGTGACTTTGTCGATCTCAATGGCGGCGTCCAGGGTATCCAGCAAGGCCTTGCGAACTTTGCGCTTGGTGTTCTTGTGGGCGGTCATATTGAGCTGTCTGAACTGCTGGGCGACGGCGTTGGCTGTTGTCATCAGCGCGTCCACGGGCACCACCTGGTCCAGAAACCCGGCTTGCAGTGCGCCTTGCGGGCTGAACATCTCGGCGTTGTTGACCGAGCGCTGAAAGACCGCAGGGCTCAGCCGGTCGCGTGCCAGGGCAATGCCCACCTGGTGCATCGTCATGCCGATCTTGACTTCGTTGAGTCCAATCTGAAAAGCGCCTTCCACGCCAATGCGGTAGTCCGCGCTCAGCAACAAAAAAGCCCCCTTGGCCACGGCATGGCCCGGGCACGCCACGATGATGGGCTGCGGGTGCGCCAGCATGCGCCGCGCCAGCGTCGAGCCCGAGGCCACCAGATCGAGTGCCGCCTGCGGGCTCGACACCATCACCTTGAGGTCATAGCCCCCACTCAGAATGCCGGGCTGGCCGGTCAAGATGACCACGGCCTGATCTGCCTCTGCTTGGTCCAGCGCGACATTGATATCGGCAATGACGGCGGGAGAGATGGCGTTGACCTTGCCATTGGCCAGGGTGAGGGTGGCAACGCCGTCAAGCAAACTGTAAGAGACGAGATTGGACATGGGAGGCTCCGGGTTGGGGTGAACGCAACAGTCTAATGCCACAGGCACTTGCCCCCTGCGCTGCGAAAAACTCAAAACCAATGATAATTGGCGGCCCCAAACTCACCGGCATCTTCAGGCAGGTTGACAACAGTCCGTCAACCCGGGCCCCCCATATTTTGGCAACATCCATTAACTCCATTTCTGCAATTTCCGGCCCGACGGTGCGTCCGGCCTCGCGCATTGACATCGTGTACCTCTGGGTCGATGGCAATGACTCGCGTTGGCGCGCCAAGCGCCACCGGGCCCTGCAAAAACTCAGCGCAGGCGCCACGGACGACATGGCCCCGTTTGGCAACGTGGAGGGCCGGTTTCGCGACAACGATGAGCTGCGTTACAGCCTGCGTGCGCTGGAGCGTTTCTTCCCCGACCACGGGCACGTGCACCTGGTGACCGACGGGCAGGCGCCCGACTGGCTGCGCGCCTGCGCCCACCTGACGCTCATTGACCACCGCGACCTGATTCCCGAGGCGTCGTTGCCGACGTTTGATTCCGGCAACATCGAGTCCTACATCCACCGGATTCCCGGGCTGTCGGAGCGCTATTTTTACTTCAATGACGACGTCTTTTTTGGTGCGCCCGTGAAGGTGGACGACTGGTTTTGGCCCGGCGGCGTGTATGTGGCGTGGTCCGATGACCCTGAGGTGACCGATGAGGCGCTGCGCACCGACGCCACGTCGCTGGACAATGCGTGCAGGCTGTCCAGCCAGTGGCTCAGCGCCAAAGCCGTCGCGCCCAACGCTTCCGGTGGTGGGCTGGTTCGACCCATTGACCCGCATTACACCCACACCTTCCGCACCTTTGCCCACTCGCCGCGCCCCATGCTGAAGTCGCTTCTTGTTGAGCTGGAGCAGGAGGCGCCCGAGTTGTTTGCGAGTGTCAGGTCAACGGTTTTTCGCAGCTGGGACAAGCCCACCATCGTGTCCGACTTTGTGCTGCGCTGGGCGCTGGCGCACGGTGTCGCCCAAGTGCGTGACTACCGCCATCGCTACGTCTCCACGGGTGCGGTGAATCAGGGCGAAGCGCTCGATGCACTGGCCCAGGAATTTGGTGCCCTTGATTTCTTTTGCATCAATGACACCACGGATGATGCGCATCCGGACGACCCCCGGCTGAAAAATGCCCAGGATTGCCTGCAGTCCATGCTGCCAAAACCCT
>JBIIVW010000062.1:0-17290 GCA_044339205.1 Rhodoferax sp. | reverse complement strand
CAATTTGATCATACGCGCGCGCTTGACCGCCGAACTTGGCAGCCAACACGGTGGTGATGGCCGCTGTCAGCGTGGTTTTACCGTGGTCGACGTGGCCAATGGTGCCCACGTTGACGTGAGGCTTGGTGCGTGTGAATTTTTCTTTTCCCATTTTCAGGCTCCGAAAATTAACTGGACTGACAAATCAATAATCATGGTGCCCATTCCGGGAATCGGACCCGGGACCTCTCCCTTACCAAGGGAGTGCTCTGCCACTGAGCCAAATGGGCTATCTTGATTTGCATTGGCAAATCAAATAAAACGGTCTTAACCAAGCAATTACAGTTGCTTTGGAGCGGGGTAGGAGAATCGAACTCCTCGCTTTAGCTTGGAAGGCTAAGGTATTACCACTATACGAACCCCGCATATCTGCCTTTGCAGTCGCTGCGGCTTTCGCACACGCCCCAAGGCCTCAAACATCTACTGGTGGAGAGGGCTGGATTCGAACCAGCGTACTCGTAAGAGGGCAGATTTACAGTCTGCTGCCATTAACCACTCGGCCACCTCTCCTCAGTAAGCCTTGAATTATGCCACGGATATTTGTTTGTTGAGAAACCTGCACGTAAACATCTTCAGATCCAGTTGATCGGAGTCTGGCCATGAGATTGTAAAAAGGCGTTGGCTTCGCTGAAATGTCCGCACCCCAAAAAGGGGACAGGTGGGCGCATGGCCGAGAGCGGGGAGGGGTGGTTGGCGCTGAGCACCAAGTGGGCTTGGGCAAGCGTCCCTGGGCGGTCGTGTGGGTTCAGGATGAGCGCTTGCTTGTCCTGCGCGTGGGCGCCCCACAACAAAAACACCATCGGCGCGTCCTTCGCGGCGATGGCTCGTACCACGGCGTCGGTGAGGTGCTCCCATCCTCGTTTGGCATGGCTGGCGGGTTGGCCCTCTTCAACAGTCAGACTGGTATTGAGCAACAAGACACCCTGCGTGGCCCAGTGAGCCAGTGAGCCATCAGTGAGGGATCGCGGTGACAATGGCTGGAGTTGGGGGTCGTGGGCAACCTCTTTGAAGATATTGCGCAAGGACGGTGGGGGGCGAACGCCTGGTGGTACAGAGAAGGCGAGACCCTGTGCCTGACCCGGGCCGTGGTAAGGGTCCTGTCCCAAAATCAGGACCTTGACTTGTGCCAGGGCCGTCAGCTGCAAGGCCAAAAAAGGGTGAGGCGGATAAATGATGGCGCCGCTGGCCAGTCGATCCTGAATGAACCGGCCTAGTTGGATTCCGGCCGGGCTCGCCAGAAAAGCGTCGATGACCGGGCGCCAATCGTCAGCAACCTGCCATTTCTCAGGCGCCCACTCGCGCAAGCGCTCAGGCGACGGGGCGAACAAGTCAGCTTGCGGCAAACAGGTCTGCCAATGCGGCACCCGGGTCCGGTGCGCGCATGAAGGCCTCGCCGACCAAAAACGCATTGACGCCCGCGGCCCCCATGCGCAGCACATCGTCCCGGGTGTGGATGCCGCTTTCGGTCACCAGCAGCCGGTTGACTGGCACGTCGCGCATCAGCGTCAAGGTCGTGTCCAGTGACACCTCGAAAGTCTTGAGGTTGCGGTTGTTGATGCCGATCAAGGGCGTCTTGAGTTGCAGGGCGCGTTGCAGTTCTGTGGCGTCATGCACCTCGACCAGCACGGCCATGTCCAGGCTGCGGGCGATGGCCTCGAATTCCTTCATTTCCCCATCATCCAGGCAAGATGCGATGAGCAAAATGGCATCGGCCCCCATGACGCGGGACTCGTACACCTGGTAGGCGTCCACGATGAAGTCCTTGCGCAGTACGGGCAGTTGGCAACTGGCGCGCGCCTGCTTCAGGTAATCCACGCCACCCTGAAAAAACTGCACGTCAGTCAGCACTGACAAGCAGGCAGCGCCACGTTCCGCGTAGCTTTGGGCAATGTCGGCAGGAATGAAGTCTTGCCTCAGCACGCCCTTGGATGGGCTGGCTTTTTTGATTTCGGCAATCACAGCGGCTTGTCCGGCTGCAATTTTGGCGCGCATCGCACCCTCAAAATCACGGGTCAACACGCGGGACTCGGCGTCTGCGCGCACCAAGGCCAGGGATTTGCGGTTGAGGGCGGCGGTGACTTCTTCGCGTTTGACGGCGACGATTTGGTCGAGGATATCGGTCATTGGGGAGTGTCTTTCAGTTGTTGCGACAGGGACACTAGCTGTGTCAGTTTGTCTTTGGCCGCGCCCGATTCGATCGCGGCCCGGGCGCGTTCGATACCGGCCGCCATGGTGTCCACGACATTGGCGGCATAAAGTGCCACGCCGGCATTGAGGGTCACGATGTCTTTGGGCGCGCCGCTCACATTGTCCAGCACACCCAGCAACATGGCTCGTGATTCATCCGGCGTCTCGACCCTCAGCGCCCGGTTGCTGGCCATGACCAGGCCGAAGTCTTCGGGGTGGATCTCGTATTCGGAGATTTCACCGTTTTTGAGTTCGCCCACCAGCGTGCCTGCCCCCAGGCTCACCTCGTCCATGCCGTCCTTGCCGTAGACCACCACGGCGTGTTCGGCACCCAGGCGTTGCAGGGCGCGCACCTGAATGCCCACCAGGTCGGGGTGAAACACACCCATCAAAATGTTGGGCGCGCTGGCCGGATTGGTCAGGGGGCCGAGTAAATTGAAGATGGTCTTGATACCCATCTCCTTGCGCACTGGCGCCACATTTTTCATCGCCGGATGGTGATTGGGCGCGAACATGAAGCCCACGCCCACTTGCTCGATGCACCGGGCAATGGCGGTGGGCGACAAGTTGATGTGGATGCCCAAGGCGTCCATCACATCGGCGCTGCCGCTCTTGCTGCTGACGCTTCTGCCCCCGTGCTTGCTGACCTTTGCCCCCGCCGCTGCCGCCACGAACATGGCGCAGGTGGAGATGTTGAAGGTGTGCGAACCATCGCCCCCGGTGCCCACGATGTCTACCAGGTGCGTGGTGTCGGCCACATGCACCTTGGTGGAAAACTCGCGCATGACCTGCGCCGCCGCCGTGATTTCGCCGATGGTTTCCTTCTTGACGCGCAGGCCGGCGATGAACGCCGCGATCATGACGGGCGACCACTCCCCGCCCATGATCTGGCGCACGATGTGCAGCATCTCGTCGTGAAAAATCTCGCGGTGCTCAATGGTTCGCAACAGCGCTTCTTGCGGGGTGATCTTGTGGGTTTGGGTCATGGTCATGCTTTGTCAGTTGGGGGCAGGGCTTGTGCGCTTCGCGTCGCTGCGGTCTGTCCCGCAAGGTTTAAATAGGTGGATTGTCCATCAGGGCCAGCTTGAGGCCAAACCCGATGAAGATGGCGCCGGCTGTGCGCTCCAGCGTGCGCAGATGGCTTTGCAGGGATACCCATCGCCGGGACGCTGCGCTGCCTATCCAGGCATAACCCAGACCCACCCAGAGGCTATTGATATTGAAAATCACGCCCAGAATCAGAAAGCTGAGCGTGGGGTGCGGTGCGCCGGGTGCGATGAACTGGGGCAAAAAGGCCAGAAAAAACAAGGCCACTTTGGGGTTCAGCACATTGGTCCCAAAACCCCTTATAAACACGTTTTTGAGACTATTTCCGGCTCTGGCCGGCGTATCTATTGGAGTAGTAGACGATAAAAGTATAGCGTTCTCGGTTGGCGCGGTGCCTGTTGACGGGTGGGGTGGTGTGCCAGTGGCATGGGCTATCGATGCCGCCCGCCAGCCGCTTCTCGCCGCGTGGGTCACGATGTAAAGCACATCGGGGCCGGGCGTCAGGTTGAGCAGGATGCCGGCAGCGATGAACAGGCCTATATGGTCAATACCGGTGAACATCAACAACCTTGATGAAGCGTCGGGGCGGTCTGGGTACTGTTCTGTCTAGGCCGCCAGAAAGTCGCGCATGGCGGCCACGGCCTGGTCGATGCCGGCGGTGTCCACGTCCAGATGTGTGACAAAGCGCAGCCGGTACAAACCGGTGACCAACACGCCCCGTGTGGCCAAAAAAGGAATCAACTCTGCAGAGCGGGCCCGTGCGGCGCCCACCAGGTCCACAAAAAGAATGTTGGTCTGCGGTGCCTCCACCACCAGGCCGGGCAGTTGGCTCAAGCCGTCGGCCAGGCGGAGCGCCAGCGCATGGTCCTGCGCCAGCCGCGCCACATGGTGGTCCAGCGCGTAAGTGGCCGCTGCGGCCATCAGGCCCGACTGGCGCATGCCGCCGCCGGCCATCTTGCGAATGCGGTGGGCGCGGGCGATGAAGTCCCGCGTGCCACACAAAACCGACCCTACCGGCGCGCCCAGCCCCTTGCTGAAGCACACCGACACACTGTCAAAACATTGGGCAATGCGGCGGGCTTGGGTGAGGATGGCATCGGCTGTCAGCGCAGGGTTTTCAAAATGAATAGCTGCCTGTGCTTGATTCACGCCGGCTAGAGGGCTATTTGATGCATTATTGTCAGCCAAGCCTTGGGCTTGCGCCGTGGCGGCGTTGAACAGCCGCGCCCCGTCCAGATGCCGCGCCAAGCCGTGGCGTGCCGCCAAGTCTGTCGCTTGCTGCACGTAGTCAAACGGCAGCAGTTTGCCGCCCAGCGTGTTCTCCAGGGCCAGCAGGCGGGTGCGGGCAAAGTGCGCGTCATCGGGTTTGATGGCGGCTTCGATGTCGGCCAGCAGCAGGCTGCCATCAGGCTGGTGGTTCAGGGGTTGCGGCTGCACGCTGCCCAGCACGGCTGCCCCGCCGCCTTCCCAGCGGTAGCAGTGCGCCATTTGCCCCACGATGTACTCGTCGCCGCGCTGGCAGTGGGCCAACAGGGCGCACAGGTTGCTTTGGGTGCCGGTGGGCACAAACAAGGCGGCCTCAAACCCCAGCAGATTGGCCAGCTTGTCTTGCAGCGTGTTGACGCTGGGGTCGTCGGCAAATACGTCGTCGCCCAAAGGCGCGGCCAGCATCGCCTCGCGCATGGCGGGTGTGGGTTGGGTGACAGTGTCACTGCGCAGATCGACCCGTGGTGAGGATGTTTTATACATCATTTAGTTCTTTGGCCGGCGTTTTAATTGGGTTTATAGTTCTTTTTTAATAGCAATATCAGTCGGGAACAGAGCTTGTGCACTGCGTGTCACTGCGGTCTGTTCCGCGAGGGTTCAGGAAGTTCTTTAGCATCGCATGGCCGTGTTCGGTGAGGATGCTTTCGGGGTGAAATTGCACGCCTTCGATGTCCAGCGTGGAGTGTTTCACGCCCATGATCTCACCGTCCTCAGTCCAGGCCGTGATCTTCAGGCAGGGCGGGCAAGTTGCGCGCTCGATGGAAAGCGAGTGGTAGCGGTTGACGGTGAACTGCTGGGGCAGGCCCGCAAATACACCTTCTTGTGTGGTGGTGATGACGCTGGTCTTGCCGTGCATTAATTGCTGCGCGCGGATGATCTTGCCGCCAAAGGCAGCGCCAATCGCCTGGTGCCCCAGGCACACGCCCAAAATGGGCAGTTTGCCCGCAAAGTGCTGAATGGCCGCCACTGAGATCCCGGCTTCTGCAGGTGAGCAAGGTCCGGGCGAGATCACCAGCCGGTCCAGCTGGCCTGCGCCTAAGCGGGCGTCGATTTCGTCCAGGGTGATTTCGTCGTTGCGAAACACTTCTACCTCGGCCCCCAGCTCACCCAGGTACTGGACGATATTGAAGGTGAACGAGTCGTAGTTGTCGATCATCAAGAGTTTCATGGCGTCTTTCCGGTGAATCATTCAGTGGGCGCAAACAGGACAACCTGGTTGCGTCCGGCGGTTTTGGCTTGGTACATCGCGGCGTCGGCCTGGCGCATGAGTGTCAATTCATCGCTGGCGTGGTCCGGGTAAACAGCAATCCCCAGGCTGGACGAGATGCTGACCGTGGCAGTGACCGCGCTTTGCAATTGAAACTGCTGCTTGAGCACGCCGTGAACCTTGTCGGCCACGCTCAGCGCATCCGCGATGGCCTCGATGTGGGGAAGCAGCAAGACAAATTCATCTCCGCCCACGCGGGCGATGGTGTCCGAGGCGCGCACGCAGGACTGCAGGCGAAGTGCCACCGCCCGCATCAACTCGTCGCCTGCGGCGTGGCCAAACTCATCATTCACGGGCTTGAACTTGTCGAGGTCGATAAAAATCAGGGCCAGGCGATGCTGGTCACGCTTGGCCAGGGCCACGGCCTGGTGCAGGCGGTCGTCGAGCAGGCGGCGGTTGGGCAGAAGGGTGAGCGGATCGTGAAAAGCCAGCAGATTGATCTCTTCTTCGGCTGCCTTGCGCAGGGTAATGTCGGTGTGGGTCGCCACGTAATGCGTCACCACGCCATCTTCATTGGACACGGCGTTGATGCTCAGCCAAACTGGCAAAACGTCGCCGTTTTTGCGCTGATTCCACACTTCACCCTGCCAATTGCGGTCATGTTGAATGGTGGTCCATAGTGAGGAATACACTGCCGGTTCGTGCCGTGAGGACTGCAGCATCTGCAGGGTCTGTCCCAGTGCTTCCGGCGCGCTGTAGCCAAACAGCGCCGAGAAGGCTTGGTTGATGCGAATGATCACGCCATTGGCATCCATGATGACCATGCTTTCATGCGATTCAAAGGCGGTGGCGGCAATGCGCAAGTCAGCCTCCCGCATCTTGCGTTCGGTCACATCTTCGGTGGTGCCGATCAGGCGCACCGGTGAGCCCGGGTCGCCCACATGCAGCGCGGCGCGGTTGCGCAAAAAGCGCACATGCCCTTGTGGATGGCGAATCTGGAAGGTCAGGTCGAAGGGTTTGCGATGCTTGATCACAGCTCTTGTGGCGTCCCGGATGCGGTCGATCTCACCCGGCAGCAGCAACTGCTTCCATTCGTCATTGAGGGCCGAGGCTTCTTCGGGCTTGATGCCAAACAGGGTGAACATCGCTGCGTCCCAATGGTATTTTCGGGTGCCCGGTTCAAACTCCCAAATGCCCACCCCGGCTGCCTCGGTGGCCAGTTTCAGACGTTGGTTGATCGTTCGTTGTTGCGTCCGCTGTCGCTCGAACAAAAACAGGCTGATGGTGCACAACAATACAAAAACAAGGTAGGCCAGCAGCTGGGCGCGCAAGCTGGCCTGCCAGGGCGCAAAGAGGGCGTCAAAAGCCCTGCTGATCGACACAACCAGGGGCTTGTCCATGGCCAGGTCCGCTGGCTGGATGGTGTGCAAGACTGTCAGGCGCAGGTCACCTGTGGTCGGGGCTATGCCCTTGTAGCTGCTGAAGGCTCGTTTGCTCGTCATGTGCTGCGCAAAAAAAGTGTCCGGTGCAGACACGTCTTTGCCAGCCACCCCAGGCAAAGCCGGTTGGCTTACAAAGACTTTGCCATCGCCATGCACCAGCACAGAGTTCATGTCATCGGCATAACGTACCGAATTCAACAAAACCTGGATGTCGATGGGATCCACCGTAGCCGACACAATGCCCAAAAACTCGCCAGTAGGGCCGATGATGGCCCGGCTTAGACTGATAACGAAAGTATTCAATACCGACAAGAATGGTTCACTAACGTGAAGTAACCGGGAGTCCCTGGACCGCACATGAACCTGAAAATACTCACGTTGGGCAAAGTTGCGCGCCACCAGTTCATCCCGGTTGGACGCGGTGGTGGTTCCCTGAGCATCCATCACCAGAAAGGTCCTTACTGACGGCATGGACTTCTCCATGCTTTTGAGTCGGCGGGTGGCAGGCGCCTGGTCATCGACTTGGTTGGCCCAGTAAGGCAGCTCCGTGATGAGGGATTCCAGCGCGAGGTTGATGGCGACCAGCTGACGCGACAGGTTTTCGTCGATGACCTTTGACTGGAATGTCAATCGCTCTTGTTCGATGTTCTCCAGGTGCGCATGCTCCCGGACCAGGTTCCAGGCCATGAATGCGCCCAGCGCGCCCAGCCCGAGTGCCAGCAGAAACCAGCGTTTCCAGCGGACCAGGAAAAGGCTCACTCCAGGCCTTCTTCCACCAGTTCAGAGGCGCGCAGCAGGGCTCGGGCCTTGGCTTCTGTCTCTCTCCACTCCAGCTCGGGCACCGAGTCGGCTACCACGCCGGCTGCCGCCTGCACATACAGGGTTTGGTCCTTGATGATGCCGGTGCGTATGGCAATGGCCACGTCCATGTCGCCCGCGTAGCTCAGGTAACCACAGGCCCCGCCGTAGAGTCCGCGCTTGGTGGGCTCCAGCTGGTCGATCAGTTCCATGGCATGCACTTTGGGGGCGCCGGTGAGCGTGCCCGCCGGAAAGGTGGCTTTGAGCACGTCCATGCTGGTCATGCCGTCCTTGAGGGTGCCTTCGACATTGCTCACGATGTGCATGACATGGCTATAGCGCTCCACGCGGAAGGCCTCGGTCACCTTGACCGACCCGGTCTTGGCAATGCGCCCGATGTCGTTGCGGGCGAGGTCGATCAACATCACATGCTCGGCGCGCTCTTTGGGGTCGTTGATCAGTTCCACCTCGGCAGCCCGGTCCAGCTCGGCGCTGGCACCCCGGGGCCGGGTGCCGGCCAGCGGGCGGATGGTGATTTTTTGTTCGATCTGGCCGTCCAGCGAGATTTGCTCCTGGCGCACCAGAATCTCGGGAGAGGCGCCCACTACATGGAAATCTCCAAAGTGGTAGTAATACATATATGGGCTGGGGTTGAGCGCGCGCAGGGCCCGGTACAAACTGAGTGGTGACTCGGTGTAGCGCTTCTTGATGCGCTGGCCCACCTGCACCTGCATGAAGTCGCCGCCGGCGATCAGCTCCTTGGCACGCTCCACGGCCGCGATGTAGTCGGCCTTGGCGAATTCCCGCTCGGCGGGAAAGCTTTGTGTGGGTTTGACTACCGGCGCGCTGACCGAGTATTTGAGTTGCTCCTTGAGCTCGCGGAGTCGCTTCTTGGCGTTGTCATAGGCCTCGGGCAGGGCCGGGTCGGCATACACAATCAAATACAGCTTGCCTGAAAGGTTGTCGATGACGGCCAGTTCTTCGCATTGCAACAGCAAGATGTCGGGGCAGCCCAGGGTGTCGGGCGGGCAGGAAGCCTGGAGCTTTTTCTCGATGTAGCGCACCGTGTCGTAGCCAAAATAACCCGCCAGGCCACCACAAAAACGCGGCAAACCGGGCCGCAGCGCCACCTTGAATCGCTTTTGATAGTCCGAAATAAAGTCCAGCGGGTTGGCCGCAGAGGTCTCCACCACCACACCATCGGTCACCACCTCTGTGCGGGCATCCAGGCCAAAGCCGCTGGCGCGCACCAGGGTGCGGGCAGGCAGGCCAATGAAGCTGTAGCGCCCAAAACGCTCGCCACCCACCACCGATTCCAGCAGAAAGCTGTGGCGACCCGCGTTTTTGGCATGCGCCAGCTTCAGGTACAGGGACAGTGGTGTTTCCAGGTCGGCAAAGGCTTCTGCCAACAGGGGAATGCGGTTATAGCCTTGGGCGCTCAGGCTTTTGAATTCGAGTTCAGAGATCACTGCAGGGTCTTTCAGTTCGGGGCGCCACTGGCGCTGCTGGCATGGGGCTGGTGCCCGTCTGTCGCCACAGAGGCAACTTGCAGCACAGGGTGCTGCGGTTCATTCGCACAGAGAGAGAAGGAGGAAATCAGGCCAGCGCCTGTTCACCGTGCCGGGGCCGCCAAGGCCAGGCTCCCCGGTCACTACAACCTGTGATGGAGATACGGTGAATAAACATGGCAGAAGTGTAGCAAACCGGTCTGTGCGCCCGGGTGGTTGTTCTCCCCTATCGAAAACCCTGTTGCGTCTGGGCAGGAAGCGCCCCAAAATCTGGCTTTGTTCAAAAAAAGCACGCCCGTGCTATTCAAAGGGGAATTCATGAAATTCATCAAAACCATTGTTCTGGCGGCCGCATGCAGCCTGTTTGCGCTGGGTGCCCAGGCCGCTACGGTCGATGTCAAGGGCGTGAAGCTCGAAGACACCATCGAGATGCAGGGTAGCCGGCTGCAGCTTAACGGCGCGGGCACCCGCTACAAGGCGATCTTCAAGGTCTATGTCGCCGGGCTGTACCTGGGCAAGAAGGCCACTACGCCGGACGAGGTCGTCAACCAGCCTGGCCCCAAGCGGTTGGCGGTCACCATGCTCAGGACGATCGATTCAAAGGAGTTGGGCAAGTTGCTGACCCGGGGCATGGAAGACAACATGGACAAGGCCACCATGTCCAAGCTGATTCCGGGGCTGATCCGCATGGGAGAAATTTTTGCAGCCCAAAAGCCGTTGGTGGCCGGTGACCAATTCATGATTGAGTGGGTGCCCGGTTTGGGCAGCGTCATCACGGTCAAGGGTGTGGTGCAGGGCGAGCCGTTCAAGGAGGCCGAGTTTTTCAAAGCCTTGATGCTGATCTGGCTCGGCCCGGTGCCTGCTGATAATTTGCTCAAAGACGCTTTATTGGGGGGAAAATAGCGCGTCCGTGATGTCTTGGGACGTCACTCCCTTTGTTCCAGAAAAAAGGCGTTCCTATGAAACTTCGGCACCAGGTTCTTGCATTGGGTTGGTCGGGCGCCATGGCAGCCTGTCTGGTTGGTGCCCTGGCTCTGTTCAACACCTCGCGCGTGGCGCAGAGCATTGACCAGTCCGTCAGCACCGGGTCTGCGCTGCAACTCAGCCAAAAGGCCGACATGATGCACGATGCCGTGCGGGCTGACGTGCTGCAGGCCATGCTGGGGTCCGTGACCAAACAGTCAGCCCAGATGTCTCAAGCGCAGGGTGCCTTGCAAGAACATGCCGGGACGTTTCAGAGCGCCTTGACGCAGTTGCAGGCCCTGCCCCTGTCGCCGCAGGTCAGGGCCATCATTGGCAACACACTGCCGCTGGTCAATGACTACACGCAGGCCGCTGCGGCCGTGCAAGCGCAGTTGGCCAAATCTGCCGCGCCCGACAAGGCCCTGTCGGAATTTCAGGCGCTGTTCCTGGCCCTTGAAAAGCAGATGGCCCTCCAGAGCGAAGCGATTGAAAAGGAGGTTCAGTCCATCGGCGAACAAGCCAGGGGTCGCGCATCCCAGGCCCTCGTGAGTACCGGCCTGGCGCTGGCGCTGGCAACAGTTTGCCTCGTCTTCGCTGCCTTGTGGCTGGCCCGACAGTTGGCACAACCGATGGCGCACGCCATTGACATTGCAGACCAGCTGGCCTTGGGTAACCTGTCCATGCCGGTGGCCCCTGGCGGCAATGAGGAGACCTTGCGCTTGCTGGGGGCCATGTCGCGCATGCAAACCAGCTTCATCGAGATGGTGGGCAGCGTCAAACGCAATGCCGAGGGGGTGGCCAATGCCAGCAGTGAGATTGCGCAGGGCAACCACGATCTTTCAAGCCGAACCGAGCACCAGGCCGGCGCACTGGAGCAGGCCTCATCCAGCATGCGGCAGCTCAGCTCCGCCGTCAAACAAAACGCCGGCAACGCGCGCCAGGCCAACCAGTTGGCCCTGAACGCCAGCATGGTGGCCGTGCAAGGCGGCGAGGTGGTGGGCCGGGTGGTGGAAACCATGAAGGGCATCAACGAGTCCTCGCGCAAGATCTCGGACATCATCAGTGTCATTGACGGCATTGCTTTTCAGACCAATATCCTGGCGCTCAATGCGGCGGTGGAAGCCGCCCGGGCTGGCGAGCAGGGCCGCGGCTTTGCCGTGGTGGCCAGCGAAGTGCGCAGTCTGGCCGGGCGCTCGGCCGAGGCAGCCAAGGAAATCAAGACCCTCATCAACGCCAGCGTGGAGCGGGTTGAGCATGGCTCGGCGCTGGTGGACCAGGCTGGTGCCACCATGACCGAGGTGGTGGGCAGCATCCGCCGGGTCACCGACATCATGGGCGAGATCAGCGCCGCCAGCAACGAGCAAGCCACCGGTGTGGCACAGGTGGGTGATGCGGTGATGCAGATGGACCAGGCCACGCAACAAAATGCCGCGCTGGTTGAAGAAATGGCGGCGGCCGCCAGCAGCCTGAAAACTCAAGCCAATGAGTTGGTCGTGGCGGTGGGCGCCTTCAAGTTGGGGAGCCATGACACTCACCAGGGGGTGGTGGCGCCTGCAGCGGTGCGCACCAGCAACCCCGCCGGCAAGCCTTACGGCGGGGCTGAGCGCAGAGCAGCGGGCGCTGCCCCTCGTGGTGCGAGCGCCCGGTCAGCCTAATTCCGCCAGGGAGTCGATGAATCCATCGGCGTCCACCGCGCGGATGGGTTGACCGTGGTTGTAGCCGTAGGTCACCAGCCACACCGGGCAGCCTGCTGCGCGCGCGGCCTGAGCGTCGTTGCTGGAGTCGCCCAGCATCAGGGTACGAGCTGGAGTGGTGCCGAGTGCCTCGCAGGTTTTGAGTAAAGGCAGGGGGTCCGGTTTTTTGCGATCAAACGAGTCACCCCCAAACGTGTGCTCAAAAAATCCATCCAGTCCCTTGTCCTTCAGAAGCGCCTGTGCAAACGCAAGGGGCTTGTTGGTCAGGCATGCCAGCTTCAAGCCCCGGGCCTTGAGATGGGTCAGTCCTTCCAGTACGCCAGGGAACACCGTGGCGTGCTGGCCGTTAATCGCCAGGTAGTGGCGCTGGTAACTGGACCAGGCCTGCCCGAAAAGCGTCTCCGATGGTCCTCCGTTAGTCGTTGGTATGGGGGGCTCTTTTGCTCCTGAATTGGATTGTATAAAGTCAATATAAACGCCGGCTAGAGCGGTTTTTATCAGATTTTCAGAGCCTTTTCCTACCCATTGGGCCACGTCGGCCCGGTTCACCTGGTGGTGGGCATAGGGCGGGGGCAAATCACCCAGCATGCCATTGAGGGCCACGCAAAAATCGTCCAGCGTGTCGACCATCGTGCCGTCCAGGTCCACGATGGCGGCGTCGAAGTTGGGCACATTCACAGACAGTTCATCCCGACAGGTTGAGGGCTTTGCATCTGCGGGCACCCGTTGGGTGCGCCTGATATCAATGATCAATGTTCTCCCTGGGCTTGGTTGTCGCGTCTCAGGTTGACGGCATCCATCTGCGACAGGGTCAGTTCGCCTTGGGCGAGTCGGAACAGCCGCATGGAGTTGCTGACGCCCTCAACCTGCCCATGCAGCGCCTGGGCCGTAGCGGCGAGTTCTTCCACCATGGCGGCGTTTTGCTGGGTCATGGTGTCCATGTGGGTGACGGCTTCATTGACTTGGGAGATGCCCAATTGCTGCTCCGAGGCCGACAGGCTGATTTGCTTCAAGACCGTACTGACTTGTCCAACAGCCTCCAGCGCGGTCTGCATGCGCTCCAGGGCCCGACCGGTTTGTTCGCTCCCGATACCGATGCGGCCTGACGAATCGGTGATGAGCTGCTTAATGTCGCGCGCTGCGCCCGCACTGCGCTGCGCCAGCGCCCGGACTTCGGCCGCTACCACCGCAAAACCGCGACCTTGCTCACCCGCGCGAGCGGCTTCGACCGCGGCATTGAGCGCCAGTATGTTGGTCTGGAAGGCCACGCCTTCAATCAGCTGGATGATGTCGCTCATTTGCGCTGAGGCGGCGGTAATGCCGCGCATAGTCTCGGCCACCGAGATGACGGCATCGTTGCTGCGCTGGGTTACTTCTGCTGTCTCGGCGGCCAACTGTGCACCCCGAACGGCTGAGGCGGCGCTGATTTGTACCGTGCCGTTGATTTCTTCCATGGATGCTGCGGTTTGCTCCAGGCTGCTGGCCTGGGACTCGGTACGAGATGACATGTCCAGGTTGCCTTCGGCGATCTCGCGCACCGTGTTGCTCAGCTCCTGTACTTCTTGCCTGACGTCTCCCACCACCGTGCGCAGATTGACCGAGACCTGATTCAAAGCCTGCTGGACTTGGCCAATCAGGCCATCTTCTCCCTGGGCGATGGGGTGCGACAGGTCGCCCGAGGCGAGCTGGTTGGCGTCGCGCACCAGACCCTTCAAGGGTTCGGTGAGCAGGCGGGAGGTCACCCACAGCGCCAGCATGGCACCCAGCACCCCGACCGCTGCGGTCACGCCCAAAGGCAGTTGCAGGGCCGATGCGCCCACGATGCAGGCAGCTGCCAGCAATTGGACAACCCAGAGTTTGCCCCGCGTGCCGGGTGCGAACAGCTTCATGATGCGTCCAGCCAGATCAGTGCGAACAACCTGGCCCTGCTGCAGGGTGTGCGCCTTCACGCCGTTCTTTTTCTCCTGCCGCATCAAGGCATAGAGCGTCTCTGCGCTGGCCACAGCCGAAGAAGACGGGGCAGTGCGCACGGACAGAAAACCAGTGACCGTGTTGCCGTCCCTCATGGGAGTGGCATTGGCCTGGACCCAGTAATGGTCGCCGTTTTTGCGTCTGTTTTTTACCAACCCAGTCCAGGGCAGCCCGGCCTGAATGGTGTGCCACATGTCTCTGAACGCCTCTTCGGGCATGTCGGGATGGCGCACCATGTTGTGGGGTTGACCCAATAACTCATGCGCGGCGTACCCACTGACTTGAACAAAAGCAGGGTTGCAGTAGGTGATGCGACCTTTTGTATCGGTAACGGATACGAGCGTTTGCCCGGCTGGGAACGCGTAATTTTGCTGGGTAACCGGTTCGTTAATTCGCATATGGGCTTTGGGATCGGGTTAGTTTGAAGACATAAGCACTTTGCGAATAATAGCCAAATTTCACCAAAGCCAAAGCCCTTTTTGCGCTCCCTAAGTAGGGGTTTTCATCGCTTTCAAGCTTCCGTGGAACAGGCCTACTTCACCAGTTGATTGAGCTGGATGATGGGCATGAGCACGGCCAGCACGATCAGCATCACCACCACGCCCATGGCCACAATCAGCAGCGGTTCCAGAATGGTAGCCAAGGCCATGGCGCGGCGCTGCACCTCGGCGCTGAGCTGCTTGGCGGCGCGGGCCAGCATGGTGGGTAACTGCCCGGTTTGCTCACCCAAGCGGGCAAACATGGCCAGCAGGCCCGGAAAACGTTTCTTTTGCGCCAAGGCCGAGGCCAGTGGCGCGCCTTCGCGCACCAGCACCAGCGCGTCCAGTGCGTCTGCGCGCATGGCCTGGTTGGACAGGGTCTGGGCAGCGGCTTGCAGGGCTTTGAGAATCGGCACACCGGCTGCCGCCAGCATGGCCAGGGTGCTGGCAAAGCGTGCGGTGTTGTAGCTGCGGGCCAGCTTGCCCAAAATGGGCAGGGTCAGCCAGGCGGCATCAAACTTTTCACGGAACAAGGGGTTGGCCAGCGCCACGCGCAAGCTCACCACCGCAGCGATCAACCCGGCCAGCATCAACCAGCCGTAGCTGCGCACAAAGTCGCTGGTGCCGATCATCATAACGGTGAGCAGGGGGAGCGCCCGCTTGCTGCCGGCGAACACCTGGGCCACTTGCGGCACCACATAGGTCACCAGAAACAGCACGATCACGATGGCCACCAGGGTCACGATGGCAGGGTACAGGGCAGCGCCGATCAGCTTGGCTTTCAGGGCCTGTTGTTCTTCGAGGTCGTCGGCCAGTCGCTCAAGCACCAGCCCGAGGTTGCCGCTTTGCTCGCCAGCCCCGATCACGGCCATATAAATAGGGGAGAACTCGTGCGGGTGCTGCGACAGCGCCTTGGCAAAGGTCGAGCCGCCATTGACTTCAGCGCGCAGGGTGGCCACCAGATGGCGTTCGGGATCGGCCTCGGCTTCATCCGACAGCGAGGTGAGCGCGCGCTCCAGCGGCAGGCCTGAGGAAACCAGCCCGGCGAGCTGGCGCGTCCAGATGCTCAGACCCGTGGCGTTGAACACGCGGCGCTTGAACCGTTGGCCCGATCCCGTGCTGCGGCTGCCTGGCTCGCCCGAAGCCTCTGCCCCCACGGTCGTGACGCTGAGCGGCACCATGGCCTGGCTGCGCAGCATGCCGCGCGCGGCACGAGCGGAGTCGGCGTCGATCACGCCTTTGCGGGTTTGCCCGTCGGTGGTGAGGGCTTCAAATGAATAAACGGGCATGTTCGGTCAGCTTTGGGCTGCGCGCTAGTCGCGGGTCACTCGCAGCAGCTCCTCGCGCGAGGTGATGCCAAGCGTCACCAGCCGTTCACCGTCTTCGCGCATCAGAGTCATGCCACCTGCCAGGGCGGCGGCCCTAATATCTGCTTCTGACGCCCGGCTGTGAATCTGGGCGCGCAAGGGGTCGTCGGTCACCAGCAGCTCGAACACGCCACTGCGCCCTTGGTAGCCGGTTTGACCGCAGGTCGCACAGCCTTCTCCGTGGCAGGACAGGCAGAGCTTGCGGACCAGCCGCTGGGCCAGCACGCCCAGCAAGGACGAACTCAGTAAAAAAGGCTCCACGCCCATGTCGGTCAGACGGGTCACGGCGCTGGTGGCGTCGTTGGTGTGCAGTGTGGCCAGCACCAGGTGGCCGGTGAGTGAGGCCTGAATGGCGATCTGCGCGGTCTCGAAGTCCCGGATCTCGCCAATCATGATGATGTCCGGGTCCTGGCGCAGGATGGCGCGCAAGGCCTTGGCAAAGGTGAGTTCAATGCGCGCGTTCACCTGGGTTTGCCCGACCCCGGCCAGCTCGTACTCAATCGGGTCTTCCACCGTCATGATGTTGTTGCGGGTCGCGTCCAGGCGGCTCAGCGCCGCGTACAGCGTGGTGGTTTTGCCCGAGCCGGTGGGGCCGGTGACCAGCACAATGCCGTGGGGCTGCGCAATCAGGCGCTCAAAGCGGCTCAAGGCTTGGCCCTGCATGCCCAGGGCCTCCAGGCTCAGGCGCCCTTGTGACTTGTCCAGCAGGCGCAGCACGGCGCGCTCGCCATGGGCGCTGGGCAGGGTGCTCACGCGCACATCTACCGCCCGGGTGCCAATGCGCAGGGAGATGCGGCCGTCTTGCGGCAGGCGGCGCTCGGCAATGTCGAGCTCGGCCATGATCTTCAGGCGAGAAATCAGCGCTGCATGCAGCGCCCGGTTGGGTTGCACCACCTCACGCAAGGTGCCGTCCACCCGAAAGCGCACGCTGGAATGCCGCTCGTAGGGTTCGATGTGGATGTCGCTGGCGCCATCCCGAGCGGCCTGGGTCAGCAGCGCATTGAGCATTCGGATGATGGGCGCGTCATCGGACGTTT
This sequence comes from Rhodoferax sp., assembly GCA_044339205.1. Classification (GTDB taxonomy): domain Bacteria; phylum Pseudomonadota; class Gammaproteobacteria; order Burkholderiales; family Burkholderiaceae_C; genus Rhodoferax. Next base: position 285 of record JBIIVW010000062.1, on the reverse strand, counting down.
CCAGCAAGTCTTCAATGGCGGGCAGGTCCTGCATCATGCGGGACAAGTCGGCGTCGCTCTCGACCTCGCTCACCACGGCCGCCGCACTGGACTCGCCCTGGGCGTAGGCGGCGCTGATGCGCTGGATGAGCGCCGGGGCCGCCAGGGTTTGCAGATGTCGCACCGGGTACTTGCGCATCACCTCGTTCACGGCGCTGGCGCCCGAGTCCGGGTGAACGCACAGCGTCAGCTCGTCGGCCTGGTCTTCCAGCAGCAGCTGGTGGGTGCGGGCAAAGGCGTAGGGCA
>JBIIVW010000239.1:0-5148 GCA_044339205.1 Rhodoferax sp. | reverse complement strand
TCTTCAGGCTGCCCATGTCCGGGTTGAGGCCCGCGAGGTCGGGCGCGTTGTACTCCGGGTACTTGGCTGAGAGTGAACTCAACAGGGTGGTTCCGAAAGGCACCACGCCCAGTTGGATCATGCGCAGCATGTCGCCGCCCGGCACGCCGGCCTGGTCAAAAGGAACGATGTCAGCGCTGTACTTGCCGCCACTGAGTCGGGACAGCTCGCGGGCCCAAAACGGCTCTTCATTGCGGGTGTACTGATTCAAGCCGGCGAGTCCGCCAACGATTCGCAGCTTGCTCAAGGGGGCGGGCTGCGTTTGCGCCAGGACGCCAGCGACCGTGCAGCACCACATCAGAAATCCAATGCACAGCAGGCGCATCAGTAGCCTGAGGGAAGCTGAGCACAGCGTGGGTTTGGTAGACAAGAACACAGTGCTATTTTGGCAGATCGACGCGTCGCCTGGCCTATCAAAGCATGAGGGTTTTTACGGTCGTGCAGGTTCGTCTGCTGGAACACCTGCCACGGCATTTCATGGCAACATCTCCACCACCTAAAACCAAGGAGATCCGACATGACAGAATTTTCGTCCCGCGCCATTCGCATTGAGCAACACGGCGGCCCCGAACAACTCCAACTTGTACACGTGATGGTGGGGGAGCCCGGCCCGGGTGAAATCCGTATTCGCCACCACGCGGTGGGCCTCAACTTCATTGACGTGTACCAGCGCAGCGGCCTGTACGCCCTGCCCATGCCCCTGCAACTTGGTATGGAAGCCGCTGGCGTGGTCGAAGCCGTGGGCGAGGGTGTCACGCACTTGCAAGTGGGCGACCGTGCGGCGTATGCCAGCCAGCCCCCTGGCAGCTATTGCGAGTTGCGGGTGATGCCGGCCAAGTGCGTGTGCAAGCTGCCCGATGCCATCTCCTTCGAGACCGGCGCGGCCATGATGCTCAAGGGCCTCACCGCCCAGTACTTGCTCAAACGCACCTTGCCGCAGGGCGGGCTGCAATCCGGTGATTTTGTGCTGTTTCATGCCGCTGCCGGCGGTGTGGGCCTGATTGCCTGCCAGTGGGCGCGCGCGCTGGGTTTGCAGCTGATTGGCACAGCGGGGTCGGACGCCAAATGCGCGCTCGCCAAGGAACACGGTGCCGCCTTTGTCATCAACTATTCAACCGAAGACTTTTTGGCCCGCGTGAAAGAAATCACGGGCGGCAAGGGTGTCAAGGTGGTGTACGACTCGGTGGGCAAGGATACCTGGGACAAGTCGCTGGACTGCCTGGCACCCTTCGGCCTGATGGCCAGCTTTGGCAACGCCTCCGGCCCGGTCGCGCCTTTTTCACCCGGTATTCTGGGGCCCAAAGGCTCGATTTATGTCACCCGCCAGACGCTGTTTACCCACATTGCCACCCGTGAGAGCACGCAGGCCATGGCCGATGATTTGTTTGAGGCCGTAACCAGCGGCAAGATCACGATTCGCATTGACCAGCGCTACAAGCTGGAAGAGGTGCAGCAGGCGCACCGCGATCTTGAAGCTCGCAAAACCACGGGTTGCACGATTCTGACTTTGTAAGACTTTCTGGGCTCTAGCCGGCGAATTGATTGGGTAAGTAGCTATTATTTTAATGCTACTCACGCCCTGCGTTGAAGCCCGCCTAAGCGAGCCTCAGCGCGAGCGCCGTACCCGCAGCAACTCGTCCAGAATCAGACTGACCGCGCCGATCGAGATGGCGGCGTCGGCTACGTTGAACGCAGGAAAATGCCATCCGGCCCAATGAAAGTCCAGAAAGTCGACCACGTAGCCGTACATCACCCGGTCAATCACGTTGCCGATGGCGCCACCCAAAATACAGGCCAGGGCAAAGGCAAACAGCTTTTGCCCGCCATGGTTTTTGAGCATCCACACAATCACGATGGCCGCCACCACCCCAATGGTGGTGAAGAACCAGCGCTGCCAGCCGCCCGCGCCGGCCAGAAACGAGAACGCTGCACCGCTGTTGTGCACCCGCACGACGTTGAAGAAACTCGTGACATAGGTGCTGTCCCCGAGTTGGTAGTAGCCCAGAATCATCACCTTGGTGAGCTGGTCGGCGATCAGGAGGATAACGGCCAGACCCAGCCACTGCAGCATGCTGGAGCCCGAGGGGTTGCCGAAACTGGATTTGCGTGCCATCAAGCCACCCGTCGGGTTTCACCGGTACCGAACAAATTGCTGCTGCAGCGCCCGCAGAGTGTCGGATGGGCCGCGTCCACACCAATATCGTCGCAATAATGCCAGCAACGCTCGCATTTAATGCCTTTTGAGGCGCTAGCCGATATATTCATTGCCTCTCCAGCTACCAGGTTGATAGCAGATGTGATGAAAACAAACTTCAAGTCATCCCCCAGGCTGGCCAGCAAGGCGTGGTCTTGCGGTCCGGCCGTCAGCGTCACGCTGGCTTGGAGCGACGAGCCGACCTGTCCGTCGGCCCGCAGGACTTCAATGTCCTTGTTGACCGCATCCCGGATTTCCCGAATGCGACTCCACTTGGCCAGAAGCGCTGCATCGGGTGTCTCCAGCGGCAGGTTGGTGTCCAGAAAAATGCTTTCCTTGGTTGATGCGGGCGTCTTGCCCGCTTCGCCCAGAACTGACCAGGCTTCTTCAGCGGTGAAGCTCAAAAAGGGCGCCATCAGGCGCAGCATCACCTGCGTGATGTGCCACAGCGCGGTTTGCGCGCTGCGCCGTGCGAGGGAATTGGGCGAAGTAGTGTAGAGCCGGTCTTTGAGGACGTCCAGGTAGAACGAGCCCAGATCTTCCGAGCAATATATTTGCAGCTTGGCCACCACAGGGTGAAATTCATACACCTCGTAATGTGCCAGCACGTCGGCCTGCAGCTGGGCGATGCGGCTCAGGGCGTAACGGTCGATCTCCAGCATCTGGTCCTGTGGCACGGTGTCCACGGCGGGGTCAAAGTCCTGGGTGTTGGCCATCAGGAACTTGAGTGTGTTGCGGATGCGTCGATAGGTGTCTACTACGCGGGCCAGAATCTTGTCGTCCCCCGCAATGTCGCCCGAGTAGTCACTCGCGGCCACCCAAAGGCGGATGATCTCGGCGCCCAGCTTCTTGGATGTTTCTTGGGGGTCCACGCCGTTGCCGGCGCTCTTGCTCATCTTGTGGCCCTTGCTGTCCACGGTAAAGCCGTGCGTCAGGATGCCTTTGTAGGGTGCGCGGTCATTCATGGCGCACGCGGTCAAGAGCGAGGAGTGGAACCAGCCGCGGTGCTGGTCATGGCCCTCCAGATACAGGTCCGCCTCCGGGCCGGAAGCGTGAGCTGCGCCCGCGTGCGAGCCTTTGAGCACCGTGGTGTGGGTTGTTCCGGAGTCAAACCAGACCTCCAGAATGTCGGTGCTCTTGGTGTATTGCTCGGCCTCAGTGGCTCCGACTTGGGCGAAGATCTCTTCGGTCGTGGCCTTGCTCCAGGCCTCAATGCCACCGGCCTCGATCATGTTGGCCGCCAGATCGAGAATCTCCATGGTCAGGGGATGCAACTCGCCACTGTCCTTGTGCAGGAAGAAGGGCAGCGGCACACCCCAGCTGCGCTGGCGCGAAATACACCAGTCCGGCCGGCCGGCGATCATGTCGCGCAGGCGGGTCTTGCCGTTCTCGGGGTAAAAAGATGTTTGCTCGATCGCGTCCAGCGCGGTCTGGCGCAGGGTCTTGGGCGCTTTGTCTTTGGTGAACACACCCACGCCCTCGTCCATGCGAATGAACCACTGGGCCGCTGCGCGGTAAATCACCGGCGTTTTGTGGCGCCAGCAATGCGGGTAACTGTGGGTGATGTTTTCGGTAGCCATGAGGCGGCCGGCATCGCGCAGTGCTTCGATGATGACCGGGCAGGCTTTCCATATGTGTTGTCCGCCAAACAGCGGCAACTCGGGCTCGTAGGCACCGTTGCCCTGCACCGGGTTCAGGATGTCGTCATAGGCCATGCCATGCGCGACGCAGCTATTAAAGTCTTCCACGCCATATGCGGGCGAGGAGTGCACCAGGCCGGTGCCGTCATCGGCCGTGGCGTAGTCGGCCAGGTAGATCGGGCTCAGCCGGTCATAACCGGCATCCACATGCGCCAAGGGGTGCCTGAAGTTCAGGCCACCCAGGTTTTTGCCCAGCGTGGTGGCCACCACGGTGCCGGTGAGCTGGTAGCGCACCATGCATTTTTCGACCAGGCTCTCGGCCAGCACCAGCAGGCCGCGCTCGGTGTCGACCAGTGCGTAGGTCAGCTCCGGGTTCAGGTTGAGCGCCTGGTTGGCGGGAATGGTCCAGGCGGTGGTGGTCCAGATGACGGCAAAGGCGTCTTTGGTGAGCGATTCCAGGCCAAAGGCCGCAGCCAGTTTGGCGGGTTCGGCACTCAAGAACGCCACATCCAGCGTCTGGGATTTTTTGTCCGCGTACTCAATTTCGAATTCGGCTAAGGACGAGCCGCAATCAAAACACCAGTACACGGGTTTGAGGCCCCGGTACACAAAACCGCGCTCCACCACGCGCTTGAAGGCGCGCAGTTCTTCGGCTTCGTTCTTGAAGTCCATGGTGCGGTAGGGGTGGTCCCAGTCCCCCAGCACGCCCAGGCGCTTGAAGTCCACCCGCTGCTGGTCGATCTGCTCGGTGGCAAACGCGCGGCTCTTGGCCTGCATGTCGTCCCGGGCCAACTTGCGGCCAAACTTCTTCTCAATGGCGTTCTCGATCGGCAGGCCGTGGCAATCCCAGCCCGGGATGTAGGCTGCGTCCAAGCCCTTGAGCTGGCGCGCCTTGACGATCATGTCTTTCAGAATCTTGTTGACCGCGTGGCCCATGTGAATCTGACCATTGGCGTAGGGCGGGCCGTCGTGCAATACAAACTTGGGTGCCCCGGCGCGGGCTGCACGCAGCTTTTTGTAGATGCCCTGGTCTTCCCAGGCCTTGACCCAGCCCGGCTCCCGCTTGGGCAAGTCCCCGCGCATGGGGAACGGGGTGTCGGGCAGATTCAGGGTGCTGCGGTAGTCTGCCTTGGCAGGTGTCTCGGGGACAACGGGTGGAGCAGGCGGTGTGGTGTGTGTGGTCATGGTGGCGCTATTTTGCAAAGTACGCACGGGCATTCAGGCAATCCTGTCTGATGCCAGCGGTGAGGGCGTCCAGAGAGTCGTACTTCAACT
>JBIIVW010000061.1:0-17391 GCA_044339205.1 Rhodoferax sp. | reverse complement strand
GGCATCACCACCCTCACCCTGAACCGTCCTGACAAGCGCAATGCGCTGGCCATGAACGTCATGCTGGAGTTGACGGCTGCCTTACGCGAGGTGGCGCAAAGCGAGGCTGTCGGCGTGATTTTGGCGGCCAACGGCCCGGTGTTCAGCGCCGGCCATAACTTTGGTGACATGGCCGGGGCCACGCTGGAGCAAGCGCGCGAACTATTCCATGTATGCACCGCCATGATGGACGCTGTGCAGGCCATGCCTCAACCCGTGATTGCGCGGGTCCACGCACTGGCCACGGCAGCGGGCTGTCAGTTGGTGGCGACTTGTGATCTGGCGGTGGCTGCCGATACGGCTGGTTTTGCGATTCCGGGTGGCAAAGCAGGCTTGTTTTGCCACACGCCGCTGGTGGCTGTGGCCCGCAACGTGGGGCGCAAACGTGCGTTAGAGATGGCGCTGACCGGTGACCCGATCGATGCCGCCACCGCGGCCGACTGGGGTTTGATCAACAAGGCCGTGCCCGCTGAGCAACTGGAGACTGCCACGCTGGACCTGATTCGTCGGGCGACCCGGGGCAGTGTCTTGTCCAAGGCGCTGGGCAAGCAAGCGTTTTATCAGCAAGTGGGCTTGCCGCAAGACCAGGCCTATGCTCTGGCCTGCGAGACCATGGCGTCTGCCGCCCTGACGCCGGATGCGCAAGAGGGCATTCAGGCTTTCCTGCAAAAACGCCACGCGCATTACACGCAGCGCCCGCCGGTGGCCTGAGGATTCAAGGGTTTATTTAAAGATCACGGTCTTGTGGCCGTTGATCAGCACGCGGTGCTCGCTATGCCATTTGACAGCGCGTGCCAGCACCTGGCTCTCGGTGTCCCGGCCCAGAGTGGTGAGGTCTTCCACCGTCTTGCTGTGGTCCACGCGCGCCACGTCTTGCTCAATGATCGGGCCTTCGTCCAGGTCGGCGGTGACGTAGTGGGCGGTCGCCCCAATCAGCTTCACACCCCGGTCGTGGGCTTGGTAGTAAGGCTTGGCGCCCTTGAAACTCGGCAAAAACGAGTGGTGGATGTTGATGGCCGAGCCTGAGAGTTTGCGGCACAGGTCGTCGCTCAGCACCTGCATGTAGCGGGCGAGCACCACCAACTCTGCCCCTTCTTCCTGGATGATCTCGTACTGCTTGGCCTCAGCCTGTGGCTTGGTCGCTGCCGTGACGGGCAAGTGGTGGAACGGCACGTTGTAGCTGGCCGCGAGTTGGTAGAACTCCCGGTGGTTGGAGATGATGGCGCGAATATCCATCGGCAGCAACCCGCTCTTCCAGCGAAACAGCAGGTCGTTCAGGCAATGGCCTTCCTTGCTGACCATGATGACTGTGCGCATGGGTTGCGCCCTGGCGTGCAGGCGCCAATTCATCTGAAAAGGCTGTGCAAAGAGATTGAGTTGTAAATTAAGGTCTTCCTGGGTCAGCTGACCACAGGCAAACTGCACCCGCATGAAGAACAGGCCGGTGTCCGCGTCGTTGTACTGGGCGGCCTCTTCAATGTTGCCGCCGCGCTCCAGTAAGAAGCCGGAGACGGCGTGCACCAAACCCAAACGGTCCGGGCAGGACAAAGTCAAAATGTAAACAGGTTTCATAGTGAGGGAATTGTCGCAGCAAGGCAACGTGCCCTTTCGCCGCCAAACGCAAGATCAGGCCAATCAACAGGCCGCCTGGCTCAGGTTAGTGAACCACCACCGGGTTCTGGGCCAACTCAGCGTACTGCTCCAGCGTGTCTTCAACCTCTTCCTGCGTGGGGGTGTTCTTTTGCCAGGCTGAAATATGTTGCTGAAACAGCTCGGCCCATGACCCATCGAGGTACACCTCCTTGTTGGTGCGTTTGTCCACGATCTCGAAACCATGGCGCGCCAACGTCGGGCCGGATGGTGTTTTTTTGGCGTCAGTGCTAGCCGGTGTCACGTCCGGGCCAGCGGCCATGCCATTGGCCAACATGTGCGTTACAGAGTAAGTATCAGAGTCGTAAAGCGTGTGCATGGGTAATTATCACTTAATCATTCTTGTTCATGCAGGTGGTCTCGGGATGGACTATTTCAAGAGTGGGTTCATTGCGGATGGCTGGCCAGCCACTTTTGGTCCACAAAAGCACCGCTGGCTTCGGTGATCCGGATGCGTACCGGCAAATAGGTCATGGCAGGCGCCAGCCAGACCTCGACCCGCTGATCAAACTCCTTGCGTGGGTTGCGAACCAGTTTGAGTGCGGTCTGCTCGCCCCCAGGCAGCACCAGTGTTTCTGTTCGTCCGACTGTAAAGAGCCAGGTATCGGCCTCGCGTGGGCCGACGGTCTGAATGGCGATGGTGGTGGCCTCGGGGTAGGCTTCAGGGTGGCTGGCCACCATCGCGGCCAATTGCACCAGGATGCTCAGGCGGTCCTGAGCGCCCGCCAGCAGGGGGGCATCGGGCGTGTTGGCGCTGAAAGTCACTTTGCCGTTTTGTCGGTCAAAGTGGGCGGCCAGCTCGCTGCGGAACTTGTCCGAAAAGCGCGTGGGTGCCAAGCCCTCGGGCGTGATCTCTCCCTGGCTGGTCTGCAGGCGGGACTGTCCGAATGCGCTGAACTCCAGCCGCGCCTCGAAATGCGTGCCGTCGTGTTGCCAGCGCAACTCCGAGTTGAGGCTGAAGGGGAACTTGTTGGCTTCCACGGTGTAGTTCAGGCGCACCGAAGGGGGCAGCGCCTGCACTTTGAAGGCCTGGAGGGTTTCGCGCGGTGGACGTGGCGCTGGTGGTGGGGAGCGTGCTTCTGCAGGCCCTGCCTCAGCTGTCTGAGTTGTCAAGACAGGCAGCGGTTCGTCTGCCGCAGGCGGGATGATCTCCATTGGTGCCAAAACAGCCTCGTTTTCAGTCGCCGTTGTGGTTGGCGGCGTCAATGTCGTGGGCTGAGGTGGTCGTTTGGGTCTCGCAGGCTTGGCTGTTTCAGCCACCGCAGGTTTTGGGGCAGGCTCAGCCAATTGAGCGCGGGGCGGTGCGGGTTCGATGGTGCGTGTGGTGAAGGCGCGAGGCGCTTCCTCACTCAAGCGGGCCAACCCCAGCGCTGCGGGAGACGCCTGCAAGACCAGCATGTGCGCCAGCAGCACAGCGCTTGTCAGCGCGACCAACACCTTGGTTGGCAGCGCAGGCGAGGGTCCGGGACTCATCTGGAACTCACCGCCCAGCGGGCAAAACGCGGCGTTATGCTCACTGCCATGATGTGACGGTATGTCGTTGCCATCGGACCTCCATTGACGGTCATCAACCCTGAGCACCTTCCATGAAACTTGCTACCTATAAAGACGGCTCACGCGACGGACAACTCGTTGTGGTCTCGCGCGATCTGGCCACTGCACATTATGCGACCGGTACGGCCAACCACCTGCAGCAGGTGCTGGACGACTGGAACTTCATGTCGCCCCAATTGCAGGACCTTTTCGACGCCCTGAACAGTGGCCGCGCCCGCCACGCCTTCCCGTTTGATCCCCGCCAATGCATGGCTCCCTTGCCACGCGCCTACCAGTGGGTCGACGGTTCTGCCTACCTCAACCATGTGGAGTTGGTCCGCAAGGCCCGGGGTGCGGAAGTGCCGGCCAGTTTTTATACGGACCCCCTGATGTACCAGGGCGGCAGCGACGATTTTCTGGGGCCTTGCGACAACGTTGTGTGTGCCAATGAGGCGTTTGGCATTGATTTTGAGGCGGAGGTGGCGGTGATCACGGGCGACGTGCGCATGGGCGCCAGCCCGGAGCAGGCGCTGGATGGCATTCGGCTGCTGATGCTGGCCAATGACGTCAGCTTGCGCAACCTGATTCCGGCTGAGCTGGCCAAAGGCTTCGGCTTTTTGCAGAGCAAGCCCGCCACGACATTCAGCCCGGTGGCTGTGACGCTGGATGAACTGGTGTTTGATGGTGTGAATGCCTGGGACAAGGGGCGCCTGAACCTAACCCTGCAATGCACCTGGAACGGCCGCAAGGTCGGCTTGTGCGAAGCCGGACCGGAGATGACGTTTCAATTTGGCCAACTCATTGCCCACCTGTGCAAAACCCGCAACGTGCGGGCTGGCTCCATCGTGGGGTCCGGGACGGTCAGCAACAAGGACTGGAGCCATGGCTACAGCTGCATTGCGGAGAAGCGTGCGATTGAGACGATTCAGGACGGCAAGCCGCTGACCGAGTTCATGAAATACGGCGACACGATTCGCATCGAGATGAAAGGGGGCGACGGGCTCAGCCTGTTTGGCGCCATTGAGCAGGAGGTGGTGCCGCTGGAGGGGGCTGATAAGAACCGCTAAAGATCATTGGCGGCATGGCTGGCTTCTTGTGGCCCGCCACTTCGGCGTTCAGGCGATCACCTGCTTGATAAAGATCTTGAGGCCGCGCAGCATCATCTCGATGGAGAGGGCCACCAGCACCAGGCCCATCAGGCGCTCCAGCGCCACCACAAACCGGTCGCCCACCACGCGCTGAATTCGCTCGGCCAACACCAGCACCACGGCGCTGACGACCATGGTGACACACAGCGCAGCAACCCACTCCATGCGCCGCTCGGGCGCTTGCGACACCAGCAGCAGCACGGTGGCCAGGGCCGAGGGTCCGGCAATCGCGGGGATGGCCAAGGGCACGATCAGCGGCTCGCCGAGTGCTTCGGGCGCCTCCGATGGGGGCGGCGGGAACACCATGCGCAGCGCGATCAGGAACAGGATCACGCCACCGCCAATTTGCAGCGAGAGCTCACTCAAGCCCATCACCCGCAAGAATCCTTCACCCACAAACATGAAGGTCAGCAGCAAGGCGAAAGCGATCAGCACCTCGCGCAAAATAATCCAGGGCCGACGCGCAGGCGCCACCGGCTTGAGCGCGTTGGCAAAGATCGGAATGTTGCCTATCGGGTCCGTGATCAGGATCAGCAGAATGGTGGCGGAGGCGAAGGTGTAGCTCATGGGGTCATGTCGCAAAGAGCCCGTCAAGTGATGCAAAGCCCTTGACCTCGATCGGGTTGCCGAACGGATCACAAAAAAACATCGTCCATTGCTCGCCGGGCTCCCCTTCGTAGCGGACGTGGGGCGGCAGCACAAATTCGATCTTCGCGGCCTGCAGTCGCTGCGCCAGGGCCTCCCAGTCGGGCAGCGCCAGCACCAGGCCAAAGTGCGGCATGGGCACCAGCTTGTCACCGACACGGCCGGTGTTGGTCGTCTTGAAGGGCTCGCCCAGGTGCATGGAGAGCTGGTGGTTGAAGAAGTCGAAATCGACCCAGGTGTCGGTGCTGCGACCCTCGGTGCAGCCCAGCACGTCGCCGTAAAAGCGGCGAGTCTGGTCGAGGTCGGTCACATGGAAGGCGAGGTGAAAAAAGCTGTTCATCCCGCCAGAATAGCAGGGCCCGCGTTGGCGCTTGCGGGCGCGGTTTGCCCTATTCGGTCTTTTCCTGGCAGGAGATGCAGCGTGCCGCTTCGGGCGCAGCATGTAGCCGGGCCGCAGGAATGGTGATGCCGCAGTCAACGCACTGGCCATAGCTGCCTGCTTCAATGCGTTTGAGCGCGGCGTCCACGGCATCCAGTTCCGCGGACTCATGGGCATCCAGTGCAAATTCCAGCTCGCGTTCAGTCGCCATTTGGGCGTCGGGGTCCTCGGGGCGACCGAAATGGTCTGCAGAGGCCTCGGTACGGCTCACTGCGCCGCCTCGCAGCTGGGCCAGTTGCTCGATCAAGCCGGTGCGCCGTGCCAGCAACTGGGCCTTGAAAGGATCGGTGAGGGTGTGTGTCATGGACGGTGTCTCCGGATAGGTAATTTTTTCATCATGCGCGCGCTGGACATCCGCGTGTTTGATGAAGGTCAAGGCCCGGGCGCTCAGGTGGTGCGTCGGCCTGGTCGGTCCATCGGTCATAATTCCGGTCATGCAAACCCTGCGCAATGCTCACCTTCTCGCCCGCTTCGTGCTGGTGTGGTTTGCGTTGTCTCTGGGGGTTGCGGTGGCGTCACCCATGTTGAATCCGCAGGCCTCGGAGCTGATTTGCTCTGGTGCTGGCGTAATGAAGCTCATTGTCATGACCGATGACGGTGCCAACGAGGTGTCCGGCTCCATGCTGGATTGCCCTTTGTGCGCCACGGGCGGCGCACCTCCCCCGCCACAGGCCCGTGTGGCGGCTGAGCCCGTTCAGCCCCTGGGTCTTGTGCTGCGAAGCATTCCCTCTGCTCAGATTGCCGCACTCACCGCCGCACCACTGCCGGCGCGTGGTCCACCGCAATTTCTTTGAGCTATTAAATCAGTAGCTTTCGGTGCTTTAAATACGCCGGCTAGAGCCTGATTTCATTGATTTTTTGGGGTGGGTGAACGTGATGTGCCGTGTCTGCACACCGTTCCTCGCTAATTCAACACCCCTTCCTGCGTCACCCTTTTGCCGTTATTTTTTTGGAGAATTGCATGAAATTGAAAGCACTTGCCCTCATTGTGGGCCTGGTTTGCACGAGCGCGTATGCGCAATCTGTCGATGTCAAGGGCGCCTGGGCCCGCACCGCAGTGCCCGGCCAAAAGGCGACCGGTGCCTTCATGACGCTGACGGCCAATGACGGCGCCAGGTTGGTGAGCGCCTCGTCTCCGGTTGCGGGCGTGACCGAAGTCCATGAAATGAAAATGGACGGTGACGTCATGAAAATGCGCGCTGTACCGGGTGGGCTGGACCTGCCAGCCGGCAAAACCGTGGAACTCAAGCCCGGTGGTTACCACGTCATGCTGATGGACTTGAAAGCCGCGTTGCCCAAAGACACCACGGTGCCACTGACATTGGTGTTCAAGGATGCCAAGGGTGTCGAGAGCAAGATGGAGCTGACCGTGCCCGTGGCCGCCATGGCGCCTGGCGCCAAGATGGACGGTAAACCCGCCATGAACCACGGCAAGCATTAAGTCCCCCGGACCCCGACAAGACTTCGCGCCCGTTGCTCGCCTGCCCATGACTCACACACCGCGCTTTGACTCGCTGCGCCGCACCTTGGTGGTGTGGCTGGCCGTGTGGATTGCTGTGTTTGGCGCGCTGGCGCCCACGGTGTCCCACGCGGTAGCGTGGTCGCAAGCCGACGCAACGCCTTGGGTCGGGGTTTGCACGGACGCCGGCATGCGCTGGGTGGACGTCACCACCGGCCAAATCCAAGCAGAAGCCCCTGACGGGCAGGAGGCCGAACCTTCACTGGTTCATTGCCCGTTTTGCCTGTTGGCCGTAGACCGGGTGCTGCCGGCACTCCAGGTCGCGACCCACCTGTTCATCGATCGGGATGAACTCGTCGTTCCTGCTGCCTGGCAGGCGGTTTTTTTCTCCACCTATGTGGCGCTGCGGCCCCCACCGAGAGGGCCGCCTGGACTCTTGAACTATTGAATCAATAGCGTCTCAAGCTGTATTTACAGCGGCTGGAGACGGTTTATGGCAATTTTTTAAGAGTTCTCATGCGTATCAATCGTCGTCAAACAAGTGCGCCAGGTCGGCGCCTCCCGCTGGTCTGTGCCCTGATGCTGGTGCCAGCGATGGGCTTCGCCCAAGGTGTGGCCACCGAGGCCCAGTTGCAAACCATCAGTGTCACCGGTGCGCGAACCCAGCTCGCGCCCAACCTGCCTAGCAGCACCGCCAGCCGAAACGCCGAGCAGTTGCGGGAGCAAAATATTTTCAATCCGGAGGACGTGGCCCTCACTCTGCCGAGCACTACCGTGCGCAAGCGCTACATCGGTGACCGCAATGCCAACATCGGCGGGCGTAGCTTTGGCGTTCTGCAACCGGGTCGGGCGCTGGTCTATCTGGATGGCTACCTGATCTCCAGCTTTCTGGGGCGCTTTGATGCACCGCGCTGGAACATGGTCAACGTCGAGTCCATTGAGCGCATCGACGCCCTTTACGGGCCTTACTCTGCCATTTATCCCGGCAACTCCATCGGCACCACGCTGGCGATCTCGGAGCGCAAGCCCACGGGTCTGGAGGCGTCGGTCAGTGTCAAGGCCAGCCACCAGTCGTTCAGCGAATACGGCACCTCCGAGGGGTATTCGGGCACCATGTTGTCGGCCCGGTTGGCTTCCAAACTTGACTCCGGTCTGTGGTTTTCGCTGGGTGTCCAGCACCAGGACAGCGAGGGCCACCCCATGGGTTATGCCAACGCTGTGCGCGGTGTGACCGCAGCCTCTTTTGCTGCGCCCACCTCAGGCACCCGCGTCACCGGCATTCGGTACGACAAAGACCCCCAGAGCCGGGACCGCGCCGTGTTTGGGGCCACCACCATCGATCACTCGGTGCAGGATACGGTCAATTTCCGTCTGGGCTACGACCTGTCGCCCACCCAGAGCATTGAAGGTCGGGTGTCTTCCTGGCGCAGTGACAGCACAGTGCGCAACCAGACCGACCTGCGGGACGCGGTAGGCAATGCGGTCTGGGCTGGCGTGGTGACGGATGGCGTCAACCGCTTCACGGTACCCGCCAACACCTTTGCGCCAAGCCAGCGCGACGAGCTGCACCGCCAACTCGGGCTGACCTGGAAGACCCGCCATGCCACCGGCTGGAATGCGTCTGTGGTGGCCACCGACTACACCATGTTGAGCGACGCCAACCGGCAGGCCAATCAAGCGGACCCGCTGGCGGCGCTGGGCGGCCCGGGCACCGTCACCCGCCGTGATGGCACGGGTTGGAACACCTTTGAAGTGCAGTCAACCTATACCCCGGTCAAAGGCGACTTTGGCGATGGCCGGCACGCACTCACCTTTGGCTTGCACCGCAACCAGTACCAGCTGCGCAATATCGTCAACAACTCGACCGACTGGCGCCAGAATGAGACAACGCTCAACCAAAGCTATCTCGGCAAGACCATGGTCACCGCGCTGTACGTGCAAGACGCCTGGCGCCTGCGCCCCGATGTGTTGCTGACCACAGGGGTGCGTCTGGAACGGTTTGAGTCTGGGAGTGGTTCGCAGTTTTTTGCTGGGCCACCCATCGCCCAAAGCGCCTACCCGGCGCGCACGATCAGTGCGAGCAGTCCCAAGGTGTCACTGGCCTGGACCGCCACGGACGATGTGTTGTTGCGGGCCAGTTGGGGCCGCGGCGTGCGCTTTCCCAATGTGGACGAGTTGTTCAACGGAACCAAGACGGGCAGCAACATCACCACCAGCGATCCCAATTTGCGCCCCGAGCGTTCGGACTCCCTGGAGTTGGCTGTTGAAAAAACATGGGACACCCAGTCCCTGCGCGCCAGCTTCTTTCAGGATGACGTGCTTGATACCATCTCGCGCCAGACAGATGCCACCGTCAACCCCACCGTGACCCGCGTGAGCAATGTGGACCGGGTGTTGACCCGGGGCGTGGAGCTGGTCTGGGAGGCGCGGGACGTGCTCACCCCGGGCCTGGACATGGGCGGCAGTGCCACCTTCGCAGACGCGACGGTCAAGGCCAACGCAGCCAACCCGGCCCAGGTGGGCAAGCAGTGGTTGCGCATCCCGAAGCAGCGCTACGGGGTGCAGGTGAGCTACCGGCCCAATGCCCAGTGGCTGCTGGGAGCGGCTTGGCGCTATGGCGGGCGGCAGTTCAATACCGAGCTCAATCTGGATGACAACCCCGACACGTTCGGGGGCATTTCCCGGGTCAACCAGCTTGACCTGAAAGCTGCCTGGCGTTTTGCCAAAGGGTGGGAGTGGGGCGCGGGCATCAACAACGTGGGTAACCAGAAGTCCTGGCAGGCCCACACCCTGCCCCAGCGCTCGATCCAGACCGAACTGCGCTACAGCCTCAAGTAGGGGCTTTGTCCTGGCATGGCGACGCAGGTCGTCATGCGTTTGGTTTGTCTGGCCGTTGAACTTCAACATTTTTTGGGATTTCAAATGACTTCATGTTTTCTTGCACCCTCCTGGCGCTGGCTGACCGTCTGGGTGATGGTCACGGTGCTCGGTGGCGCCAGCGCCTGGGCGCACCAAGTTCAGGCGCCCGCCAAAGCCCTTGGCGCGTCCAGCGCAGCGGCAGTCAGCCCGGCCAAGCCGGGGGCCCGCAAGCCCCGTGTGCCTTTGGGCACCGGCGCTGCGTTCGCGCCTGACGGTGCCTTGTGGCTGGTGGGTCTGAATGCACAAAGCCAGCTGTTTATTCAAAGTGCGCCCGCCTCGGGCGGTGCTGCCCTGGCCTGGGGCGCACCCCGGGTGCTTGACACCGCAGGCGACGCGGTTGCGGCAGATGGTGAGAGCCGTCCCAAGCTGCTTTTTGGGCCCAACGCCACCGTGCTCATCTCTTACACGCAGCCACGTGCCAAGCCTTACACCGGCTTTGTCCGCCTGCTGCGCTCGGTGGATGGTGGTCAGACCTTTGCGCCACCTGTGACGGTGCATGCGGACCGGCAGGAGATCACCCACCGCTTTGAGTCGATCGGCTTTGATGCCAGCGGCGTCTTGCACACCCTGTGGATTGACAAGCGTGATCTGGAAATTGCGCCCAAAGTGGGGAGCAAGTCGAGTTACCGGGGCGCCGCCATTTACCGAAATGCCTCGGTCGATGGTGGGGCGACCTTTGGCCCTGACATCAAGGTGGCCGACCACTCCTGTGAGTGCTGCCGCATTGCGCTGGGGCTAGGGGCCGATGGGGTGCTGCACGCCCTGTGGCGCCACGTCTTCGAGCCCAATGTGCGGGATCACGCCTTTGCCTCCCTGACACCAACGCGGACGCCGGATGCGCCGCCGGTGCGCGCCACCTTTGACGAATGGCGCGTAGACGGTTGCCCGCACCACGGGCCAGGGCTTGCGCCTGCACGCGACGGCTTTCATGCCGTCTGGTTTGGCATTCGCCAGGAAGGGGCGCAAGCAGCAGCGGGCGTGCGCTATGGCCAACTTAAGCCCGACGGCAGCCCACGCCTGGAGACGGTGCGCCGTTTGCCCGATGACCGGGCGGAGCACGCCGACGTGGTGGCTGCGGGTGAGCGTGTCGCCATCGTCTGGCGCAGCAGCGAGGGCCAAATCAGCACACTCAAGGCCTGGTTGTCCAGCAATGGCGGGCAGACCTTCAAGCTGATCACCCTGGGCCAGATGCAGGGCGACAACGATTTTCCCCGCCTCATCCAGCACGGCCAGCGCATGGCCGTGGTGTGGCGTAACGCAACAGAGACCCAGTTTCATGAAATCACATTCTGACCCGATACCCAACACCCCGGCTTTGCCCCCATCAACGCGCCGTGGCCTTCTGGGCATGGCCTCGGCCGGTTTATCACTCGCTTTTTGGCCTAATGCGCCTCTAGCCGGCGTATCCATTGGTAAAGGTCAGGTTAATTCAGTAGCAAATTTTGATGAAACAAGCTGGGCCCGGTTGGTGAAAAGCGGGCCCCGCCCGGCGGCCTATGTGTTCACCACCACCTATTGCTCGACGTGCCCTGATGCCTTTGAGAAATTGCAGGCCTTCATTACAGCATCGCGGCAAAAGGTGGAGCTGGCCGCTGTGGTCATGGACGAGCAAGGGGTGCGCGCGCTCAAGCATGCGCATCACTACGCGGGGGCCACCCGGATTTATGCGTTTGACGGGTTTGAGCCTGCCATTCGCCAAAGCGTGGACCCCAACTGGCCCAATGTCACGCCTTTTGTGGTGCTGATCGGGCGCAGTGGGGCTGTTCAGCGCAGCATAGGTCCGCCTGATGCCGCTGCACTGAAAAAGTGGCTGGGCTGAGCGGAAACATCGTCAGTCACCCTCCGTTGGGGTAAGCTGTTGAGCGTTCAATGTTGACAACCCTTTTGGAGCAAACATGACTGATTCATCAAGCGCTGGTTTTGGAAAATTCGTTCCCGGTTTTGATTTTCTCCAGAATCTGGCCAAGGGCGCCTCGGAGACCATTCCGCAAATGCCCAACCTGGGTAACTGGATTGCGCCGACGCTGAATGTGGAAGAGCTGGACAAGCGCATCCAGGAGCTCAAGGCGGTTCATTTTTGGCTGGACCAGAATTCCAAGGCGCTGGGTGCCACCGTGCAGGCGCTGGAGGTCCAGAAGATGACCCTGGCCACACTCAAGGGCATGAACTTCAATATTGGCGACATGGCCAATGCCTTCAAGCTCAAGGCGGCTGATTCGGTCTACTCCGGCGTGCACCGCGTGACGGAGACGGCGGCCTCAACCGCCAAGACCCTGTCTGACGTGGCCGCAGAAGCTGAAGAAGTCGCTAAAAAAGTGGGTGAGGCCGCCAAGCCTGCTACAGCGGCCGCCGCAGGCCTGGTTGACCCGATGCAATTGTGGGGCGCGTTGACCCAGCAGTTTCAGCACATAGCGGCCAGCGCCATGAAAGACGCCAGCAAAAACACCGCGATGGATGCCACCAAAAACATGGCAGCCGGGTTTGTCAAGGAGGCTGCCAAAGCCACCAAAAAAGCCGTGAGTGGCGCCAGCAGCACCCGAGCAGCCGCCAAAGCGCCGGCTCGCAAAACACCCGCCCGAAAAACGCCGGGCCGAAGCAGCTGATGCTGCAAGCATAAGGTCGCCATGAAACTTTTTCCCTACGGCCACGCCGGCCACCCGCAGTGGCGCATGGCGACTGGCTTGGTGCTGGCGCAACTGCGTGCCCAAATGTCCCTGGACGCCTATGCCAGCGCGCCGACCCTGGCTTTGGTCTACATCACCGACCACTACGCCACGCAGGCAGACGACATTCTGGCGCACCTGAGCGCCGAGTTGCCCGAGATCACCGACTGGTCGGGCACGGTGGGTGTAGGAGTGGCCGCCAACAATGCGGAGTACTTTGACGAGCCCGCTTTGGCTGTGATGCTGTGCGATTTGCCCAGCGACCAGTACCGGGTTTTTTCCGGGGTGGCGCCGCTGGGGCTGGGTTTTGAGGCCCACACCGCCCTGATTCACGCTGACCCCAACACGCCGGACCTGGCGGAGCTGATTGACGAAATGGCGGCCCGCACCGACTCTGGCTACCTGTTTGGCGGGGTGTCGGCCAGCCGAACCCGCTCCGTCCAGTTTGCTGTGGGGGGTGATGGCAACATCAAGGGCCAGGGCGCGGCCAGCGGGGTGTTCAGCGGCGGTTTGAGTGGGGTGGCGTTTGGCTTGGGCGTGGGCCTGGTGTCCCGCGTGACCCAGGGTTGCCTGCCCGTGTCCAAGGCGCACCAAATCACGGCTGCCGAACATAACGTGGTGACTCAGCTCGATGGCGAGCCAGCGCTGGACCTGATGCTGCGCGAACTGGGTGTTTCCCTGGAGCAGCCCGAGCAGGCCTTGATGGTGGTGCGTGCCACCCTGGTGGGCTTGATGGCTGCCCCGGATTCCGCAGCTGCAAGCGATCAGGCTGCGGTGGGGCGCACCGGCAACTTTGGTAGTGACGTTCTGGTGCGGCACATCATTGGCCTGGACCCGGCGCGCCGGGGCGTGGCGGTGTCTGACAAGCTGGAGGTGGGCATGCAGCTGGCTTTTTGCCAGCGCAACGTGCAGGCCGCTCGTGCAGACCTGATGCGGGTATGCGCGGAGATACGGGAAGAACTAGAGCCGCATGAACTGCCACTGGCTGCCGCCACCGCGCTGGCAGCGTCCGAGGCCGAGTCCGCGCCGCATCCGGCACGGGGCATTGCCGGGGCGATTTATGTGAGCTGCTCAGGCCGGGGTGGGCCGCACTTTGGCGGGACAAGCGCCGAACTGCAAATCGTGCGCCGGGCCTTGGGCGATGTACCTCTGGTGGGCTTTTTTGCCGGTGGCGAAATCGCCCGCAACCACCTCTATGGTTACACCGGCGTGCTGACGGTGTTTACCGGCGGCGGTTGACGCCAGGCATCTTTACACCCCGCGCGCCCGATCCGCTTTGAACTGCGCCCTGAATGGGGTGAAAGTTCCAGCGTCCAGTGACTCCCGCACCTCACGCATCAGGTTCAGGTAGTAGTGCAGGTTGTGGATGCTGGCCAGCATGGGGCCGAGCATCTCGCCGCAGCGGTCGAGGTGGTGCAAGTAGGCTCTGGAGAAGCCGCCGCGTCCGCCATCGGCATAGGCCACGCCCGCTGTCCCGGCACAGGCGTAGCACGTGCAGGTCACGTCCAGCGGCTGTTCGTCGAGTTTGTGGCGGGCGTTGCGGATTTTCAGGTCGCCAAAACGGGTGAAAAACGTGCCGTTGCGGGCATTGCGGGTGGGCATGACGCAGTCGAACATGTCTACGCCCTCACTCACCCCTTGCACCAGATCTTCCGGCGTGCCCACGCCCATCAGGTAACGGGGTTTGTGGGCAGGCAGGCGGTGCGGGGTGTGCGCCATGATGCGCAGCATTTCGTCTTTCGGCTCGCCTACGCTCACGCCGCCCACGGCGTAGCCGGGAAAATCCATCTCTACGAGTTGTTCCAGCGACTCTTGGCGCAGGTGCTCGAACATGCCGCCCTGCACGATGCCGAACAGCGCATTGGGGTTCTCGAGTTTGGTGAATTCGGTCTGGCAGCGCTTGGCCCAGCGCAGGCTGAGCTCCATCGAGTAACGCGCTTCGGCCTCAGTGGTGAGCTGGCCCTTGGTCTTGGGCTCGACCGAGATATAGGGCGTGCATTCGTCAAACTGCATGACGATGTCGCTGTTGAGTGTGGTCTGGATCTGCATCGAAATCTCGGGCGTCAGGAACAGTTTGTCGCCGTTCACGGGGCTGGAGAACTTGACGCCTTCTTCGGTGATCTTGCGCATCTCGCCCAGGCTCCAGACCTGAAAGCCGCCCGAGTCGGTGAGGATGGGCTTGTCCCATTTCTCGAACTGGTGCAGGCCGCCAAATTTGGTCATCACATCCAGCCCGGGGCGCATCCACAGGTGGAAGGTGTTGCCCAGGATGATCTGCGCGCCCATGTCCTCCAGGCTGGTGGGGGTGACGCCCTTGACGGTGCCATAGGTGCCCACAGGCATGAAGATGGGGGTTTGCACCACGCCATGGTTGAGGGTGAGGGTGCCGCGTCGGGCGTGGCTGGCGGTGTCGGTTTGGAGGATGTCGAATTTAAGCATGGGTGAATTTTACTTTTTAGAGTGCTTGACTTTATACTTTGCTTTACTTTTAAAAAAGGAGGTTCGATATGCAAACCGTAGAAGCCGTTGTGTCCAGTAAGGGGCAGGTTACTTTACCCGCAGCCATGCGCGCCAAACTGGGCATCCAGGCTGGGTCGCATATTCATTTTGAGTTGCGCGGCAAGGAGTTGGTCATCAAGCCCGAGGTGCCGATGAGTGCTTACCGTGGCATCCTCAAAGGCTACGATCTGGGTGACATTGAGCCTGAAAAAGAAGCCGATCGGACGTTTGAATGAACCTGGTTGACTCCTCAGGGTGGATTGAATACCTGCAAGACACGCCCCGGGCTGACCTGTTTGCAGAGGCCATTGAAAGTCGCTACGACTTGCTGGTCCCCACCATCGCCCTGTTTGAAGTCCACAAGGTCTTGAGTCGCAACCTGCCCGCCGACCTGGTCACCCAGTGCCTGGACGTGATGCGCCTGGGCCGGGTACTGGACCTCACCGACAGGCGCGCCATTGCCGCATCTGCCACGGCGTCGCGCCACCGCCTGGCCATGGCCGATGCTGCCATGTACAGCCTGGCACTTGAGTTTGAGGCCACTTTCTGGACGCAAGACGTGGACTACCAGGGGCTGGAAGGCGTGCGCTACTTTCCAAAGCCTGCTGCCTCAGCCTGAATTCAGGCTGAACGCTCGGCCGTTTGCCGGCTTAACAGCATGGCGTCACCGTAGCTGAAAAAACGATATTCATTGGCAATGGCGTGGCGGTACAAATCCATGATGTGCTCGTAACCCGCAAAGGCGCTCACCAGCATCATCAGGCTTGACTTGGGCAGGTGAAAGTTGGTGATGAGTGCATCCACCACCTTGAAGTCAAATCCCGGCGTGATGAAGATGCTGGTGTCGCCCGTGGTCTGGCCAGTATGGGCCCAGCTCTCCAGCGTGCGTACGGATGTGGTGCCCACGGCAATCACCCGGCCACCACGCGCGCGGCAGTCTGCAATGGCCTGCTGCGCGGCCACGGGCACATCAAACCACTCGCTGTGCATCTGGTGATCGGCCAGGTTTTCTGTTTTAACCGGCTGGAAGGTGCCCGCGCCTACATGCAGGGTGACGTGGGCGCGGTGCACGCCCATGGCGTCGATTTGCGCCAGGAGCGCGTCGTCAAAGTGCAGCGCGGCAGTGGGCGCGGCCACGGCGCCAGGGTTTTTGGCAAACACGGTCTGGTAGCGGCTGGCGTCCTCGGCCGAATCGGTGTGGGTGATGTAGGGTGGCAGTGGCACGTGGCCATGGCGTTCCATCAGGGTGTAGGGGTCGTCACCCGCGTCGTTGGACAGTACAAAGCGAAACAGCGGGCCATCGGCATCCGGCCAGCGGCCTAAAAGCGTGGCGCGCAGGTTCTCGGATGTGCCCGGCGCACCCACTAGCGCCACCGTGGCGCCGATCTCGGGTTTCTTGCTGACGCGCATGTGGGCCGCCACTTGGTTGCCGGTGAGTACCCGCTCAATCAAGAGCTCGAGTTTGCCGCCGGTGGCTTTTTCGCCAAATAGGCGTGCGTTAATGACCTTGGTGTCGTTGAACACCATCAGGTCGCCCGCTCTCAGGAGCGTGGGCAGGTCGCGAAAGATGCGGTCAGTGGGTGCGCGGGATGCACCGTCCAATAGCCGGGAGCCACTGCGCTCGGGGGCAGGGTGCTGGGCGATCAGGGTCTCGGGCAGGGTGAAGTCGAAATCGCTTAGAGCGTAGGTGCGCGTGGTGCTGGAGGCGGGAAAAGGCATTGTGCTTGAGGGGCTGACAGGCCCCGTACCAAGAGTTGAGAGGGATTTGATTGTCTCAGAACAGCCATGCGTCAAGCGGCGCATGGCCTGCGGCTCCCGAGTGGCCCTAATCGGACGCCACCGCCATCTCTTCGCGGTCTCTCCCCAAGGCTTTGGCCCGATACAGGGCCTTGTCGGCGGCCCGCAAGAGTCCATCAAAGGTTGCGTTCTGATCGCTCAGGCTGCTGATGCCCAGGCTGGCCGTGTAGTGCAGGGCCCGGGCGGGCAAGAGGGTTGGGGCGCCCCGTACACCGGCCAGAATCCGGCTGGCGAGTGCGGCTGCGCCAGCTTGATCCGTCTGCGGCAACAAAATGCAGAATTCCTCGCCACCAATGCGCCCGCACAGGTCGGTTGACCGCAGGAAGCTTGCGACAGTTCTGACAAAACTCATGAGCACGAGGTCGCCCACGGCGTGGCCAAACTCGTCGTTGATGCGTTTGAAATGGTCCAGATCCAGCGCCAGTAGGGACAGCGGTGAACCGTGGCGCACGGCACGTGCACATTCCCGCTCGGCCATTTCAAAGAAGTGACGTCGGGTGGCTGCGCCAGTCAGGTAGTCGGTGCTGTTCAGGGTAAGAAGCGCCAGTTCAGCCGTTTTGCGCAACGTGATGTCCATTTTTGTGCCCACGATGCGCTGCA
>JBIIVW010000059.1:0-17417 GCA_044339205.1 Rhodoferax sp. | reverse complement strand
CTGCAGGTTGTGGCCAAACTCAATGCAGATGTCATGTTGCTGGCTGCAGACAACCGCACATCCATGACGCAGACGACCGAGCGCGTAGTAGCGCTGGGCACCTCTACGGGTGGAACCCAGGCACTGGAGGCGATTCTGAGGAGCTTGCCGCAGGTGTGCCCGGGCATCATCATTGTTCAGCACATGCCCGAAAAGTTCACTGCCGAGTTTGCCAATCGCCTCAATGGCCTGTGCCGGATTGAAGTCAGGGAGGCGCAAAACAATGACCGTGTTGTGCCAGGCAGGGCATTGATCGCGCCGGGTGGCAAGCACATCCTGCTTCGTCGAACAGGCGCTCAATATTATGTTGAAGTAGCGGACGGGCCGCTGGTGAATCGGCACCGACCCTCCGTGGACGTAATGTTCCGGTCAGTAGCCAAATGTGCTGGAGCCAACGCCCTGGGAGTCATCATGACAGGAATGGGTGACGACGGTGCCAGCGGCTTGCTCGAAATGCGCAAGGCGGGTGCCCGCACATTGGCGCAGGACGAAGAAAGCTGCGTGGTGTATGGCATGCCCAAGGAAGCAGTCAAGCGCGGCGCAGTGGAGCGAGTCATTCCGCTAAGCGCTATTGGCCGCGAAATCATGCTGCAACTTTGAATAGGCTAAAACACTACCTATAGACCGGTAGTCGCCGTATTGAATTTCACGCCTTCGGTCACCAGACCACTGTGTAACGTTCCCATGTGACCGTATTCGTTTGCAGCACCTCAGTCAATAAATGGCTGTGGGTCCGATTGATTCTCACACTCGAAAGGACCGCAACATGGCGCTGCAACTCAAATCGCGACTGGCGCTGACGTCGCCACTGGCGCAGCACAGGAATCCATGGCTGCCTTCAAGTCAGTCATCGGGGCGATGCTTCATTTATTGTCTGACTCGACATTCTGTCGATAGACCAGGCCCTAAACAACGAGCTGGTAGCGATTGCTCCCGATAAACATGGTTACTTACATTCGCACTCACGAAGGACAACTAGCGGCATACAGCCAGAGTTCAGCCATCCCACGCAAGCTGCGTTCTTTGCTGAAATTGATTGACGGCAAAACCACACTGGCTGTCTATACCGACAGCCTACAAGCATTTGGCGACGTGCCAGGCATTCTGACATCGCTGAGCATGGCAGGTTTGATACGAGCCAAAGAACACCAGGTGCCGGTGTCCGAAGACCCCGTCAAAAATTCAAGCCAGGACGGGGTTAACACCCACGCATGGGGTTCACTGTCCAGCATGGGCTCGGCATTTTCGCCTTCCGTACCGTCCGAAGCTGGCACCCAGGCCACCTACAACAACACACGCACCGACCCAGCGGTAAACAGCCAGGCGCGAGCGCAGGCTCTTGCCACAGTGGTTGAACGCATGTCGGACTTTGTCCTCATCAACGCGCCAGAACATGCATTTTTGGTCCTGAAAGAACTGGAATCGCTCAGCTCATTGGAGCAACTGGCCGTCACCCTGGGAGGCTACGAGCAGCTCGTATCGCACTTGGGCGAGTTGTCGCATCAGCACCTGACACACATCAGACAACTGTTGCGCGAGCATATATGACCGACCCGTTTGGAATTGGATGGTGATGATCAAGAACAGCGATATCGTTTTCGAAGTGACGACCAAAGGATACGCCGTGCTGCGCAGCGGATGATCGTCGATTTCACTCCAGCAAAAAACAATCTTGATCCTCGTTGATGGTATCTGCCCGGTAGCTCAGTATCTGCCTTTCTTGCTCGCATTTGCACCACTCGACGATATTTTCGAAGTATTGGAAAATTTGGATTTGGTGCGTCGCGTGGGCAAGGTATCGAGCGAAACACTGTGTGAATTCCGGACTGAAGCAACTGAAGGTTTGGCTGCTTCCACATTACCGCGTATCAATTCAATGAGCAAAAATTCAGGGTCTATGCCGCTGTAATCCTCGAAGGAAAACATGTCAACTATTTATCGAAAAACATTCAAAGGCATTGATGAGATTGCATTCAAAACAACCGGTCTACCGCTTCGCATGATGAGTTATTTGCTGGTGGTGGATGGCCAATCCTCCGTGGATCAACTGGCCGCTCACAACCCGCAGTTGCTATCATTGCAGGCGGTGCTTCAAGGTTTACAGGAGCAAGGATTTCTGGAGGTGACTAGCACCGAAAATGGGGTCGCAGGCAACGGTGTACGCCCTTATTAACTACAAGTATGGAATTGGGACCGATGCCCTGGCCCAAGGTGACTACCCAACTGTTTTGCGCTACATAGACTGGCTGGTGACCACGCCATTGCTGGTGCTGAAGTTTCCACAAATGCTGGGCGGTGAAAACGCGACGGCCGTGGCGCTGCTTGTGATCGTGGCTGACGTGATGATGATCTTGTTTGGGTTTGCCGGTGAGACATCCATCAACGAAGCTAAAGGTGCCACCACGGCCGGTTGGGCTTTGTTTGGTGTTGGTTGCCTGGCCTGGCTATTCCTCATTTTCGTGTTGTACACAGCGGTCACCAATGCGGCGGCAAACAAGCTCGCTCCAGTCAAGCTGGGTCTGAATCGCTTGAAGTTGTTCATCGTGTTTGGCTGGGCTATTTACCCACTGGGCTTCCTGTTGACGCTGATTTCCAATTCTCCCGATGTGCGTGTGGCGCGCGAACTCGTTTACAACTTTGCTGACTTGTTCAACAAAGTGGGGTTTGGCATAGTGGCTATTTACGCCATTCAGCAGGTAGTCCGCGAGCAGAAGCTTCGCGAAGCCATGGCGCAGTTGTAACGGACTGTTTGCGTTTTGGCTAGGCCCGAAACGCCTGTGTGGTGCGGCAGCTCTGGCGACCTGAAGATGCTTCTTTTGCCCTGATTGATGGTTGCACATGTTCTTCATGCCAAGCATGTCAAAGTCAACGCCTTAGGCGTCATCGTGACAGGAATGGGTGACGACGGTGCCAGCGGCCTGCTGGACAGGCGCAAGACAGGCGCACGTCAATTGGCGCAGGACGAAGAAAGCTGTGTGGTCTACAGCATGCCCAAGGAAGCAATCAAAAAGCTGACTTCCTACCTATATACCGGTATAACCATTACCTGATTGCAAGTTCGAGTTGGATTTCCCGACACTAATATCTTTCATGTGCCCGTTCTCGTTTCGAGCATCTCAGTCAATAGATGACTGTGGGTCCAATTGCTTCTCACACTCGAAAGGAGCGCAACATGGCGCTGATCAGGAAACATTCCTCCACCCCGGTCTCGACTAGCTCAGAATCTGGCAAGTCCAACGCTTCGACCTCGCGTGAAGCAGACATCCAGCGCAAGCGAGCCCGCACATTGGGCAAGCAGCAGCAGGCAGCAGAACGCATTGCCGCCGCCACAGGCCAACTGTCCTCTGGTATCACTGAAGCAGCATCGGCTGCCGAATTGCTAAAGGGCGCTGCAGCCCAAATCGCAACAGGCGCTGAAGTCGCCTCTGGCGCCGCACAGGAATCCATGGCCGCCTTCAAGTCAGTCATTGGGGCGATTTCGCAGCAATTGCAGAACGCGGACATCAGTCAGACCAAGGCAGAGGTGTCACAGACCCTGGTGGCCAAGACAGCAGCCGACATCGCCAGCCTGATCACCAATGTGGCCGTCGCCGGTCAGCGCCAGATCGCCTCTGTGGCCATGGTTGTGGAGCTGGAAAAGCAAGCTGCCAACATTGGCGACATCGTCAAGGCAGTTGCTCGCATTGCAGACCAGACCAACCTGCTGGCCCTGAATGCCGCCATCGAAGCTGCCCGTGCCGGCAAGCACGGCAAGGGTTTTGCTGTGGTCGCCGACGAAGTGCGCACGCTGGCTGAAACCTCGGAAAAGAGCGCCAAACAAATTCAGGACCTGGTAGGCCAGATCCAGCAGGACGTCAAGGCCATTGCTGACGGAATCAATATCTCCGCCAAGGCCATTGAAGGTGAAGTCGAAAAAGGAAAAGTCATTACCGTTCAGCTGGAGGCGATTCGCACCGACGTGATCGAAGTGGTCCGGGGCATCACCGAAATCGCCACAGGCGCCAAGCAATCCGATGCAGCAGCCCAGCAGGCCCTCAAAGGCTCTGAAGAAATTGCTGCAGCTGCCGTGGAGCAGTCAGCTGCAGCTGAAGAAACCGCAAAAACCGTGCAAGAGCAAGCCCAGGCATTGGGCGAGTCCGAGCAGGCGACCCAGGCCATGTCTGAATTGGCTGAAGACCTTAAGAACTCCACCGATGTCGCCAAGAGCGCCGAAGAAGTGGCGTCTTCCGCCGAAGAACTGTCCTCTGCGGTGCAGGAAATTAACCGAGCCAGTGCTCAGATCATGTCGGCGATTGAGCAGATCCGCAAGGGCGCACAAACCTCGGCCGCCGCCTGTGAGGAGTCTGCCGCGGCTGTGAATCAGATCGAAAAAGGAGTCGAAATCGCTCAGCAGCGCGCCACCGATGGCGGGGAAAAAGTCAAAAATGTGCTTGCGACCCTGGGCATCAACAAGGTCTCGGTCGACGAACTGATCAACGGCATCACGGCGTCGGTGCGGGGCACACAGGACAGCATCAAGCAGGTCAAAGACCTGGAACAGGTGTCGCGTCGCATCAACAAAATCGTTGAAGCCATCACTACGGTCTCTATCCAGACCAATATGCTGGCCGTTAACGGATCGATTGAAGCGGCCCGCGCCGGAGAGTTCGGCAAAGGCTTTGTGGTGGTTTCCACCGACATCCGCAACCTCGCTCGTGACTCGGCTGAAAACGCTGACCGCATCAAGGATCTGGTTAAAGCCGTGCAAGACCAGATCGCCATGGTTAGTTCCGACCTCGAAGAAATCGTCAAGTCCGCCATCAACGAAGTTGAGCAGGCCAAGGTGTCGACCGCCAACCTTAACCAGATTGAGGCCGACATTATTGTTGTTGACCAAGGCACGCGGGAAATCCTTTCAGCCTCGATGGAAATTGCCACTGCAATCGGGCAGGCCAAAAAAGGTATCGAGCAGATTGCCTCTGCTGCACAGCAAGCCGACAAAGCCGCTACCGAAGCGTCAAGCGCAGCGGCGCAGCAGTCCAAAGGAGCCGAAGAACTGGCTTCCGCCATTGAGGAGATTTCATCTCTTGCAGACGAGCTCCAAAGCGCCGCTTAGGAACCACCATGACAACCGAAACACTTGAACAACGGGAGCAAGACACGCGTCCCGGGGACGACAATCTTGAAGAGCGGGCCTCCGAAACGCGTCAGTTTGTAACCTTCATTACTGGTGGCGAAGTCTTCGCAGTTGATATGGCGCCGGTGCAAGAAATTATCCGTTTGCCAGCCGTGGTACGGGTGCCTCTGGCACCACCCACGCTGGACGGACTGGCCAACCTGCGCGGCAAGGTGCTGCCCATCATTTCACTGCGTCGCATGTTCGGCTTTGCCGAACAAGAGGCGGACGATGCAACTCGTGCAGTCATCGTGGATGTCGGGCAACCCCTCGGATTTGTGGTGGATCGAGTGGCAAGCGTGGTCGGCGTTGAGCCCAGCCAGATTGAAGACGTCGGCGCGATTCGCAGTGCGGTGGACACCGACCTGCTAAGCGGCATCATCAAAGGCGTGGGCGGCCATGCCATGATCATGGTGCTGGACTTCGAGAAACTCATCCAGCGGGAGTTTTCGAAAATCGTAAGTACCGGCAAAACTACCGGGCTGCAAGCCGGCCTGGACTCCACCCACGAGGACGTTGAAGATGACGTGAGCGATGAACTGCAGCTGGTGAGCTTCAACGTAGCAGAGCAGGAATATGCCATTGCCATTGAGGACGTTCAGGAAATCGTGCAAGTCCCGGACACCATCATTCATGTACCCCATTCGCAGGCCCACGTGCTGGGTGTCATGGACCTGCGCAGCCGGTTGCTGCCGCTGGTGAGCCTGCGTCGGATGTTTGGCTTGCCCGACCAACCGCTGGACGACAAGAGTCGAATTGTGGTGATCGCACTGGGCGGCGCATCGGTAGGCGTCGCAGTGGATGGCGTCAGCGAAGTGCTCAGGGTGGCCAAGTCATTTGTCGATGCCATGCCCACACTGCTGGCAAAGGACGCCGACCTCTCTGAAATTGCCGAAATTTGCAGACTCGATGACGGCAAGCGCCTGGTGTCGGTCATTACCGTGCGAAACCTCTTCGACCACTCTTCCATCAAGGAGGCATTGAACACCGTGAACGACTTCAAGCGAGAGTCCAGCCAGGAAAGTGCGGAAATGGAAGAAGATCTGGATGACGACGAACAGGTCGTGGTATTTCATCTGGACAAGGAGGAATTTGGCGTTCCCATCAACAGCGTGCAGGAGATTGTGCGCGTCCCTGATGAACTTATCCATGTACCCAAGGCGCCGGCCTTTGTCGAAGGCGTGATCAATCTCAGAGGCAGCGTGCTGCCGGTCATCGATTTGCGACTGCGCCTGGGCCTGCCACGGGTTGAACGCTCAGACCGTCAACGGATCATGGTGTTCCTGATTGCCGAAGTGCGCACCGGTTTTATTGTTGACCAGGTCACTGAAGTGCTGAAGATACCCAGGAGTGTGATTGAACCCACCCCTCAACTCTCCGCTCAACAAGGAAAGTTGCTTGCACGCATGGCAAACATGGAAAAGCAAAAACGCATGGTGCAACTCATTGACCCTGCTTATCTTATTCAAAGTGAAGAACTCCAGACCCTCGCCTCTGTCAGAACATGATAAAACTGTTGATCGTTGATGATTCCGCCTTGATGCGACGCCAGTTGACGCAAATATTTGCAGCAACTGGCGAGTTCGAAATCAGCACGGCCAGAAACGGGCTTGAGGCCGTGGCGCAAAACCGCGACTTCATGCCCGATGTCGTCACGCTCGACATCAACATGCCTGAGATGGACGGACTCACAGCGCTCTCTCTGATCATGGCGGAGCGTCCCGTCGCTGTGGTGATGGTGTCGTCGCTGACTGAGCAAGGTGCGCTGGCCACCTTTGAAGCCCTGAACCTCGGAGCCGTGGACTATATCGTCAAGCCCGGCGGTACCATTTCTCTTTCCATTGGCGAAATTACGAAAGAACTGATAAGTAAAGTCCGATCAGCTTCGCGCGCGAAGATCAAGACCAAAGGGCCGGCCACCAATGGGCTTGTCCAGCGCCTGCGCGACGAGAAAAAGAAGATTGCCGCGCGGCCGGTTGCAACACGGCGGCGCACTGAGGGCGAGGGCTTGGTCATCATGGGTGTCTCCACCGGCGGCCCGCGAACCCTTGAAGAAATATTGCCAAACCTCCCTGGCGATTTTCCCTGGCCCATTTTGATAGCACAGCACATGCCTTCGGCGTTCACCAAGTCGTTTGCTGATCGGCTGAATCGTGAATGTGCGCTACAGGTGGTCGAAGCCTCATCGCCCATGGTCGTGGAGCCAGGCACTGTCTACATCGCCAAAGGCAACGCTGACATGGTCGTTGCGATGCGATTGGGAAAACTGGTTGTGCTTGCCAAACCCGAGAACCCGCATCACCTCTGGCACCCCTCGGTTGAGTTGCTGGGCCGATCTGTGCTGGAACACTGCGATCCAGTGCATGTTGTCGGTGTCATGCTCACAGGCATGGGCACCGACGGTTCAGCAGCTTTCACTGAGATCAAGCTGCGGGGTGGGCGCACCATTGCCGAGTCTGAAGAGTCGGCCGTGGTCTTTGGCATGCCCAAAGAACTGATAGAAAAGCGCGGCGCAAGTTTGGTCCTGAGCGCCGACAAGATTGCCACCCAGCTCATTTCGTGGTCCAGCGTTTAAGGGAAGTAATCAAAATGGCATTCATCAAGAAAAAAGATACCGAGCCCTTCAGCCAAGACGACCGCAAACAGATGCGGACATGTCCGGATCTTTTGATCAGCCTGGAGGATGAGAACGCCACCACGCGTCGTTGGGCTGCGCGTGATCTGGTGAAATGCACTGACTCGGCAGCGGCCCTCGTCGATCGTCTGAAACGGGAGACCGAGCTGTCGGTGCGGGAGGTCATTCTCAGCACCCTGACCCAACTGGGTGACGCCACAGCAGTGGGTGGGCTGGTCGACTGCCTGCGAAGTGAAGACGCAGCGCTTCGTAACGAGGCTGTTGAAGCCATGAAGCAGCTGCCCGATGAAGTGGCACCGGTCATGCGGGGCTTGCTAGCCGACGCAGATCCCGACGTGCGCATCTTTACAGTGAATGTTCTGGAATCTCTGTGTCACCCGGACGTCGAGTCCTGGCTGATTGATGTCATTACGACCGACCAGCACATCAACGTGTGCGCCACAGCCGTCGACCTGCTCAGTGAAGTGGGAACACAGTTGGCGTTGAATCCGCTGGCTCAACTCAAGACCCGCTTCGCGGATGAGCCCTACATACAGTTCGCGGCCGACCTGGCATTGCGGCGCATCCGTGAAGAGTGACGCCACTATGAAAGACATCGCTATCACCGAAGACGACTTCCAGAAATTCAGGGAGTTTTTTTACCGCAAGACAGGCATCAACTTTGAGTCGTCAAAGCGCTATTTTGTTGACAAACGCCTCATTGAACGCATAAATGCAACTGGCAATAGCGACTTTCGCAGCTATTTCATCATGTTGCGGTTTCAAGCATCGGGCGGCGAAGTACAGTTGCTCACGAACCTGATGACCGTCAATGAAACCTACTTTCTGCGAGAGGAATACCAGTTTGACTGCCTGATCAATTCCATCCTGCCGGAACTAGTGCAGCGCAAGACAGACCAGAGTCCTATCCGGATTTGGTGCATACCCTCTTCGTCCGGTGAAGAGCCTTATTCAATTGCGCTCTACTTGATGGAACGTTGGCCCGGCATCAGCAAGTGGGATGTTGAAATCATTTCATCGGATATTGATACCGGAATCCTGCAGAAGGCGCGCGTTGGGCGATACACCCAGCGCTCAGTGCAGCACCTTCCGGCCGCCTGGATGAACAAGTACTTTAAACGTATCGGCGAAGAATTCCAGATCAACGAAGACCTGCGCCAGGCGGTTGAATTTACCCGGGTCAATCTGGCTGAGCCGACCGACACCCGGCCCTACCGCAACTTCGATGTCATTTTTTGTCGTAATCTTCTGATCTACTTTGATGATGCGTCCCGCAAGTCGGCTGCGGAAACCTTCTATGACGCCCTTAAACCCGGCGGCTTCATCTGTCTAGGCCATTCGGAATCCATGAGCCGCATCTCGTCTTTGTACAAGGTGCGCAAGTTCCCACAAGCCATTGTTTACCAAAAATCCCTGGAGGCCCGATGAAACGCATACTCATCATTGACGACGCTGCGACCGTGCGTATGTACCACCGCAACATTCTTGAACAGGCTGGCTACAGCGTCGATGAAGCAATAAACGGCGTAGAGGCGCTTGAAAAAGCTCTGCAACAGCCCTTTGACATGTACATCGTCGACATCAATATGCCCAAGCTTGATGGCTATGGCTTTTTGCGTCAACTGCGCACCGAAGACATGGCTCAGGCGCCGGCCATCATGGTGTCCACCGAGGCCGCCGAGCACGACCAGACAGCAGCATTCCGGGCGGGAGCGAATTGCTACATCGCCAAGCCCGTGAAACCCGAGCAACTCCTGACCCATGTCCGGTTGCTGCTGGGAGAACTATAACCATGAACCCCTTGCTGGAACAATTCCTATCGGAGGCACGCGATTTCCTGCAAGGCATTGGTGAGGATCTGATGCGACTTGAAAAGTCGCCCGACGACTCGGAATTGCTGGTGTCCCTGTTCCGCTTGGTTCACACATTAAAGGGCAATAGCGGCCTTTTCGATTTCCCGGAAATGACCCGAGTACTCCACGCGGGCGAAGACCTCATGGATGCGGTTCGAAACGGTCGAGTCGCCTTCAGCCAGGAACTGGCTGATCAACTGCTTGACGCCATGGATTTCGTGGGCATGCTGTGTGATGAGATCGAATCTACGGGTGGCATCAACGCCTCCCGTGCCGCAGACTCTGCCAGCCTGGCCTCTGCATTGAGGGCGCTGATTGTCCTGCATGCAACCCCCGATGCGCAGCAGGACTGCGAAGCGGTTTTCGAAACTGCGGCGGCGGCGCTCGCATCAAGGCCCACCCCAACGCGTCTGCCGCTTTCAGACATTCCTGAATCCATTCGCATGGACGCCTACACGCGCTCGCAGCAGAATCAGATGCTGCATTGGGTGTCTTACCAACCCATTGCCGAGTGCTTTTTTCAGGGCGACGACCCATTTTTTGCAGCCCGCCAAACGCCCGGAATCCTTTGGGTACGAATCGTGCCGAGTGAACCCTGGGCACCACTCGCCGAACTCGATGCCTACCGGTGCGCACTCGAGTTTCAAATACTGACAACTGCGCCACGCGAAGAACTGGTCGAACTCTACCGGTACGTCCCTGATCAGGTCAGCATAGTCCCCGTACCATCTTGTCACTTCGCCCTACCGCAGGGCGATCCCAATGGCGGTCCGGTCTACGACGATTTTGTGTTGGATGCACTCCAGCATCTGGACGAGAACCGTTTGGGAACGCTCAGACAAGCCGCACTGACGATGCTGCACCTGAGTAACCCTGCACTGTGGTTTTCATCGGCACTGCGTTGGCTGATGTTGATCATAGACAGCGCGCCCGATAACCAACTGGCTTTGCGCGGCCTGATTGAATCCTTGCGCACCCTGACGCCACCGGACTGGGACGCCATTGAAGCAGACTCTGTTTTAAACTCTGCTCCTGTGCCGGTGCTGCCAGCCACCATTATGGTGGCGTCTGAACTGCCCGTGGCAAAGCTGCCCATGGTTCAATCCTCGACGATGGAGCTCATCTTTGCATCGCAGCGCCAGATATTGCTTTTTGAGGATCAGCCAGCCTGGCTAGCCGGTCGACTCAGGGCTGTCGCATCCGTCTTAATCAATGTCTGCAAGGCCAGCGGTGACACAGCCGCCCAAGTCCAAGTCGAAGCCGCTTTGACGCGAGCCCTGGCAGAAGCCAGCAGCGCACCTTTGCTCGCCTGGCTTGAACAACGCGAAGAGCCCATGGAGGACTCAACCGAAGCGGCCCGCGCTCCAGCGCCAGAGGCGCCAGAAGAAGTCACCAAGTCCGAGTTGGTCAGCACCGCTGCCACGCCAGATGAAGGCGTCGTATTTGGTCGTCGCGCGGAAGATATTGGAAACGCCGTTGCCGGGCCCAAGAGCCTGAAGGTTGATCAGTCCAAAATTGACCGGTTAATGAACCTGATTGGTGAAATGGTGGTATCCAAGAACGCCCTCCCCTATCTGGCTCAACGCGCAGAAGAACAATTTGGTGTGCGTGAACTCGCGCGGGAGATCAAGGCGCAATATGCCGTTATCAACCGCATTGCAGAAGAAATGCAGGACGCCATCATGCAGGTTCGCATGCTGCCGGTGTCCTTTGTCTTCCAGCGCTTTCCCCGCCTGGCCCGGGACATTTCCCGAAAGCTCGGCAAAGAAGTGGAGCTGGTGCTCGAGGGCGAAGAGACCGAGGCCGATAAAAACATTATTGAGTCCTTGGCGGACCCGCTGATCCACATCGTTCGCAACAGCCTTGACCATGGGCTTGAAACGCCGCAGGTTCGTCTCGCTGCCGGAAAACCGGCCTGCGGCAAACTTACCATTCGAGCCGTGCAGGAAGGGGACCGCGTTCTCATCGACATCCTTGACGACGGAAAAGGCATAGACCCCTCCTACATCAAGCGCAAAGCCTACGAAAAGGGCGTCATCGACGAAGCCACTCTGGAACGCATCAACGACCGGGACGCCGTGAATCTGATCTTTGCCGCTGGGTTTTCGACCGTGGATGTCGTCTCTGATCTGTCTGGTCGGGGCGTGGGCATGGACGTTGTACGCACCGCTGTAGAAAAGGTCAACGGCAGCCTGACGCTCGAAAGCGAAATAGGCAAAGGGACCCATTTACGCATCTCCTTGCCTCTGTCCATGGCCGTGACCAAGGTTATGATTGTCGAATCCGACAGCCAGATTTTTGGTATCCCGATGGACCACGTGGTGGAAACGGTGCGTGTGCCCACCAAGGACATTCGCGCCATCAAGCAAAGCAAGTCCATTGTTTTGCGCGGCACCATCGTGCCACTCAAAGCACTCAATAACTTGCTCGGCCTGACAAGCGCAGCCCGGGTCAATGCCGACAATGAGTTGGCCGTACTCGTCGTGAAGGTTGCCGGCGAGTCGGTGGGACTGATCGTGGACGACTTTCATGAGACCGCAGAAATCATTCAAAAGCCATTAGGCGGCGTCCTGTCCGGCCTTGGTGCCTATTCGGGCTCGGCACTGTTGGGCAACGGCTCAGTGCTCATGGTGCTCAACGTCAAGGAGATTGTTTGATGGCCATCGTATACAAGAAAAAAGTCGCGATACTCAGTGACATTGTCAGTGTGGATGAAGCGGAAGGACTTCTCGATTGGCTACAGAACAAATCTGCGCCCAAGGTAGATCTCAGTGCGTGCATCCACATCCACCCGGCCAACCTCCAGGTACTCATGGCGGCCAAATGCCACGTCACAGATTGGCCAGTGGACGCTGGACTTTGCAGTTGGCTCATTACTGCACTCAGCCCACAGAAATAGGAACTCCCATGGCAAAGACAATTATGATCGTTGATGACTCAAGCACCATGCTGATGAGTCTGAGGAATAGCCTGGAGATCGCCGGCTTCAAGGTGCTGGCTGCCAGTGATGGTCAACTCGCCATCGACCAATTGAAGGCAGGAGGCAAGCCTGACTTGATCATTACCGACATCAACATGCCAAACATGGGCGGTATCGAATTTATCGGCAAGGCACGTGCCGTCACCGGCTTCCGCTTCACCCCGATTCTTGTTCTGACAACAGAAAGCCAGCAAGCCAAACGCGATGACGCAAAGAAGCTGGGCGCAACGGGATGGCTTGTCAAGCCAGTCAGTGGTGCAGACCTCACTAAAATCATCAAGCAGGTATTGCCGGGCGCATGACCATGATGCACGCGCCCAAACCAGTAGGTGTATCCAGACTGACGCGCTTAGACATCAATTGGCGCAGCGCCTTCAATTTGTATCGCAGGCAAGTGGTAGTGGCAAGCGCACTGTTCGCTTTGGTCATACTGAGATTTTCTCCGGGTAACTACCTCGACACCCTGGACAGTCTTCTCGGTCGTCCCGGTGACGCTTTATTGTTGCTGATGACGGGTGCCCTGGTTCTCTCGCTCTGGAGTAAGAAGACTGCGCTTGACGAAGACACGCCGGTGGCCACCAAACAACACATGCCGCCACTCGTGGTTGAATCCCTGCTCGACACTCATTTGGAGCTGGATCAAACTATGGACAAAAAACTCCAAGAAGTTGTGATCGACACAGAGAGCTCTGCCCTGGCAATCATTAGCGAAGTTCGTCACCTACATGACAGCGCCAGCGAACTTGTCAAATACCTCGAAAAATCCAGCCCACAAGCCAATGACTTGGGTCGCGATATTGTTCAAAGCATGGCTTACTTGGTAGACATTGGCGTGTTCATCCAGGGGATGCCCGAAAAAATGACACGCGACTTGCACAGCGTGCAAAGTGTGGTTCAAGAGATTACCGAACTCAGCTCACTCGTCGGCTCAGTGCATGCGATCAGCATGCAGTCGCACTTGCTGGCGATCAATGCCGCCATTGAAGGCAGCCGTGCAGGTGCCGGCGGCGCGGCCTTTCGTGTGGTTGCTGGCGAAATGCGCCTGCTGGCCAGCAACTCAACCGCCGTGGCAATGAAAATTAGTCAAGGGCTCGGTCGCGCCAGGGCTGCTGTTGAAAGTGGCTTGACATCGCGCGTCAATGAGTCGACCAAGTCGCTGAGCGATGTCTCGAATGCCGCAGCTTCCATTCAGAAGCTACAGGAAAATTTTGAGGACATGAATCAGTACTTTAAAACCCGCTTTGCCGTCATCACTCAGCATAATCAGCTCTTGGCCAAAGATATTGCAGAAGTATTGGGCCATATTCAATACCAGGATGTTGTCAGTCAGTGCATTGAGCGCATCCGCAACACCACGTCTCAACGCAATGATTTCTTGAAGACCACGTTGGGTCGAATGCAACAGGGCAACTTCGAACTTGACCAACTATCCACAGAACTCGCGCAAATTCTGGACGACTATCGTACAGAAGAGGACAAGCATAGGCATTCGGCGAGGCATGATGAAAAAGCGAACGGCGAACTGAAGTTCGAGCTGTTCTGAAGGCATTTAAAGACCCATATTGACAAGTTCTGGGCGCGCGTGTGGATGTCCCGTTTGATTCATCGAAATAGAAAGTATTTATGTTGCATATTCTGGTCATTGATGACGACGAATTTTTTCGCGAGATGCTGCATGAGATATTGCAGCAATGGGGCCACAAGGTAACAGTCTCTCCCGACGGCGCAAAGGCCCTTGACCTTCTTGAGCATATTCAACCCGATCTGATCCTCACAGACATCCTGATGCCCAATATGGATGGGGTCGAATTCATCATGGAGCTCACCAAGCAAAGTAACAACACACCGGTTATTGCGATGTCTGGCGGACGACGCTCCATCACGCCGGAATTCAACCTGGAGTCAGCCAAACTGATAGGCGTCAAAGTGACGCTACCCAAGCCGTTTAGCCACATCGCCTTGCGCGAGGCGCTGCAGAAGGCTTTGGAATGACATCACAAGCACCGCCCAGCCAGCGAGTCATTGCAGTCTGCAATCGCAAAGGCGGCGCCGGCAAGACAACCACCTCGGTCAATCTCGCTGCCGAGTTGGCTCACCTGGGATGGCGGGTGCTGCTCGTTGATCTTGATTCACAGGGACATTGCGCCGTTGGTTTGGGCATGAAAGTACAACCTCGACAACTCACTGTCCACAATCTGTTCGTGGATTCTGAGGCCACGTTGTGGAGTGCGGTGCGCGAGACGCCCTTCCCCAATCTTGCACTGGCGCCGGCGGACCAGCTGTTTGAACACGGCAGCGGTCTGCGTGACGAGATGTTGCTGGCACGTGCTCTTCAGGAGCCTGCGATCGCAGCCGGTTATGACGTGGTCATCGTGGACACCCCACCCTCTCTGGATCTGCTGCTCCTCAACGCTTTGTCGGCAGCGAATTGGGTGTTGGTTCCGTTTATTCCCCATCCGTTGTCGTTTGAGGGTGTGAAGCAGTTGATGCGCGTGCTGTTCAAGGTCATGTCCAAGCAGAATCCCGGGCTCAAACTACTCGGTTTTTTGCCGATGATGTCGGCCGACCACATCCGCCAACACCGCACGATTACGGGCGACATGGCACGCCAGTTCGGATCCCCCAGGGTACTGGCCGGTATTCGCAATGACATCAAGCTTGCCGAATCTTTTGCCGCAGGCCTGCCTGTGCGCCACTACGCCCCGGGCAGTCGAGCAGCCCTGGACTATGCCGCACTGGGGGTTTGCCTTACACAACTCCTTGGCGACTGACAAGATCTCGGAGAATCACCATGATCCCCACCGATAGACGAAAAATAAAGGGTGCACCTTTTCTTGCAGCAGCGAGCAAGGTGTCTACCGGGGATACCACTGTACCAAGCGATCTGCCCATCACAGCCATACGCTTTGCAAGTTCAGGTGCCAGCCGATTCGCCTACTACGACCCCCTGACTCATCTTCTCAACCGCGGCCTGATGCAACGCCGACTGGAGCGGGCCTTAAAAGCCTGCGCCCATACTTGTCAGTTTGGGGCACTATTTCATATCAATATCGACAACTTCAAAAGCCTCAATGAAATGGAAGGCCACTCCGCTGGCGATCTTATCCTGATTGAGGTGGCATCGCGGTTGGTCTCCGCCTTGCGGGAAGGTCATGCTGTTGCCCGGCAGTGGGGGGACGATTTTTTGATTCTGGCAGAGGACTTGGGCGACAGCGCGGAACAGGCAACCGCCCATGCGGGAGCACTTGGCGAGCGACTTATCTCGGCAATCACAAAGACTATTTGTCTGGAAGGTTTTGACTACCAGTGCCATGTTGGTGTCGGTGTCAGCCTATTTCAGCAGGTCGATACAGTAGAAAGTGTCTTCAAACATTCAGGAATGGCATTAAAAGAATCAAAAAAGACGGGCAACAACGCCCTTTGCTTTTTTGAGTTGTCCATGCAATCTGTCTTGGAGCACAAGGCATCGATGATCGAAGAGTTAAAGAAGGCTTTGCTGTGGCAACAATTTCGCACCTATTACCAGCCGCAGGTGAACAGTTCAAAACAGGTCATTGGAGTGGAAGCGCTGATCCGCTGGCAGCATCCGGTGCGGGGATTGATCTTTCCGGGTGAATTTATCCCGTTGGCAGAAGAGTCCAACCTCATTGTTCCCATCGGACTCTGGGTGCTTCAGTCCGCTTGTGCGCAGCTCAAGACATGGGAGACTGACCCACTGACCTCCCACTTGCAAATTGCCGTCAATGTCAGTGCACGTCAATTCCATCAGGCTGATTTTGTAGATCAGATTCGCCGCACGCTCGATCTCAGTGCCGCTAACCCGACGCGTTTAAAACTGGAGTTGACCGAAAGTCTGGTGCTGGACAACATCGATGATGTGACCCAGAAAATGAATGAAATTCGACAGTTTGGCGTGAGCTTTTCGCTGGATGATTTTGGAACCGGGTATTCATCGCTCGCCTATCTGGCCCATTTGCCACTCGATCAACTCAAGATCGACAAATCATTTGTGCAAAGTATCCCCGGTAAAAGCAGTGACGAGATCGTGACACGGACCATCATTGACATGGGCCATCGCCTTGGATTGAATGTGATCGCAGAGGGGATAGAGACCGATGTGCAGAAGGAATTTCTTGCCCTTCACGGCTGCCTGGCCTTTCAAGGCTTTCTTTTCAGCAGACCCCTGCCAATTGATCAGTTCGAAGCCTACCTTCGCCTCAGCAGCAGCCTCGCAGTCTGGGATGCCACGACCCTCTCCAACATGGTGGGCACCGATGCAGATATTAACCACCGGATGCTCAGCATGTTTGTGCGCGATGCAACCCAACAGGTCCGCGCGATTGAACTGGCCGTAGCTGCAGGCGATTTGGCCCTGGCCGCCAAGTTGGCCCATGAGCTGAAGACATCGGCTCGGATGGTAGGGGCACTGCAAATGGGCCAATTGTGTGAAGACATAGAAACCGCAGGGGACGATGCAGATGTGATGACTTGCAGCTCACTCTCGCATCGCCTGGGACCTGCGTTCATGTGCGTCAAAGCGTTGATTCAGCTGCACATAGTGCCCCAAGAACCGACTTGATGATTTAAGGGCTACCGCATGGTTGCTGAATGGCGCCTTTTGTGGGTTTAATTGACCTGTGTTGTGGAGAAGCTGTCACCCATGCGTTCAATAGCGCGCAAGACCTCTGCCAGCGCCTGACCAAGCCGGGCAAGTGCCAGCGCAGGGTCCCCACCGCTGTGCAGCACCCGCTCAAG
>JBIIVW010000060.1:0-17417 GCA_044339205.1 Rhodoferax sp. | reverse complement strand
GGTACCTGGGGCATGGTGGTGGGCCACGTAGCGCCTGAAGCGGCCGTGGGGGGCTTGATTGCACTGATTGAAGAAAATGATTCGATCACGATTGATGCGCACCAGTTGCTGCTGCAACTCAATGTGGCGGACGCTGTGATCGCCACACGCCGCGCCGCTTGGACAGCACCCCTGCCGCGCTACACCCGGGGCGTGCAAGCCAAATTTGCTTTCAATGCATCAACCGCCAGCAAGGGCGCGGTGCTGGACAACTACTGACCTGTCAAGCTGATTTGAATCTATAAGGCCCGCCAGGCATGTCCCGGCGGGCTTTTTTGTATCAGCGCTTCTTCTTTTTGGGAAGCATGCCCAAGGCATCGCGAGCTCGGTCAACACGCTCCTGTTTTCGCGCATTCTCCCGCTCCATCACTTTCTTTTTGGTGTAGCCGGTCGAATCCGCCCAGGCCCACCAAGCTACTGCCAAACCAAACGGCAGCAGCACAATCCACCAGTCCCATGTGGCGACCGGCCCCAACGCCAGGTACTTCATGGCCAGAAAAACCAGCCCAAGTCCTAAAAAATACATATCACAGTCCTCTAGATTTTTAAATTGCCGACGTTCACCTGCTGTTCATCGGCATCACGGTATAAACTTTTACCAACTGTAAACCACCCCACCAGGAACCACGATGAAATACATTCTCTTCGCGCTAGTCACTGCCGTCGCTGTTACGGCTCCTGCAATGGCCGACCAGGCACTGGCCACCTCCAAGAACTGCATGGCTTGCCATGCCATGGACAAGAAGCTGGTGGGTCCGTCTTATAAAGATGTCGCCAAAAAATACACAGGCCAAAAAGATGCAGCAGACAAGCTGGCGACCAAGATCATGAAAGGCGGCTCCGGCGTCTGGGGTGCCATTCCGATGCCTGCCAACCCACAGGTGAACGAAGCCGATGCCAAGAAACTGGCGGCTTGGGTGCTGGCCAGCTGAACGCTGCAACCAACCCGACATGAAAAAGCCCGCGCAAGCGGGCTTTTTCACGAGCCCGACTCATCTGGAGTCGGGTGGCTTGACAGTGGCGTCAGCTTAGTAAGTCTGGCCCAACTGGTCCAGGATCGCCGGGTTTTCCAGCGTGGAGGTGTCTTGGGTAATGGACTCCCCCTTGGCCAGTGAGCGCAACAGACGGCGCATGATCTTGCCGGAACGGGTCTTGGGCAAGTTTTCGCCAAAACGGATGTCTTTGGGCTTGGCGATCGGGCCAATCTCTTTGGCCACCCAATCACGCAATTCCTTGGCAATGGCTTTGGCTTCGTCGCCGGTTGGCACGGGGCGCTTGAGCACCACGAAGGCGCAAATGGCCTCGCCGGTCAAGTCGTCCGGACGCCCCACCACTGCAGCTTCAGCCACCAGATCCGACTTGGCCACCAGAGCCGACTCGATCTCCATGGTGCCCATGCGGTGGCCCGACACATTCAACACGTCATCAATGCGACCCGTGATGCGGAAGTAGCCAGTGTCGATGTTGCGCACTGCACCGTCACCCGCCAGGTAGGTGGTACCACCCAACTCCTCGGGGAAATAGCTCTTCTTGAAACGCTCGGGGTCATTCCAGATGGTGCGGATCATCGACGGCCACGGCCGCTTGACGACCAACAAACCACCCGACCCGTTAGGCACATCCACGCCGGCCTCGTCCACGATAGCAGCCATGATGCCCGGCAATGGCAAGGTGCAGCTGCCAGGCACAAGCGGTGTGGCGCCAGGGAGCGGCGTGATCATGTGGCCACCGGTTTCGGTCTGCCAGAAGGTGTCCACAATCGGGCACTTCTCGTGGCCGATGTTCTTGTAGTACCACATCCAGGCCTCGGGGTTGATGGGCTCACCGACCGAGCCCAGAATGCGCAGGCTGCTGAGGTCAGAGCGGTCAGGGTGCACTTTTTCATCGCTCTCGGCCGCTTTGATCAGCGAGCGAATGGCCGTGGGTGCTGTGTAAAAAATACTGCACTTGTGGCGCTCAATCATCTGCCAGAACCGACCCGCATTGGGAAAGGTGGGGATGCCTTCAAAGATGATTTGCGTGGCACCTGCCGCCAGCGGGCCATACGCCACATAGGCATGGCCCGTAATCCATCCGATATCGGCCGTGCACCAGAAAACGTCATCCGCTTTCAGGTCAAAGGTCCAGTCCATGGTCAGTTTGGACCACAACATGAAGCCGCCGGTGGCATGTTGCACCCCCTTGGGTTTGCCGGTGGAGCCGGAAGTAAACAAGATGAACAAGGGATGCTCGGCTCCCACCGCCACAGGGGCGCACTCGGTGCTTTGTCCGGCCAGGGCGTCTTTGAACGTGATGTCGCGACCCGCCACCATGTTGCAGGCGGTTGGCGTGCGTTGAAACACAAACACTGACTTGATGGACTCGCAGCCCCCCAGGCCCAGGCCTTCATCCACGATCGCCTTCAGAGGCAATTCCTTGCCGCCGCGCATCTGGAAGTTGGAGGTGATCACAGCCACGGCGCCCGCGTCAATGATGCGTTCCTGCAGTGCTTTGGCAGAAAAGCCGCCGAACACCACGCTGTGGGTCGCGCCGATACGGGCGCAAGCCTGCATGGCAATCACGCCTTCGAGCGTCATCGGCATGTAGATCAGGACACGGTCGCCTTTGTTGATGCCGCGCGCCTTGAGCGCGTTGGCAAACTGGCTCACCTTGGCCAACAATTCCTTGTAAGTTGTCTTGGTCACGGCGCCGTCGTCAGCTTCAAAAATGACCGCCACCTTGTTCTCGTTGGGCGTCCCCATGTGCTTGTCAAGGCAGTTGGCGGAGGCAT
This sequence comes from Rhodoferax sp., assembly GCA_044339205.1. GTDB lineage: Bacteria > Pseudomonadota > Gammaproteobacteria > Burkholderiales > Burkholderiaceae_C > Rhodoferax. The sequence continues at coordinate 14,608 of JBIIVW010000060.1, read as the reverse complement.
TGAGTTCGCCATCGTCAAACCACTTGTAAAACGGGGCGTTTGACTCATCAAGCGTTTTGGTGAAAGGCTTGCTCCACCACACGTTTTCACGGGCCAGCCGAGCCCAAAAGCCCTCGAAATCGCTCGCGGCCTCGGCGCACAGTGCGTTGTAGCCGGCCATGCCGGAGATGCGGGCCGATTTCTGGAAGGCCTCGCTGGGGGGGAAAACGCGGTTCTCAACCAATACGGATTCAATGGCGGATGGTGTTGCACTCATGTATCTAGCTCCTCTTGTTGAATTAAATTGTTGGCGACTGTCGGCGCCTGCACTTACATGCTACTGACTTTCGTCAAAAGTACACACCCCTACAATCAAGAATTAACCTTGTTTCGAGATTGAATATGCCCACTCCCCGTGCTGATAACGCCCGCAAGATGCGCCCTGTCCCCCGGTTCATTTTTGCCAGTCGATGGCTTCAGCTGCCACTTTATGTGGGCTTGATTGCCGCCCAAGGTGTCTATGTGTTTCATTTTTGGGTGGAACTGGTCCACCTGCTTGAGGCCGTGTTCGGGAATCAGACCGCCTTGCAAGCCTTGGTCACCAGCATCGGCTACAAATCCGATGTCACGGTCACCAGCCTGAATGAAACCATCATCATGTTGGTGGTGCTGGCGCTGATCGATGTGGTCATGATTTCGAATCTGCTGATCATGGTCATCGTGGGAGGTTACGAAACTTTTGTCAGCCGCATGGATCTGGAGGGTCACCCCGATCAACCCGAGTGGCTCAGCCACGTCAACGCATCGGTACTGAAGGTCAAACTTGCAACAGCCATCATCGGTATCAGCTCGATTCATCTCCTCAAGACCTTCATCAACGCCGCGAACTATTCGGACAAGGTGCTGATTGCCCAGACCGTGATTCACATCACCTTCCTGCTTTCAGCCATGGCGATCGCCTACACGGACAAGCTCATGGTGCGCACGGCCAGCGATCACTGAAGGTTTAAATTTATCCGGGGCGCTGATGAACCATGTCAATGCTCACCTAAAATTTTCGTTTTTTCCCTGAAGGGCCATAACCGTGTTGCTCACCATCATTTTGCTGCCCTTGCTGGTGGGCACGCTGTTGACGGGCTGGTCAGGCGCCCTGCCTTCGCCCCATCACCGCAGCCGCACTGCCTGGCTTGCGGCGGCCGTCACCATCACCAGCATCGTCCTGCTTTTGATTCAGGCCCCTGGCGTCATGGGCGGTCAGACGGTCCAAAGTTTTTCAACCTGGGTGCCAGAGATCGGCCTGAGCTTGAGCTTGCGGCTCGACGGCCTTTCCTTGATGTTTGCCTTGTTGATCACCTGCATGGGCTTGTTGATCATCGTGTACGCGCACAGTTATCTGGGTGGGGATGACCCGGTTGGCAAGTTCTTCAGCACCTTGATGTTGTTCATGGCGGCCATGCTGGGCATTGTGCTGTCAGACAACCTGCTGCTGCTGATGGTGTTTTGGGAGCTGACCAGCATTTCGTCCTTTTTGCTGGTCGGTTACTGGAATCACCGGGCCGACGCCCGCACCGGCGCGCGCATGGCGCTGGCCATTACCGGCGGTGGTGGCCTGGCCATGCTGGGTGGTTTTGTTTTGCTGGGCCAGATAGCGGGCACCTACGAGATCAGCCAAATGAGCGCATCGGCGGCCCTGATTCAGGCGGATCCCCGCTATTCGACTGCCCTCATTCTTATTTTGGTGGGCTGCTTTACCAAGAGCGCCCAGTTTCCGTTTCACTTCTGGCTGCCGCAGGCCATGGCAGCACCCACGCCGGTGTCGGCCTATCTGCACTCGGCCACCATGGTGAAGGCAGGTATTTTTTTGCTGGCTCGCCTCACGCCCGTGATTGGCGGCACCGAGCTGTTTTTCATTCTGGTGGCGGGTACGGGCTTGCTGACATTGGCCTTTGCGGCCTTTGTTGCCATCTTCAAGCATGACCTCAAGGGCTTGCTTGCTTACTCCACCATCAGCCACCTGGGCTTGATCACTTTCCTGATTGGCCTGGGCTCTCCCCTGGCCGCTGTGGCGGCCATTTTTCACATCCTGAACCACGCAACATTCAAAGCGGCCCTGTTCATGACGGCAGGCATCATTGACCACGAAACCGGCACCCGGGACATGCGCCAACTCGGCGGACTCTGGCGCATGATGCCTTGGACCGCCACCCTGGCCATGACGGCCACTGCGGCGATGGCCGGTGTGCCGTTCTTCAATGGCTTTTTGTCAAAGGAGATGTTCCTGACGGAAGCAGTGGCATTCGGGGAGATGGGCGGCTGGCGCTGGCTGGTACCGGCCTTGGCGACCCTGGCGGCGCTGTGCAGCGTGGCCTATTCGGCACGGCTCGTTCACGACACCTTTTTCAATGGGCACCCGCGCAACCTGCCCAACCCGCACCCCCACGAGCCGCCTTGGGGGATGAAAGCCCCTGTGGCTTTGCTGGCGATCCTGTGTGTTGTGGTGGGCTTGCTGCCAGCGCTCACCTTGGGCCCACTGGTACTGGTGGCAAGCACGGCCATGCTGGGTCGGGCACCCCCGGAATTTCACCTCGCCCTCTGGCATGGTTTGAACCTGCCGTTGCTGCTGAGCATGCTGGCCCTGGGAGGCGGTGTGGGTTTCTATGCGTGGCTGTCACGCGGCGGCCAGTTGCATCGGGTTCAATCAGAGGGCTGGTTTGGTCAGGTGACTGGCCCGAATCTGTTCAGCCGGACTCAAGACGGCATTCTGAATGCCGCCGGGCGCATCACGACGCGGCTTGAGACCGGGTCGCTGCAGCGTTACATCGCCTGGATGATTCTGGCCGCCTTAGTTGTGGGTCTGGCGCCTCTGGTCACGGGCCATGCCCCCGGCACCGGTACGCGCCCCCAACTGCCGGTGACCTTCGCCGCCCTGGTGCTGTGGGCTCTGTTACTGGTGGCGTGTGGCTGGCTGGTTCTGCGCCACCACGACCGTTTTCAGTCTGTGGTGGTCACGGGCGTAGTGGGTTTGGTCACTGCATTGGTCTTTGTTGGCTTCTCAGCCCCCGATCTGGCACTGACCCAACTCACGGTGGAGGCTGTGTCTACCGTCATTCTGTTGATGGGACTGGCCTTGCTGCCACCCCAGACACCCCATGAATCCAGCACCGGGCGCAAGTTGCGGGATGCCGTCATGGCACTGGGTGGTGGGGCAGGTATGGCCTGGCTCGCCTGGGTCATGCTGACCCGAGACCATGACTCCATTGCCTGGTATTTCCTCAACCAATCGGCGATCGCCGGGGGCGGCACCAACGTGGTCAACGTGATTTTGGTGGACTTCCGGGGCTACGACACCATGGGTGAAATCACCGTACTGGGCATTGCCGCCATAGGCGTGCTGGCCCTGATGGACGGTATGCGCACGCGTCGTCCCCTGTCTGACGCGGACGGCCGGACCTGGACGTTTGCCAGTCAGCCCCTGATGCTGCGCGTGGCGGCTCGCGTGGTGCTGCCTCTGGCGCTGGTGGTCACGCTCTATATCTTCATGCGGGGCCACAACATGCCGGGCGGCGGGTTCATTGCCGGGCTGATCACGGCGGTTGCGCTGGTATTGCAGTACATGGCGATGGGCCAGACGCGCGCCGAGTTCTTGCTGCGGGTGCAAGGTGGCAGACGTTTTGTCCGCTGGATTGGCATGGGGCTAGGTATTGCGGGACTCACAGGCGTCGGCGCTTTCGTGTTTGGTCAGCCCTTTCTTACCAGTGCGCACGGTCACCCCACTCTGCCCTTGTTCGGCGCTCTGCCGTTAGCCACCGCAGCGCTGTTTGACCTGGGTGTGTTCATTACAGTAGTGGGCTCCACCTTGCTGACCCTGTCCACACTGGGTACCGTCACGCGGCCCACTTCAGCGCCACCCCCAAGACCTCTTGAACCAGGAGAACTCGCATGAGCCTTGAGTTTTTAGTGGCCACCGGCATCGGCGCGGTCACGGCCAGCGGTATTTACCTGATTCTGCGGGGCCGAACCTGGCCTGTGGTGATTGGCCTGAGCCTGCTGGGCTACGCGGTCAACATATTTATCTTTGCCATGGGACGTCTCTGGCAAAACGCCGCGCCCATTTTGTCCGAGGGTGTCCAGGTGGCTGATCCTCTGCCCCAGGCGCTCGTGCTCACCGCCATCGTGATCGGCTTCGCCACCACGGGCTTTGTGGTGGAGTTGGCGCTGCGCAGCCGCTTTGAGAACCACAGCGACCATGTCGATGGCCACGAGCCTGGCCAAGCCGAGACACCCCGGAGTGATGCACCATGACGGGATCAGTCACCACTTTTGTCGCGGCCCACCTGCCGATTCTTCCCGTCCTGATACCCCTGTTCACGGCCGTTGTGTTGCTGTTGATTGGGGACGAAGACGGCCAGGCAGGCCACACCGGCCGGCGCTTGCGTTGGGGCCGGATCGTCAGCCTGGGCTCGGTCGTGCTGGGCGCCTTGCTGTCGTGGCGCCTGATGACCGAGGCAGCTGGCGGCGCACTGACGGTCTACCCCGTGGGCAACTGGCCTGCGCCCTTTGGCATTGTGCTGGTGATTGACCACCTGAGCGCCATGATGCTGGCGCTCACCTGGACCATTGCCGTACCCGTCCTGTGGTATGCCACCGGCGGGTGGGACGCTCACGGACGCCATTTCCATCCCATGTTTCATTTCCAGCTGATGGGTTTGTCGGGTGCCTTTGTCACCGGTGACTTATTCAACCTCTTTGTTTTCTTTGAGGTGCTGCTGATCGCCTCCTATGTGCTGATGGTGCATGGACTGGGGCGGGAGCGCTTCAAAATGGGCCTGCAGTATGTGGTGTTGAACCTAGTGGCCTCGGCTCTTTTCCTCATTGGTCTGGCCATCATTTACGGCACCACGGGCACACTCAACATGGCCGATCTGGCGCTGCGCGTGGCGCAATTGGGCGTCGAGGAGGCCGCGTTGCTCAAAACCGGCGGCCTGATTTTGCTGGTGGTTTTTGGTCTGAAGGCGGCTATCGTGCCCTTGTACATGTGGCTGCCGGGCACCTATGCCGCCTCCAGCGCGCCTGTAGCGGCCTTGTTTGCACTGATGACCAAAGTCGGCGTGTACAGCATCATCCGAGTGCATGGCGTGATGTTGGGCGATGCCGCAGGGCACGCCGCCCGGGCCGCCGAGCCGTGGCTGCTGCCGGTGGCCTTAAGCACCACGGTGCTGGGCGTGTTGGGTGCCCTCGCGGCACACAGCCTGGCACGCATGGTCGCCTACCTCACGGTGGCCTCGGTCGGCACCATTTTGGCGGCCGTGGGCTTGTTCACCCCCTCCACCCTGTCTGCGGCGCTCTACTACATGGTGCACAGCACGCTGGTGATCGCAGCCCTGTTCTTGCTGGTGGAGTTGGTGGCCTCGCAGCGCGGTGAGGTGGGCGACAAGCTGCAATCGGCAGCCCCTGTGGCACAGCCGGTACTTTTGGGTTTGATGACTTTGTTGGGCGCGGCATCCGTGGCGGGGTTGCCACCACTGCCCGGGTTTCTGGGCAAAGTGATGGTGCTGCAAAGCGCTGCCGGCACCCCTGCTTACCCGTGGGTATGGACCGTGGTCCTTGCCGCCAGCTTTCTGACCCTGGTGGGGCTGGCACGGGCGGGCTCCATCCTGTTTTGGCAAGTGCTGCCCGCTGAAACCTACGCCGTCAGCTCAGGCAGCAGTTGGCGGCTGACGTCGGCCACCATTGGTCTGCTCGGTTTGAGCCTGGTGCTGGCTGTTGCGGCCTCCCCCATGAAGCGCTACACCGATGCCACTGCTGCCCAATTGTCTAACCCTGCCCTGTACGCTGAGGCCGTGTTAGGCCTGATCGGCGGCATGTCAGCGGTCAGTACCCGGCCTTACCGGGGCGGCACAGAAGACATCAAGCTACCTGCCAAAAAGGATGCGCCATGAAGAAAAAACCCTGGCTTGCGCACCCCTGGATCAGTGGCCTGTTGGGCGTGACCTGGCTGTTGTTGCAGCACTCCATTGAACCGTTTCACCTCTTGTCTGCCTTGCTGATCGGCTTGATTTTGCCGCGTCTGTTGCACAACTTTTTGCCGCCGGGTACCCGGATCAACATCAAACCCGCACTGGCCCTGACCGGCGTGGTGCTGTGGGACATCGTGATGTCCAACATCGCTGTCGCCCGGTTGGTGCTGGGACCGATCTCCAGGATGCAACCTGGCTGGGTCGTGGTGCCGTTGACGCTGCGCAACCCGACCGCCATATCGCTCTTTGCCACCATCATCACCACCACGCCCGGCACTGTATCGTGCACGGTCGATGAGGACCAATGGGTTATTCTGGTGCACGCCCTCGATTGCAGCGATGCGCCGCAAATGGCAGCCGACATGAAGGCGCGCTACGAGCAGCCTCTCATGGCGATCTTCGAGTCAACTCAACCTCTGGCAGGAGACAAGACATGACAAGCAACATCCTCGCATGGGCCCTTGACCTGGCTGTTGGCGCGATTGCCCTGGCCATGCTGCTGTGCGCCTGGCGGTTGATCAAAGGCCCCCAATCCATTGATCGGGTGCTGGCGGTTGACACGCTGTATATCAACACGGTGGCGCTGGTTCTGGTCCTGGGGATCCGCTTGCAGACCCCCTTGCTGTTTGAGGCAGCCCTGATTGTGGTCATGCTGGGCTTTGCGGCCACTGTGGGCCTTTCGCGCTACCTGACGCGCGGCGATGTGATCGAATGACCTGGAGCAACAGACCATGAACCTGCACCCTCTCGTTGAACTACTCGCGTCCTTCTTGCTGCTGGCCAGCGCCTTTTTTTTGCTGGTGGGCGCCCTTGGCCTGGCCCGCCTGCCGGACTTCTTCATGCGCATGCATGCGCCTACCAAGTCATCCACACTCGGGGTGGGCTGCATTTTGCTGGTCAGCATGTTGATACAGGCGGCCCAGGGCCGGGTGGGTCTGGTTGAACTCTTGATTACCTTGTTCGTGTTTATTACCGCGCCAGTTTCAGCCAACCTGATGGCGCAGGCTGCGCTGCACCTGCGCGTGGCCTCTCAGGCGCCCATTCCCAAAGATGCTGTCCCCGAGCGCCACGCCCCTTAACCCGGGCAGACACCTGGCAATTTCCGAGAAAAAAACGAAAGCACCCTATGATCTGGATTTTTATAGCTGGTCTCATCTCTCTTGTGGTAGGTGCCGAATTGCTGGTGCGTGGCGCCTCCCGGCTGGCCTTGTCGCTGGGCATTTCACCGCTGGTGGTGGGCTTGACCATTGTGGCTTTTGGCACCAGCGCGCCCGAGGTTGCCGTCTCGGTATCTGCCGCACTGGAGGGTCGGGCAGACATTGCCATTGGCAACGTGGTGGGCAGCAATATTTTCAATGTGCTGTTCATTCTGGGTGTGTCCTCGCTCATCACCCCACTGATCGTCAACGCGCAAATCATTCGCCAGGAGGTGCCCATCATGATCGGTGCATCCCTACTATTGCTCGCCTTTGGTCTGGACGGTTCAATTGGGCTACTGGACGCGATTATTTTGTTTGCGCTGCTGGTGGTCTACACGGTGTTTCTGGTGATCCAGTCCCGCCGTGAAACCCGCGCCACCCAAGATGAATACCAGTCTGAGTTGGAACCCAAAAGCCATTGGGACGCGCACTGGGGCGTGCAACTGGCATTGATTGTGGTGGGGCTGATTTTTTTGGTGATGGGGTCAGGCTGGCTGGTCGAAGCCGCCACCAGCTTTGCCAAATCCATGGGCGTGAGCGACTTGGTGATTGGCTTGACCATTGTGGCTGCCGGCACCTCCATGCCTGAAGTTGCCACATCCATCATGGCTGCGGTGCGTAAACAGCGCGATATCGCCGTGGGTAACGTGATTGGCAGCAACACCTTCAATATTTTGGGCTGCCTGGGCGTGTCTGGCATGGTGGCCCCAAACGGCTTGGGCATGGCGCCAGCGCTGATGGCGTTTGATATCTGGATCATGCTGGCCGTGGCGCTGGCTTGCCTGCCCGTGTTCATGACTGGCCGCGAAATCGCCCGCTGGGAGGGTGCTGTTTTTCTGGGTTACTACGCGGCTTACACCACTTATCTGATTTTGGCGGCGCAAGACCACGCCGCATTGGCCACCTTCAGCACCACAATGATGGGCTTCGTTGTGCCGCTGACGGTAGTGACACTGGTGGTGGTTTTGATCAAACCGCGCCCGAAGCGCCCCTGACCGCAGAACGAACTCACCCGCGTCAGCCGCGCGTTATTCATAGCTGCCAAAATCAAACGCATGCGGTGTGGCGCCTCACAGGGTGCCCGCACCACCCTTTAATCCCATGGGCCACCGGCCCCCAGCATGACAATGACCATGACCACTCTGATACAACAAAAAGACCTGATCGAGTCCGTAGCCGCTGCCCTGCAGTACATCAGCTACTACCACCCGGCCGACTACATTGCCCACCTGGCTCGCGCCTATGAGCGCGAGCAAAGCCCGGCCGCCAAGGACGCCATCGCCCAAATCCTCACCAACAGCAAGATGAGCGCCACCGGGCACCGACCCATTTGCCAGGACACCGGCATCGTCAACGTGTTTCTCAAGGTTGGCATGGATGTGCGCTGGGACGGTTTCACCGGCACACTGGACGACGCCATCAACGAAGGCGTTCGCCAGGGCTACAACCACCCTGACAACACCCTGCGCGCCAGCATCGTGGCCGACCCGCAGTTTGACCGCAAGAACACCAAAGACAACACGCCTGCGGTCATCGTCACCGAGATCGTCCCGGGCAACACGGTCGAAGTGACTGTGGCCGCCAAAGGCGGTGGCAGTGAGAACAAGAGCAAGCTCGTCATGCTCAACCCCGGTGACTCGGTCGTCGACTGGGTGCTCAAAACCGTCCCCACCATGGGCGCCGGTTGGTGCCCGCCCGGCATGCTGGGCATCGGCATTGGCGGCACCGCCGAAAAAGCCGTGCTCATGGCCAAAGAAAGCCTGATGGACGACCTGGACATGTACGAGTTGCAAGCCAAGGCGACAGCGGTGGCTACCGGCGGCGAAGCGCTGACCAAAGTGGAGGCCCTGCGCCTGGAGCTCTTTGAGAAAGTCAACGCGCTGGGCATTGGCGCCCAAGGTCTGGGCGGCCTGACTACAGTGCTGGACATCAAGATCAAGATGTACCCCACCCACGCCGCCAGCAAGCCTGTGGCCATGATCCCCAACTGCGCCGCCACCCGCCATGCCCACTTTGTGATGGATGGCAGCGGCCCGGTCTACCTGACACCCCCCAGCCTGGATCTGTGGCCAGACGTGCAATGGACACCCGACTACGTCAAGAGCAAAAAGGTCGACCTCAACACGCTCACCAAGGAAGAGGTAGCAAGCTGGAAACCGGGCGACACCCTGCTACTGAACGGCAAGATGCTGACCGGCCGTGACGCCGCGCACAAGCGCATCAAGGACATGCTGGCCAAAGGCGAGAAACTGCCAGTGGACTTCACCAACCGCGTGATTTACTACGTCGGCCCGGTTGATCCGGTCAAGGGCGAAGCCGTGGGCCCCGCTGGCCCCACCACCGCCACCCGCATGGACGACTTCACCGAGATGATGCTGGCTGAGACTGGCCTGATCTCCATGGTCGGCAAAGCCGAGCGCGGCCCGGTCGCCATTGAAGCCATCAAAAAACACAAAAGCGCCTACCTCATGGCCGTGGGCGGTGCTGCCTACTTGGTGAGCAAAGCCATCAAGCACGCCGAAGTGGTTGGTTTTGCCGACCTGGGCATGGAAGCCATTTATGAATTTGACGTGGTGGACATGCCTGTGACCGTGGCAGTGGACTCGGGTGGCACCAGCGCGCATATCACCGGCCCGGCCGAGTGGAAAGAACGCATCACCACGGGCGAGTTCAAAGGCATCACGGTGGCCAGCGCGTAATTGAGACCCACGGCAACCCCGAAGGCACTGGATCGAACTGAGCGCCCCATCGGCGTTTTCGACAGTGGCATCGGAGGCTTGAGCATCCTGAAAGCCCTGCGCACAGAGCTGCCACATGAAGACTTTGTGTACGTAGCCGACAGCAGCCATGCGCCCTACGGTGAACGCGATGATGCCTATGTCATTGCCAGGGCGCTGGCCATCACGGGATATCTCATAACAGCGCATCGCATCAAGGCCCTGGTGGTGGCATGCAATACAGCCACAGCAGCCGCCATTGAGGTGCTGCGCGAAGCCCACCCCATGCTGCCCATCGTGGGCGTGGAGCCCGCTCTCAAACCCGCCGTGGCGCACAGCACAACCCGGCGCATTGCGGTGCTGGCCACCCGGGGCACGCTGGAGAGCGCCAGGTTTCGCGCCCTGCGCGCCTCGCTGGCCACCCAAGCCGACTTTGTATGCCAAGCCTGCGACGGACTGGCCGATGCCATCGAACGCGAGGATGCTCCTGAAATAAGAGCGCTCTGCGCTTATTACTTGCCGGCCAGAGACCAATTTGGCTTAAAAGCGAGCCAAATCGACACGGTGGTGCTCGGTTGCACCCATTACCCGTTTGCCAGTGCTGAACTGCGCGAGTTACTCGGGCCTGAGGTGCAAGTCATTGACAACGGGACTGCCGTAGCGCATCGAACCCGCCGGGTGGTGGGCGAACTGTCCTGGCGCTGCACACCCGGCCAATGCCTATTATTCAGCACGGGGGATGGCGCGCGCCTGCAACAGGCGGCCCGCCGTTGGCTGGGTCTGGAGGCTTCGGCGCAGCACCTGGCGATTTGACCCGCCCACACACCGACTCGACAGCGACTTGGCGTCAAAAAATTACTACCGGCTGTAAAAAGGCCAAAAAATAACGCCTGAATCCCCAAGCCATAGGCGCGCTGCCGGCAAGTCCGGCGCTTGGCGAGATAATCAAGGGCTATGAACCCTCTGCTTTCACGCCTTCAGCCGTATCCGTTCGAGCGGCTGCGCCAGCTTTTTGCCGGCATCACACCCAACCCGGCGCTCGAACCCATCAGCCTGGGCATGGGTGAACCCAAGCACCCCACGCCTGCTTTCATTCAGCAGGCGATGATCGACTCGATTGTCAGCACCCCCAGCGGGCTCTCCAACTATCCAGCGACCGGCGGCGAGCCCAAGCTGCGCGAAGCCTTTGCCCAATGGCTGCAAAAGCGCTACGGCCTGAGCCTGGACCCGGCCACGCAAATGCTGCCCGTGAACGGCTCGCGCGAAGCGCTGTTTGCCCTGACCCAGACCCTCATCAACCCCGCACCAGGGAACGCTGCCGATGGCGCCCCGATCGTGGTGTGCCCAAACCCGTTTTATCAAATCTACGAAGGTGCGGCACTCTTGGCCGGCGCGCAAACCTGGTTTGTGCCCAGCGACCCGGCGCGCAACTTTGCGCAAGACTGGGACTCCGTGCCCGAGAGCGTGTGGGCACGCACCCAATTGCTGTTCGTTTGCTCGCCAGGCAATCCCACGGGTGCGGTGATGCCGCTTTCCGAATGGAAAAAGCTGTTTGACTTGAGCGACCGCCACGGCTTCGTGATTGCCTCCGACGAGTGTTACAGCGAAATTTACTTTCGCGACGAGCCACCGTTGGGTGGGCTGGAGGCCGCGGCCCAGCTGGGGCGCACTGACTTCAAGAACCTGATTTCCTTCACCAGCCTGTCCAAACGCAGCAATGTGCCGGGCATGCGCAGTGGCTTTGTGGCGGGTGACGCGACGCTGATCAAGCCCTTTTTGCTCTACCGCACCTACCACGGCAGCGCCATGAGCTCGGTGGTCCAGGCCGCCAGCGTGGCCGCCTGGAGCGACGAAGCGCACGTCATCGAGAACCGCGCCCTGTACCGCAGCAAGTTCGCCCAAGTCACGCCGCTCTTGGCCGAGGTGCTGGACGTGGCCCTGCCCGATGCCGGCTTTTATTTGTGGGCCAAAGTCCAGGGCAACGACGTCGACTTTGCCCGCGACTTGTTCGCTCTTTACAATGTCACGGTTTTGCCCGGCTCTTATCTTGCGCGGGACGCGCAAGGCGCCAACCCCGGCGCAGGCCGAATCCGCATGGCCCTGGTAGCCGACACCGCCGAGTGCGTGGAAGCAGCCCAGCGCATCGTCCAGTTTGTCCAATCCAGAGCCTGAACCTCACTCCTTTTCAGAAAGAAACTTTGCCATGACCCAACAACTCCAAACCATTCTTGACGCCGCCTGGGAAGACCGCGCAAACATCTCCGTCAAATCCGCCCCCAAAGAAGTGTCCGAGGCGGTGGAGCATGTGATTGCCCAGCTCGACGCCGGCGCACTGCGCGTCGCCACCCGTGACGGTGTGGGCCAATGGACCACGCACCAGTGGATCAAAAAGGCCGTTTTGTTGAGCTTTCGCCTGAAAGACAACGCCATCATGCAAGCGGGCGACCTGGGTTTTTACGACAAGGTGCCCACCAAATTTGCCGGCCTGGATGAAGCCGCCATGAAAGCCACCGGCGTGCGTGTGGTGCCCCCCGCTGTGGCGCGTCGTGGCAGCTTCATTGGCAAAGGCGTGATTTTGATGCCGTCTTATGTGAACATTGGCGCCTATGTTGATGAAGGCACCATGGTCGATACCTGGGCTACCGTGGGCTCGTGCGCCCAAATCGGTAAAAACGTGCATTTGAGCGGTGGCGTCGGCATTGGCGGCGTGCTGGAACCCATGCAGGCCGGCCCCACCATCATCGAAGACAACTGCTTCATTGGCGCCCGCTCCGAAGTCGTTGAAGGCGTGATCGTCGAAGAAAACTCGGTCATCTCCATGGGCGTGTACCTCGGCCAGAGCACCCCCATTTACGACCGCGCCACCGACACCTTGACCTACGGCCGCATCCCCAGTGGCTCGGTAGTCATCAGCGGCAGCCTGCCCAAGAACGATGGCAAATACAGCCTGTATGCAGCCATCATCGTCAAGCGGGTGGACGCGCAAACACGCGCCAAAACCAGCTTGAACGACCTGCTGCGCGACTAAGTTTCAACTCAACCAAACCAGCAGAGGACGCAACTATGGCAACCGGTGCAATGCCAGGCTCATCCGGCACGATGGATCGGATTCTTCGCCTGATGGCCGAAAAAAAGGCCTCGGACGTTTACTTGTCGGCGCACTCACCAGCGCTGATTCGGATCAATGGGCAGTGCATTCCCATCAACGGTCAAATCTTGCCCTCTGATGCCCCGCTGGCCCTACTCTCTGAAATCCTGCCGCCGGCGCGCATCGAAGAGTTGCAGGAAGTCAACGAGCTCAACATGGGCTGGCCGCTGCCGGGCGTGGGTAGGTTTCGGATCAGCGCGATGCGCCAGCGCGGCACCGTTGCGGCCGTGATCCGATTTATTTCAATGAACGTGCCTACCCTGGCCAGCCTTTCAGTGCCCACGGTTCTGACCGACCTGGTCATGGAAAAGCGAGGTTTGGTGCTCATGGTGGGCGCCACGGGTGCCGGCAAAAGCACCACGCTGGCCGCCATGATCGACCACCGCAACGAACATTCGTCGGGCCATATTCTCACCATTGAAGATCCGATCGAGTTCCTGTTCAAGAACAAGCGCTCGGTCGTCAACCAGCGCGAGGTTGGCACCGACACCAGCTCAACCCAGATGGCGCTCAAAAATGCGCTGCGCCAGGCGCCGGACGTTATTCTGATCGGTGAAATCCGCGACCGTGAAACCATGTCGGCGGCCATCGCCTACGCCCAGACCGGCCACCTGTGCCTGGCCACAATGCACGCCAACAACAGCTACCAGGCGCTCAACCGGATTCTGAGCTTCTACCCGATCGAGGTCCGCCAAACCATGCTGGGCGACCTGGCCTCGGCCATGAAGGCCATAGTGTCGCAGCGCCTGTTGCGCACCACCACCGGTGGGCGCGTGCCCGCTGTGGAGATCATGCTCAACACCAGTCTGGTGTCCGAGTTCATTGCCAAAGGTGACTTTGCAGGCGTCAAGGACGCCATGGAAAAGTCGATGGCCGAGGGCGGCCAGATCTTTGAGCAAGACATTGCCCGCCTGATCCTGGAGGGCACCGTGGATCGCAAGGAAGGCCTGACCAACTCGGATTCACCCACCAACCTGATGTGGCGCCTGCAAAACGACTTTGTCGTGCGCAGCCAACCACCCCAGGAAGAGGAGGAAGACCCCGATGACCAGCCCTCGTTTACAGAAATCACCCTGAACGTGAAATATTGATGAGCCAAACCCTGTCCCTCGCGGAGCAACTGATTTCCCGCCAGTCGCTTACCCCTGATGACGCTGGCTGCCAGGACATCCTGATTGCGCGCTTGGCCCCGCTGGGCTTTGAGTGTGAAACCATTGCCAGCGGCCCCGAGACCTTCCGGGTGACCAATTTGTGGGCAAAAAGGCCCCCAGCCGTCGTATCGCGAGGATCAATAGCTACTAAATTAATAGTATTCGCCGGGCATACCGACGTGGTTCCCACCGGCCCGCTGGACCAATGGCACAGCCACCCCTTCACCCCCACGCACCGGGACGGCAAGCTGTTTGGCCGGGGCGCCAGCGACATGAAAACCTCGCTGGCTGCCTTTGTGGTGGCCACCGAAGAATTTGTGGCTGCCCACCCCGACACCGCCCTGTCGATCGGTTTTTTACTGACGAGCGACGAAGAAGGTCCGGCCCTTGACGGCAC
>JBIIVW010000238.1:0-5217 GCA_044339205.1 Rhodoferax sp. | reverse complement strand
GCCATCTCCGGGTAATCGCGGCTGAAGTGCAGGCCCCTGCTCTCGTGGCGGGCCCGGGCGCTTTGCACAATCAGGTCGGCCACCTGCACCAGGTTGCGCAGTTCCAGCAGGTCGCGGGTGACGTGAAAATGGGAGTAAAACTCGTGAATTTCCCCTTGCAGCACTGCAATGCGGTGGGCGGCGCGCTCTAGGCGCTTGTTCGTGCGCACGATGCCCACATAGTCCCACATGAAGCGGCGCAGTTCGTCCCAGTTGTGTGAAATCACCACGGCTTCGTCGGCGTCGGTCACCCGGCTTTCATCCCACGCGGGCAGGCTGGGGAGGGCAACACGCGCGGTCCGCTCAATGACCTGGGTGGCAGCCCGGGCAAACACCATGCATTCGACCAGCGAGTTGCTGGCCAGCCGGTTGGCCCCGTGCAGACCGGTGCAGGTGGCTTCACCCACGGCAAACAGGCCGGGCAGATCGGTCTGGCCGTCCAGATCGGTGACGATGCCACCGCAGGTGTAATGCGCCGCCGGCACTACGGGTATCGGTTGTTTGGAGATGTCGATGCCCAGTTCCAGGCAGCGCGTATAGATATTGGGGAAGTGCTCTTGCAAAAACGCCAGCGGCTGGTGCGAGATGTCGAGGTAGACGCAGTCCAGGCCGCCTTTTTTCATCTCGAAGTCGATGGCGCGGGCCACCACGTCACGCGGGGCGAGTTCAGCGCGCTCGTCGTGTTTGGGCATGAAACGGGTGCCATCGGGCAGCAGCAGGCGCCCGCCTTCGCCGCGCACGGCTTCGCTGATCAAGAACGACTTGGCATGCGGGTGGTACAGGCAGGTGGGGTGAAACTGGATGAACTCCATGTTTTGCACCCGGCACCCGGCCCGCCAGGCGGCTGCAATGCCGTCGCCAGTGGCGGTGTCGGGGTTGGTGGTGTAAAGGTACACCTTGCCGGCGCCGCCCGTGGCCAGAATGGTGTGGGGCGCGCTGAAGGTCAGCACTTCGTCGGTCACGCTATCGAGCGCATACAGCCCCAGGCACCGGTCATGTGCCATGCCCAGCTTGGCGCCGGTGATCAGGTCCACCAGCATGTGCTGTTCCAGCACCGTGATATTGGGGTGGTCCTTGACGTGTTCAATCAAGGTTTTTTGCACGGCAGCGCCCGTTGCATCGGTCACGTGCACGATGCGGCGCTCGCTGTGTCCGCCTTCGCGGGTCAGGTGCAGATGGCCGTCTTCCTGCGAGAAGGGAACCCCCATCTCCTGCAACCAGGCAATGGCGTGGGGCGCCTGTTCCACCACCTGCCGGGTAGCGGCCAGGTCGCACAGTCCGGCCCCGGCGATGAGCGTGTCCTCGATGTGTTTCTCGACCGTGTCGCCTTCTGCCAGCACGGCGGCAATGCCGCCTTGTGCCCAACTGCTGGCGCCGTCAACCAGGGCGCGTTTGGTCAGAATGGCCACGCGGTGCGTGGGAGCCAAGGTCAGGGCGGCGGTGAGTCCGGCCAGGCCGCTGCCCACAATCAGGACATCAAAATGGCGGGTCGCAGGGTTCACAGGGGTAGTCACGGGGGAACGGCTCAAGTAGGCGAGTACGCCAACCGGACGTAGATCGGGGCAAACACTTCTGCCTGGGTAATTTCGACCAGCGTTTCCTTGGCCAGCTCCAGCAGCGCAATGAAGGTCACCACCAAAACGGGTGTTCCTCGGCTTGCGTCAAACAAGGCTTCAAACTCAACAAAACGGCGGCCTTGCAATTTTTTGAGCACCATGCTCATGTGCTCGCGCACGGAGAGCTCTTCTCGGGTGATTTTGTGGTGCTGGACCAATTTTGCCCGCTTGAGGATGTCAAGCCAGGCTTGCTGCAGGTCGACCACGTTCACATCAGGGAAACGCGGCTGCAGAGATTGTTCGATATAGACCTGTGCCTTGAGAAAATCGCGCCCAAACTGGGGCACGGCGTTGAGGTTGGCCGCTGCCAGTTTCATGCGCTCGTACTCAAGCAGGCGGCGCACCAGTTCGGCACGGGGGTCTTCGGCCTCCTGACCCTGGGCCACGTTTTTGGGCGGCAGCAGCATGCGTGACTTGATCTCGATCAGCATGGCGGCCATCAGCAGGTACTCAGCCGCCAACTCCAGGTTGCGGCCCCGGATTTCTTCGACATACACCAAGTACTGGCGCGTCATGGCCGCCATGGGAATGTCAAGAATGTTGAAGTTTTGCTTGCGGATCAGGTAGAGCAGCAAGTCCAGCGGGCCTTCAAAGGCCTCCAGGAAAACCTCCAGGGCGTCTGGGGGGATGTACAAGTCGCGGGGCATCGAGAACAGCGGCTCACCGTACAGCCGGGCCACCGCCACGTTGTCCACCACCTCGGGCATGAGCTTGGCATTAGCTGCGCTGTCGCCAATCATGGCCTCTCCCGGGACGGACTCGGACATTCTATTGCTACTGAATAAATAGCGTTAAAGGATTTAAATACGCCGGCTAGAGCCTTATTTGACTCTTAACTGGCATCCGTTTGGTAAACGTAGGGCTTTTGTTCCACTTCGGCTTCCCGGTACTCGCTCCAGGCGCTGCGGTCAACGGCTTTGTCCCACAGCAGGTCGCGGCCCTGGCGCTGCTTGGATTCCAGCGCGGGGTCTTTGGCCTTGAGCTGGTCGATGAACTGGGTCACCTCGGATTGGTATTTGGGACGGTAAAAAATATTCATGTGCTTGGCCTTTTGGCGTATTTTACGGGCTGGGTCTGGGCTTGCTGGCGGGGTGGCTGCGTGGGGTCAATCCCGCTTGGAATGAAGGCGGTCCACCCAGTCCCGGGCGTCGTTGATCACGGGGCGCCAGACCAGCATGAGCAGCAAAATCGACAAGGGCACGGTGGTGACGAATCCCACCGATTTGAATCCCACTGCGCCCATCAGCCCGCCAACAAAAAAGCTGGTGATCAATTTGATGTGCAGCCGCAGCTTCTTGCGATTGGCCATTACGGGCGTGTCCTTGTTCAAGCCGTTGATGTAGAGCAGCTTGCCCAGCTCAATGCCGAGGTCTGTGATCAACCCGGTCACGTGGGTGGTTCGGATCTCGGAGTGCGATATTTTGGTGATCACCGCGTTTTGCAGGCCCATGATGAAGCACAGCACCAGCACCGTGAGCGGCACAAACAGGCCCGCAAAGAAATTGATGCCGGTGCCAAACAGGCCAAATACCAGCAGCAGCAAAGCCTCCAGCAAGAGCGGGCGGGCGTAAGCGCTCTGGAGCTTGCGCCGCAGCGCCCAATTCACCATCCAGGCCGTCGTCATGGCGCCGCCTACAAAGGCAGACAGCGCCAGCAGGCCAGCTAGGGCGATGGCGATATTGCCCAGCACCAGGTTGTCGGCAATGGAAGAAACAATGCCCGTCATGTGGGAGGTGTATTGTCCCACGGCCAAAAACCCCCCCGCGTTGGTGGCTCCCGCCACAAAACTCAAAGTTACCCCCAAACGCAGGTTGGTGCCCTCCGATCGCTGAACCGAGGTCCAGTCGCGCAGTTGGGGAATCATGGCCGGGTGGCGCTCTAACGCACCCGCATGCCCGGCTGCGCGCCAGGGAAGGGCTCCAGCACGTAGATGCCGGGATTCGCTTTCTCATCGCCATGGCTGGCGGCCAGCACCATGCCCTCGCTCACGCCGAATTTCATTTTGCGCGGCGCCAGATTGGCCACCATCACGGTGAGCTTGCCCACCAGGTCAGCGGGTTGGTAGCTTGACGCTATGCCGCTGAAGACGTTGCGGGTCTGGCCCTCGCCCACATCGAGCGTGAGGCGCAGAAGCTTGGTGGAGCCCTCAACCGCTTCGCAGTTGAGGATTTTGGCAATGCGCAGGTCGATCTTGCTGAAGTCGTCGATGCCAATGGTGGGCGCGATGTCTTCGCCACCAGGTGCTACGGATTCAATAGCTCCGGGGGCTTGTTCCGTGCCGGCTGGAGGCTCAAACAATGCTTCAAGCTGCTTGATGTCCACCCGCTGCATCAAATGCTGGTAGGGGGCGATGGCGTCAACGTTGGAGTTTGTGTTCCAGTCGTTCATGGGCTGGCCCACGAATTTGGCCACAGCTTCTGCAAGTGCCGGCAACACGGGGGCCAGGTAGCGGGTGATCACGGCAAAGGTGTTGATCAACACCGAACACACCTGGTGCAGGGCCTCGTTGTTGGCCATGTCTTTGGCCAGGTCCCAGGGTTTGTTCTGGTCCACATAAGCGTTTACCTTGTCGGCCAGCAGCATGATCTCGCGGGTGGCCTTGCCTGTTTCACGGGCGTCATACAACTGGGCCATGTTTTCAGCCGCGCCCCGCACCTCGGCCAGCAGGGCCGTGCCGGTCTCGCCAAACTGGTCGGTCAAGCGGCCCTCAAAGCGCTTGGTCAGAAAGCCCGCAGCGCGCGAGGCAATATTGACGAACTTGCCGATCAGGTCGCTGTTGACCCGGGCCATGAAGTCGTCGGCGTTGAAGTCGATGTCTTCGTTGCGGGCCGACAGCTTGGCAGCCAGGTAGTAACGCAACCACTCGGGGTTCATGCCCAGGCCGAGGTACTTGAGCGGGTCCAGTCCGGTGCCCCGGCTTTTGCTCATTTTTTCGCCATTGTTCACAGTCAAAAAACCGTGGACAAAGATGTTGTTCGGGGTTTTGCGGCCGCTGAAATGCAGCGTGGCTGGCCAGAACAGCGTGTGAAAGGTGACGATGTCCTTGCCGATGAAGTGGTACTGCTCCAGGCTGGGGTCGGCCATGTAGGCATCGTAATTTTCGCCGCGCTTGCCCAGCAGGTTCTTCAGGGAGGCGAGGTAGCCGATGGGCGCGTCCAGCCAGACATAGAAATACTTGCCCGGTGCATCGGGGATCTCGATGCCAAAGTAGGGCGCGTCGCGGGAGATGTCCCAGTCGCCCAAGCCTTCGCTCTGGCTGCCATCCGGGTTGGTGCGCACCGAAAACCATTCCCTGACCTTGTTGGCCACTTCGGGCTGCAGGCGCGGCTTGCCGGACTCATCATTGCCCTGCGTCCATTGCTCCAGAAACGCCACGCAGCGCGGGTCAGACAGCTTGAAGAAAAAATGCTCCGAGCTTTTGAGCTCGGGCTTGGCGCCGGATAGTGCCGAGTAGGGGTTGATCAGGTCGGTGGGGGCGTAGACGGCGCCGCAGACCTCGCAGTTGTCACCGTACTGGTCCTTGGCGTGGCACTTGGGGCACTCGCCCTTGATAAAGCGGTCG
>JBIIVW010000237.1:0-5249 GCA_044339205.1 Rhodoferax sp. | reverse complement strand
GGGCGCAATTGCACCTCGTCCAGAATGACCAGGCGATCTGCCAAGGGGTCAAGAAACAACTCAGCATCGCTCAGTTTGGCCAAGTCTGAAGGTCGCTCAAGATCGAGCATCAGCACCGCTTGGCCGGATTGGCTTAGCTCGGAGACCAGCAGCCGCGCCATGGACGTTTTACCCACCTGTCGCGGTCCAACCAGAGCCACAACGGGAAAGTTCTGCAGGCCATCAAGCAATTGGGAGTACAGCGATCTGCGAATATTCATCTTTGAATTTTAATAGTCAGTCTTTCAATTTACAAAGAATTAATAGGGGCTGTCAGAATTCGCCTGAAGCACGCTCGGTTCTTGCCATTTGTGAATTTCCAAGTCACCCCGCCATCAACCGGTGCACCAAATCCCCAGTGTTGGATGCCTTGTATTTGCGCATCAGCTTGGCGCGGTAAATTTCCACCGTGCGGTGGCTGATGGCCAGTACCTTGCCGATTTCCTTGGAGGTCATGCCGTCCATCAGGTAGGCTGCGACTTCGCGCTCCCGCGCGGTCAGTTCGGCCTTCACGGGCCGGCGTGAGCTCAGGTCTTCAAAGGTCCAGATACCGGTCTCATGCGGCACCAACTGGTTCAGCGCGCGGCCCGTGACGTGGCACCAGAAGGTCTCGCCGCTGGCGCGCTTCATGATGCGGTCATCGGCGTAGGTGCCGCTGCGGTTCATGATGGGCGCAATGCGCAGGCCAGCCCGCTCAAATTCGATGGCGCTGGGATACAGCGTCTGAAACGATTGACCAATCAAGAGCTCTCTGGAGGCGCCAAACATCTCGCACACATGCTGGTTGCAGTCCACAATGGCGCGATGGCGCGACAAAATCAGCCCAACGGGGGCCAAGTCAAAGGCAAGGCGGTAGTCAATGTCCATGGCGTCAGATTGCGTGGGTTGCTAAGGGTTTGTACTTTACGAAAAACTACGTAGTTGGCTAGGTAGTATCGTTGGCATATTGTTTCTTAACAGGAGATCAGGTAGTGAACAAAATTTACCCAAGCGCCGCCGCTGCGCTGGATGGCATCGTGGCCGATGGTCAGTTGATGGCTGTTGGCGGCTTTGGCCTGTGCGGCATTCCCGAGGCGCTGATTGACGCCCTGCGCGACAGCGCCGTGAAAGACCTGACGGTCATTTCCAACAACGCCGGCGTGGACGGCTTTGGCCTGGGCAAGCTCCTGGAAACGCGTCAGATCAAGAAGATGATTTCCAGCTATGTGGGCGAGAACAAGGAGTTTGAGCGCCAGTACCTCGCGGGCGAGTTGCAACTGGAGTTCACACCCCAGGGCACGCTGGCCGAGAAGCTGCGCGCTGGTGGCGCCGGCATTCCCGCGTTTTACGTGCGCACCGGTGTCGGCACATTGGTTGCCGAAGGCAAGGAGGCGCGTGAGTTTGACGGCCATGTTCACATTTTGGAGCACGCCTTGGTGGCTGATATCTCGCTGGTCAAGGCCTGGAAGGCGGACAAAAGCGGCAATTTGATCTTCAGGCGCACCGCGCGCAACTTCAACCCGGCCGTGGCGATGGCGGGCAAGATCACCGTGGTGGAGGTCGAGGAAATTGTGGAGACCGGCACCTTCGACCCCGATGCCGTGCATTTGCCCGGCATCTACGTGCACCGCCTGGTGCTCAATGCCACGCCTGAAAAACGCATCGAGAAAAGAACCATCACCCCGAAAGCAGGAGTCTGATCATGGCTTGGACACACGACCAAATGGCAGCCAAGGCGGCCCAGGAATTGCAAGACGGTTTTTATGTCAATCTGGGTATTGGCTTGCCGACGCTGGTGGCGAACTTTGTCAACCCCGACATCGAAGTCTGGCTGCAAAGCGAAAACGGCATGCTCGGCATTGGCCCCTTCCCAACCGAAGACCAAGTGGATGCAGACCTGATCAACGCAGGCAAGCAGACCGTAACCACCATCGCCGGCTCCAGTATTTTTGGTAGCCACGACAGCTTTGCCATGATTCGTGGCGGCAAGATCAACCTGAGCATTCTGGGCGCCATGCAGGTGAGTGAAAAAGGCGATTTGGCCAACTGGATGATTCCGGGCAAGATGGTCAAAGGCATGGGCGGCGCGATGGACCTGGTGGGCGGCGTCAAGAGCGTGGTGGTCTTGATGGAGCACGTGGCCAAGAAGAAAGACGGCACCATTGACCTGAAAATCTTGCCTAGCTGCACCTTGCCTTTGACGGGCGTGGGCGTGGTGGACCGCATCATCACTGACTTGGCCGTGCTGGACGTGACGCCGCATGGGCTCAAAGTGGTCGAGATGGCGCCGGGCGTGACCCGTGAAGAGTTGCAATCCAAAACAGGCGTGCCCTTGCATTGACAGGCAGATAGCGCCAGCGCCCCAACAATTTGTTGCGGGTATTTGCTAATGCGCAACCAAGCCAGGCAGGCAAATGGCATAAGCTGGGTGAATGATTAACTCAGTTGGAAGAACCATGAAAAATATTGCCTTGCCTGATCGCTCATCCCTTGTTGGATTGACTTTGGCAGCCGCACTGCTCAGTGGCTGTGCCAACATGACCGATGCGCAGCGCAGTGCCGCTATTGGTGGAGGTTTGGGTGCGCTGGCGGGCGCCGCATTGGGCGACAGCAAGGGTGCTGCGGCCGTGGGTGCTGGCGTGGGCGCGCTAGGCGGCTACATCTGGTCCACCCAGATGGCCCAAAAGAAGGCCGCCATGGAGCAGGCAACGGCAGGCACAGGCGTCGCGGTCACCCAAACCGCAGACAACCAGCTCAAGCTCAATATTCCTAGCGACATCTCGTTTGACACGGGGCAATACGCCATCAAGCCCAACCTGCGGCCGATTCTTGACCAGTTTGCCCAAGGCCTGAGCAGCCAACCCAACACCGAAATCCGCATCATCGGGCACACCGACAGCACGGGAACCGATACCATCAACAACCCCCTGTCGGTCAACCGGGCTGCCAGCGCACGTGACTACTTGGTAGGGCGTGGTGTTGATTCGCGGCGCATCCAGATCGATGGACGGGGTTCACGCGAGCCCATTGCAGACAACAGCAGCGAGTCAGGCCGCGCCCGAAACCGCCGGATTGAAATCTTCCTGGCAGAGCGCTCTTCAGCGCAACGCTAGACGCAGCCAGGCATAAAAAAACGAGACTCAAGTCCCATTTTTTTCGAGCATTCCCCGGTTTGGACGCCTGATGTATTACTTCAACACATCCCCAATGCACAGGAACTTCAGTTCTACGTAGTCTTCCATGCCGTGGCTGGAGCCCTCGCGGCCCAGACCGGACTGCTTGACGCCACCAAAGGGCACATGCTCTGTGGCCAGCACACCCACATTGATGCCGACCATGCCGTATTCCAGCGCCTCCGCCACGCGGAAGATGCGGCCGACGTCACGGCTATAGAAGTAGCTGGCCAGGCCGAACTCGGTGTTGTTGGCGGCGTCAATGGCTTCCTGTTCGTGCGTGAAACGAAACACCGGGGCGAACGGGCCAAAGGTTTCTTCGCGGGCGCACAGCATGTTGGCGGTGGCTTCCGAGATCACGGTGGGCTCAAAAAATTGCCCGGCCAGTTTGGCGCCACCCGCCATGAGTTTGCCGCCCTTGGCCAGCGCGTCCGCCACATGGCGGCTCACTTTGTCGATGGCGGCGTCTTCAATCAATGGGCCCTGCATGACGCCCGCGTCAAAGCCATTGCCTACCTTGAGCGTCTTGACCTTGGCAGAGAACTTGGCCACAAACTCCTCATAGACGCCGTCCTGCACATAAAAGCGGTTGGCGCAGACGCAGGTCTGACCAGCATTGCGGTATTTGCTGGCCATGGCACCTTCCACGGCTGAGTCAATATCGGCATCGTCAAACACGATGAAGGGCGCGTTGCCACCCAACTCCAGTGACATCTTCTTGACTGTGGGGGCGCTTTGGGCCATCAAAATCCGGCCCACCTCGGTGGAGCCGGTGAAGCTGATGTGGCGCACCACGTCGCTGGCGCACAAGACTTTGCCCACGGCGATGGAGTTGTCGCTGTCAGCGGTGATCATGTTCAACACGCCCGCTGGAATACCGGCGCGAATGGCCAACTCTGCTGCAGCCAGGGCGGTCAGTGGGGTGAGCTCGGCGGGCTTGATGATGACCGTGCAACCAGCGGCCAGGGCGGGTGCCACCTTGCGGGTGATCATGGCCAGCGGGAAGTTCCAGGGCGTGATGGCGGCGCACACGCCGATTGGCTGCTTGAGCACCATCAGGCGGCGGTTGTTGTCAAAAGTAGGCAGGGTTTCGCCGTTGACGCGCTTGGCCTCTTCGGCAAACCACTCCACAAAGCTGGCACCGTAGGCAACTTCGCCTTTGGCTTCCGGGAAAGGCTTGCCTTGCTCGGCGGTCATGATGCGGCCCAGATCCTCCTGGTTGGCCATCAGCAAATCAAACCACTTGCGCAGGATGGTGCTGCGCTCTTTGGCCGTTTTGGTGCGCCAGGCCGGCCAGGCGGCATTGGCGGCCGCAATGGCGGCTTCTGCGTCAGCCGGGCCGAGGTTGGCGACATCGGCCAGTTTGTGGCCGGTGGCGGGGTCGAGCACTTCAAAACGGCTGCTGCCGGCAACCCATTGGCCGTTGATCAAGGCATCGGTTTTGAGCAGAGTGGGGTCATTGAGGAGAGCCAGGGGGGTGGTGGGCGCGGTGGTCATGGGTGTTTGAAGAGGCTGGTTGAGGGGGTGATCGAATGCTTTAGGTTAGCTGTTTTTGTGGTGATTCGCAGCGCCGGGGGCGACACAATCCACCGCTGATACGACCCGGGGCCCGCCCTCAACCCGTTGCAGGGCCGCCACAGCCGCAGGCTCACCGAAATCTATAATTGAGTTCATGAGCTCATCCACCCCCACTCCCTCCTTCACCGTTGCCGATACCCGCAAGATCTTTCTCGATTTCTTCGAGTCCAAGGGCCACACCGTGGTGCCTTCGAGCGGCTTGGTGCCCGGCAACGACCCCACCCTGATGTTCACCAACTCGGGCATGGTGCAATTCAAAGACGTGTTTTTGGGCACCGACAAGCGCTCTTACGTGCGCGCCGCCTCGGTGCAGGCGTGCCTTAGGGCCGGTGGCAAGCACAATGATCTGGAAAACGTGGGCTACACCGCGCGTCACCACACCTTTTTTGAGATGCTGGGCAACTGGAGTTTTGGGGATTACTTCAAGCGCGACTCGCTCAAGTGGGGCTGGGAGCTGCTGACCCAAGTCTACAAGCTCCC
>JBIIVW010000321.1:0-3785 GCA_044339205.1 Rhodoferax sp. | reverse complement strand
GCGTCATTCAAAAAGCGGTCCAGCAACACTGGCGAGTCATGGCTGACCTTGACGGCCTCGCGCATGTAGCGCTCCAGATCGCGTTGCTCATGGACTATTTCCATGGCGCGTCCGCCCAACACATAGCTGGGGCGAACCACGAGCGGGTAGCCCAAAGCAGCAGCTTTTTCAAGGGCTTCGGACTCCGTGCGGGCTGTCGCGTTGGGCGGCTGGCGCAAGCCCAATTCATGCAGCAGCTTCTGGAAACGCTCCCGATCTTCCGCTGCATCAATCATGTCCGGTGAAGTACCAATGATTGGCACGCCGTTGGCTTCCAGATCAAGCGCCAGCTTCAACGGGGTCTGCCCTCCATACTGAACAATCACGCCGAACGGTTTTTCCTTGTCGACGATCTCCAGCACATCTTCCAGGGTCAATGGCTCAAAATACAAGCGATCCGAGGTGTCGTAGTCGGTGGACACGGTCTCGGGGTTGCAGTTGACCATGATGGTCTCGTAACCGTCCTCCCGCATGGCCAGCGCAGCGTGCACACAGCAGTAGTCGAACTCAATGCCCTGACCAATCCGGTTGGGACCACCGCCCAGCACCATGATTTTTTTCTTGGCTGTCGGTTCGGCTTCACATTCGCTACCCGAATCAAACGGATGCGAAGACTCGTAGGTTGAATACAGGTAAGCCGTATTGGTCGCGAACTCGGCCGCGCAGGTATCCACCCGCTTGTAAACCGGGCGCACGCCCAAGGCGTGGCGCTTATCACGAATCGCAGTATCAGTGGTTTTCAGCTGCTTGGCCAAGCGTCGATCAGAAAAACCTTTTTGCTTGAGTGCACGCAGAGTGGGCTCGTCGATCGCATCCAGCGTTGTCGTTTCCAGCTCCAACTCGATCTTGACGATCTGCTCGATCTGGACCAAAAACCAGGGGTCAATCTTGGTGAGCGCAAAGACCTCATCAACGCTCATGCCCAGAGCGAATGCATCACCCACGTACCAGATACGCTCAGGGCCGGGCTGCCCCAACTCCTTTTCAAGCACTTCACGGTCCTGCGTTTTCTCGTTCATGCCGTCCACGCCGACCTCGAGACCGCGCAAGGCTTTCTGAAACGACTCCTGGAAGGTGCGGCCCATCGCCATCACCTCACCAACTGACTTCATTTGCGTGGTCAGGCGACTGTCGGCTGCGGGAAACTTTTCAAACGCGAAACGAGGAATTTTGGTGACCACATAGTCGATGCTGGGCTCAAAGCTGGCGGGCGTTGTACCACCTGTGATGTCATTGCGCAATTCGTCCAGGGTGTAGCCCACCGCCAATTTGGCAGCCACCTTGGCAATGGGAAAACCAGTGGCCTTGGAGGCCAGCGCTGACGAGCGGGACACACGCGGGTTCATCTCAATGACAACCATGCGCCCGTCTTCGGGATTGATGGAGAACTGCACGTTCGAGCCACCGGTGTCCACACCAATTTCCCGAAGCACTGCCAATGAAGCATTGCGAAGGATCTGGTATTCCTTGTCGGTCAGCGTTTGCGCCGGTGCCACCGTGATCGAGTCTCCGGTGTGCACGCCCATGGGATCCAGGTTTTCGATCGAGCACACAATGATGCAGTTGTCCGCCTTGTCGCGAACAACTTCCATCTCGTACTCTTTCCAGCCGAGCAGTGACTCTTCAATCAACAATTCGTTCGTAGGCGAAGCCTCCAGGCCGCGCTTGCAAATCTCTTCGAATTCTTCGGAGTTGTAAGCGATGCCACCACCAGTGCCACCCAACGTGAAACTGGGTCGGATCACAGTCGGGAAACCCAGCGTCTTTTGGACGGTCCAGGCTTCATCCATCGAATGGGCAATGCCCGAGCGGGCGGACCCCAGCCCAATCTTGGTCATGGCGTCTTTGAACTTCAGACGGTCCTCGGCCTTGTCAATGGCTTCTGGAGTGGCGCCGATCAACTCGACGTTATACTTTTCCAGTACGCCGTGGTGCCACAAATCCAGGGCGCAGTTCAGTGCCGTCTGGCCCCCCATGGTGGGCAGGATGGCATCCGGGCGCTCTTTGGCAATGATCTTTTCAACTGTTTGCCAGGTAATGGGCTCAATGTAGGTGACGTCGGCCGTGGCCGGATCGGTCATGATCGTGGCCGGATTGCTGTTGATCAGGATGACTTTGTAGCCCTCCTCGCGCAAAGCGTTGCAGGCCTGCACGCCCGAATAGTCGAACTCGCAGGCCTGGCCAATGATGATGGGGCCGGCACCAATGATGAGAATGGATTTAAGGTCGGTGCGTTTAGGCATTTTTGCGGGTCTCCATCAACGCGGTGAAGCGGTCAAACAGGTAGGCGATATCGTGCGGCCCGGGCGAGGCCTCGGGGTGCCCCTGAAAACAGAATGCAGGCTTGTCAGTCCGCGTCAGTCCCTGCAAGGTCCCGTCAAACAAGCTGACATGGGTGGCACGCAAATTGGCAGGCAATGCCTTCTCGTCCACCGCAAAACCGTGGTTCTGGCTGGTGATACTGACGCGGCCGTTGTCGAGGTCTTTGACCGGGTGATTGGCGCCATGGTGACCAAACTTCATCTTGAAGGTCTTGGCACCGCTGGCCAGCGCCATGATTTGGTGGCCCAGACAAATGCCAAAGGTTGGAATGCCCGTCTCAATCAACTCGGCGGTAGCCGCAATGGCGTAGTCACAAGGCTGGGGGTCCCCCGGGCCGTTGCTCAGAAACACGCCATCAGGTTGGTACTTGAGGACATCGGCAGCAGGGGTCTGCGCCGGCACCACAGTGACGCGGCAGCCGCGCTCAGCCAACATTCGCAAAATATTGAACTTGACGCCAAAATCGTAGGCCACCACATGAAAGCGGGGCTCCGTTTGCTCGCCGTAACCCGGCTTACCATGAAGCTGGGGGTGGGCCAGTTGCCATTCGGTCTGCGTCCACTCATAAACGGCCTGGGTCGACACCATCTTGGCAAGATCTGCACCGGCCATGGCGGGCGCACCTTTGGCCAATGCTACGGCCTGGTCAACAGATGATTGGGTCACCGATTCACCGGCAGCCAAAGCGAGGATGCAGCCACTTTGCGCACCATGGGTGCGCAAATGGCGGGTGAGTTGTCGGGTGTCGATGTTGGCAATCGCGACGGTATTTTGTTGCATGAGGTACTGCGACAAACTCAAGTCCGCACGGAAATTAGACATCACCAAGGGCAAGTCCTTGATGATCAGTCCAGCGGCATACACACGGGCAGCCTCGACATCCTGGGCATTGACGCCGTAATTGCCGATGTGCGGGTAAGTGAGGGTGACAATTTGCTGGCAATAGCTCGGGTCTGTCAGGATTTCCTGGTAGCCGGACATCGCGGTGTTGAACACCACTTCTCCGACGGTGGAGCCGGGGGCTCCGATGGAATTTCCAACAAACACCGTGCCGTCTGCGAGCGCCAAAATGGCGGGGGGAAATGATCCCTGTAAAGACAAAAGCACTGGGTTCTCCGGAAGGGGTTTTCGGGTACGCCCAGCCGCGCCCAAGAAACAACTCTTGGCTGGCTATTGACAGGGAATTGGCTTGGGGTTGCGCTAGGCGTACAGGATGCGGTGAAGCGCCCTATTATAGCGGCCGCGTTATGACCGAACTGGCATGCAAACAAATGGCGGCGGCGGCGGCGACGTTCAGAGACTCCTCCCCGCCAGGCTGTGCAATACGAACACGGCGCCGAGCCAGGGCTTCAAGCTCGGGACTGACGCCCTGCCCCTCGTGGCCCAAGGCCCAAGCACACGGGCTGGGTAGGCCGCCATGGTCA
>JBIIVW010000058.1:0-17695 GCA_044339205.1 Rhodoferax sp. | reverse complement strand
TGCACCTCGTCCCGGTCACCCGCCTCCAGCGTGCGGGGCAGGGGCCCCTTGAGTTCCCTGGCTGCTGTTTTGCGGGGCACGGTGGCGTTGTCATAGCGCTGTACCTTGGCGAACCAGGCCATGATGTTGGCGTCCGTGGTGGGCTGCCACGTGCTCACCTGGCCACCCGTCTTGCCAGGCTGCGCGCCCTCAATGGCGCGCAGCGTGACCGGCAGCAAGGCCACACCCGTGGGTTCAGCCAGTCGCTCCACCACACCAAAGGGTGCTGCGCCAAATTTGGCCAGCGGCGGCATCGTGCCGGTCGCCACGGCCATGGGAAAGCTGCTCGCATTGCGCAGCGCACGGCCCGCGCTGTCCTTGAAGTCTTTGGACAAAGTCAACGTGAATTGGGTTGCCTCAGGCAAGACGGACGGAAAGGCCACGCCCTGGACATCGCCCGGGCCTTGACTGGGCTCAAAGCGCGGTGCCAACACACCGTTTGGGCCCGTGAGCCGAATCCCCTCGGCCAACTGGCGGGAAACAGGGGCGTTGAAGCTGATGCGCATCGGGCGAACCGGCAGGCATGCCGATTGCGCATTCTCCCGTTCGCAACTGAAGCTGGCCTCAAACGGCTCGCGCACCTTGTAGCTGAAGCGCTGCACGGTGGTGCTGGTCACCGGGCTCTGGCTGATTGTGGCCAAGCCCGGGCCCACCACCAGGTGCACCTGGCCGGCCGAGGGCAGGCGGCGGTTACAGGCCAGAGTGGCCCAATTCAGTGGAGTTTGGGTAGCTGCCTGGGCTAGCCGGGTTCCCCGGGATTTGAGGAACGCGGCGCGCTCTTGGCCGTCAATGAGGCGCACCGCCACGCGCTCGCCCAAACCCTCGACCTGGCAGCCCACGCTGGCCTGCACGCTGGCCAATGTGGCGGGGCCATTGAGTTGCAGGATGAAAAACTGTTCTTCATCAATGGCGGTGTTTTCACCGGGTTGCACGTTCAGCACCCGCAGGCCCCCGGTTTTGAAGGTGTAGCGGCTGCTGCCCTTGAGCGCTGTGCCCTGGAGGGATTGCAGGCCGGGGCGCATTTGAAGGGTGCAGGCGGTGGCGGCGGGCAGCTCGTTGGTGAAGTCAAACACCCATTCACGGTCGCTGGTCCAGCGGCCTGTGCCTTGCGCTGCCGGGGTGTCACTGCAACTCAGGCTCACCGGGGCTGGCGCTTTGGGGTCACCAAAGTTCATGACAGGCTCGTCAAACTGCAGCACCACTTGCCGCACTTGGACGACCTCGCCCTGAGGCGAAAAACGGACGATCTCCAGGGCCTGGCTGCTCATTGCCGCCATTGTCAAAAATAATGCGAACAGTCGTTTCATTCTATGCACCCCAAGCCTGCTGTGAGAGGCCAAGCGTAGCCGACTTGCCGCTGCCGGGTCATGCCAAAATCAGCCATGGCCAACCCTGACTCGTCACCTGCTCCAGAAATCACCCTGCTTGACCGCACGGTCGAGAGCCCCACCGACCTGCTGTACCGGGCTGCGGTGGGGCCGATCAGTGCCGACTATTACCTGCCCCTGCTGGCCCGGTTTGAGCAGGCGGGACGCGTCCAATTGAGCTGGAATTGGGCGGCCTGCCTCTACACCCTGAACTGGATGGCGTTCAGGAGCCTGTGGGTGGCCGCGCTGGCCTATGTTGGCATCATGTTGTTTGTGCCGCTGCTGGTGTTTGGCATCGGGCGGCTGGTGCTTCAACTGTCGGAGACGACAGAAATGGTGTTGCTGGTGACTTGGGGTGCGTTGAGTTTCGTGGTGCCCGGTGCGGTGGGCAACGCTGTCTTGCGCTCGGACTTGCGCCAGCGCATGACACGCGCCATCACCGACAGCAAAACCTTGGTGCAAGCCTGCAACCTGTTGGCAGCTCAGGCCAGTTCCCGTCAACGACTGATCGGGCTGGGTGTGGTTAATTTGATTTTGTTGGGCGGCGCGCTGGGCTTTTACCTGGCCCTGCCCGAGGACGGTCCGTTGGCCCGCGTTCGCCCCAGCCAGACACTTGAGCGCATTGCAGAGGCCGGCCCCGTGATCGATCTAACCGCCCAGCCTGCGATGGCGCTGGCCTCTGCGGCGGCTCCTGCGGCCTCGTCCGCCTCGGAGCCCACGCCCTTTGCTGCGGCTGCGGCGGCTTCAACACCCCCGCCGGTCGAGCCTGCCTCCGCGCCCATAGCCGCCTTGCCGGTGCTGGCAGCTCCAGCATCCACGCCGCTTGTGGCACCGCCACCTCCACCGACGCTGCCGCCGCAGCCCCTGCCAGTTGCCGTCGTACAGCCCAGGCGCGCCGGTCCGGCGTCTGCAGAACCTAAAGCCCCCGCGCCTTACTTCATCAATGTGGGTTTGTTTTCGAAGGAGGCCAATGCGCGCAATGCGCAAGCCACTCTGAAAGACGCGGGCCTGAAGCCGACAGCGCAGGAGATTGGCACGGGCCAAGGCAAACGCATTCGTTTGCGGGCAGGGCCGTTTGATACCCGGGCACAAGCTGATGCCGCTGCTGAAAAAATACGTTCGCTCAAGCTTGAGGCGCAGGTTTTTCAGCCCTGAGTGGTGCCTGGTTTGCTGGCACCGGCCAGACCCGCCCACGGGAGCGCAGCGTTCGCAGCAGGTCGTTGAATCCGCTTAGCGCCGCTTCAAACTCCAGTTCATGCATGTCTTCGCTGTCCAGAATGCGTTGGAGGGCGTGGGGTGATGACCTTGCATCTGCCAGGCCCGGGTCGCAGGTGGTGGCACTTTTCACGCCCATTTCCTCAAGCCATGGCACTTGGCTGCGCCCCCAGTCGCCGCTGGGGTAGCAAAAATGATCTGGCCGGCGACCTATCCATTCGTGCAGCGCCTGGCGGTTATCCTCAATCTCCCGTCTGCAGGCGCCCTCATCGTCCGGGGGGAAACGGTGGCGATGGGTGTGCAGTTCAATGGCAACGCCGGCGGTTTGGGCCTGGCGCAGTTCCTGCGGCGTCATCAGATGAAAAAGCCGGCGGGTGACGATATCCTTGTAGGGCACACCCAGCCTGCGCCCGAGATCGGCGCACAGCGCATCACGCTGGGGCTGATCGCAATGCTGCTCCCCATACATGATGGCCTGCCACATCACTTGCTCCAGCGCCGCCGCGTCCCCCCGCAGGACGGTGCCGCCCGGCGCCCACGGCACCCCCTGGAAATCGATCACCTCGCTGGACGCCTTCCAGAACAGGTACTGCACCACCATGGTGAATACGGGTGAGGGATGCTGCACGTAGTAGCTGGTGACGTACAGGGTGGATGGGAACCCGTGGCGCTGGAGTTCAGGCTGCGCCAGCAGCGCAAAACTCGCCCAGCCATCGTCGCAGGTGATCACGAGTTGATCGAGCTCGAGCTGGCCGCGCTGCATTTGCTCGACGGCGGCATCCAGCGTCACGACCTGAAAGCCCATGCGTTCGATCAGCTGCAGGCGGCGCTTGAAGGTCTTGCGCTTCATGTACATGGCGGGGCGAAAGGCGGCCTCATCAGCCAGCTCGAACCCGTGATAGGTCAGCACCCGAAGGCGGTGGCGTGTCAGCCGACGGCACAAGGCCAGCACGCCCATGGCCCGCAAGGTGCGCAGTGCTGCCAGCTTCAGGGCGCCGGTCATTCAGGCGCCCCACTTCAGGCCGCGGTAACCCCTGCTGATTTCCCGGTCGCTCACTGGCACCTCGGCGCGGCGGCCAAAGAAATACAAGGCCGAGGCGCAGTCATAGGCGCCGCGCTTGCGAGACAGACCGCGGTCAAGGTATTTCAGGGGCCAGATCACCAGCCGGGTCAGGTTGCTCAACAGGCTGCGCACCCAGCGCGTCTCTGACATGCTCGTCATGAAGGCCTCTATCGTCCAGCCCAAGGCCATGGCCGGGCCGTTGGCCACGCCGCTGCGCACCTCCGTGAAGCAACGCATGACCCGGCGCAGGCCGGCGTGGGTGTACAGAAAGTAGTCGTAAGGCCCCAACGTGTTTTGTTGAATCATGGGTGCTACCACGTAGGCCAGGCCACCGGGCTTGAGGATGCGATGGGTCTGCATCATGGCGCGTGCCGGGTCCGGCAGATATTGCAGCACGGCAATCGCCAACACGGCGTCAAAGCTGGCGTCCGCAAAAGGGAGGTCGTGGGCGTCGGCAATGACATGGATCAGGGGGCCCCTGGCCACGTCGGAGTAGATGAGGGTCGTACCCGGTTGAGAGGTGAACTGGACATCTCCCGCGCCAATCACCAGTACCCGGGGGTTCGGGCGGCTGCGCTCCACCTCCATCAGGGCCGCTGCGGCCGTGAAGTCCGAGGTGCTCAGCGACAGACTGGGAATGATGGATACCAAGCGTGCCTTCAAGCGGGCCCTGAGGGTGGGAAGGCGCTGCGCTTCGTCGCGCAGGTCCAGCGTTGTGGGCTTGTCGGTGACAAAGTCGTTCAGCTCAAAGATGCTTCGGCTCTCGTCAATCAGCACGGGGATGCCATCCACAATCGGAAAGCGCAGCCCGCACGCAGGGTGGGTGCAGATGAGTTGCCCCTCGGTGCGTACCAGCGGCGCATGGGCGTCGCGGGGGCAGACGAGGTCTTGCACTACCTGCGGCCCAAGACGCAACGGGTCAACGCCAGCCCAGGCCGGTGTACTTGCACTATCCAATGTGGTTCTCCCAGATCATGTTTGAGATGGCGCCATGCCCGCCCCCTCCTGCCTGCAACGGGCTTGGTTATATATTGTGCGATCAGGTTGGATATCGCGAAAAATCAAGCTTTGTGCTCAAATCACGTAATTCACAGGCACCGAAGGACACCGACATGAACGCCATTTCATCCATCGCCAGCTCTGGCATGCAGGCCGCCCAGACCGTCATGCGGACCTCGGCCAACAACGTGGCCAACGCTAATACACCAGGTTTCCAACGCCAGGAAGTCCGGCAAACTGCCCAGGCCCAGGGCGGTGTGGAGGCCACGGTCAAGGCTGCAGACGAAAAAAAGGCCTCGATGGAGGCCGATGTGGTGGCGCAATTGCAGGCCAAAAACGCTTTTTTGGCGAACCTTCAGGTGTTCAAGACCAATGACGCCATGGCTGGCTCTCTGCTCTCCAGTAAAGCCTGACATCACCCCGCCAGCCTGTGGCGGAGCCGATGGGTGTCAGCACTTGGGCAGCAAGTGATCGCAGGTGCCGGGCTGGCCCGGCATGGTTTTAACCCGCTCGCAGCGGTTCCATTCTTTCTCGGTCGGCCAGCCGCATTTCTTTTTGGTCTTTTCTGCCTTCTTGACCTTGGCGTTTCTTTTTTGCTCAGACACGCTGGCGTTGGACGTCAATCCGACTTGGGGCGTGAGCCACGCCGTCACCGATTGGGGCAGGGTGGCGTGGTTCAACTGTGCCTGTGCCGGACCCCCCATCAGCAACGCACAAAGCAGTGTCGCCGGGCCCCGCCAATGCCGCCCCAGCCCCTTCATGCCAGCCGCGCCCGGTGCCGTGCAATCTGCATCCGCACCTGTTGGGGGGCTGTACCGCCCAGAATGTTGCGCGCATTGAGCGAGCCGCGCAGGCTTAAGCCCTCGTACACGTCTTTTTCTATTGAAGGGTTGAACTCCTGCAGCACCGCCAGGGGCAACTCTGACAAATCGACCTGGTGGGCAATGGCGGCCTTCACCGCATGCGCCACGGTTTCGTGCGCATCCCGGAAAGGCAGGCCTTTTTTGACCAGGTAGTCGGCCAGATCGGTGGCCGTGGCGTAGCCCTTGAGGGCGGCGCGCTCCATGGCTTCGGGTTTGACGGTGATGCCGCCTTCCTTGATGCCTGTGGCCGGGTTCAACTGTCCGCCCACCATCTCGGAGAAGATGCGCAGCGTGTCCTTGAGTGTGTCCACGGTGTCAAACAGAGGCTCCTTGTCTTCCTGGTTGTCCTTGTTGTAGGCCAGGGGCTGGCCCTTCATGAGGGTGATCAGGCCCATCAGGTGACCCACCACGCGGCCGGTTTTGCCACGAGCCAATTCGGGTACATCGGGGTTTTTCTTCTGCGGCATGATGGAGCTGCCGGTGGTGAAGCGGTCGGCAATCTGCACAAAACCAAAGTTCTGGCTCATCCACAATATCAATTCTTCGCTCATGCGGCTGATGTGCACCATGCACAGCGAGGCTGCGGCGGTGAATTCAATCGCAAAGTCGCGGTCGCTCACGGCGTCCAGCGAGTTCTGGCAGACACAAGGCATGCCCGCGTCATCGACCATCCCCAGTGAGACAGCCACGCGTTCGCGGTCCAGCGGGTAGCTGGTGCCCGCCAGTGCGGCCGCGCCCAGCGGCAGGCGGTTGACCCGGCGACGCACCTCCGCCATGCGCTCAGCATCGCGGCTGAACATCTCCACATAAGCCAGCATGTGGTGGCCAAAGCTGATGGGCTGGGCCACCTGCAGGTGGGTGAAGCCGGGCAGGATGACCTCAACGTTTTTCTCGGCCACTTCAATCAGCGAGGTTTGCAGATCAGTGAGCAGGCCGCTGATCAGGTCAATCTCGCCGCGCAGCCACAGGCGCACATCGGTGGCGACCTGGTCATTGCGTGAGCGCCCGGTGTGCAGGCGCTTGCCGGCATCGCCCACCAGCTGGGTCAGGCGCGCCTCGATGTTCAGGTGCACGTCTTCCAGGTCCAGCTTCCACTCAAAGGCGCCCGATTCGATCTCGGCAGTGATCGTGGCCATGCCACCTTTTATGGCCTGATGGTCGGCATCCAGGATGATTTTTTGGGCCGCCAGCATGTCGGCGTGGGCGAGCGAGCCGGCAATGTCCGCCTGCCACAGCCGCTTGTCAAAAAACACGCTGGAGGTGTAGCGTTTGACCAGATCACTCATGGGCTCGGAGAACAGGGCAGACCAGGCTTCTGATTTTTTATCGAATTGGTTGTGTGACATGGTGTTGTGTGCAGGCACAGGGATGTGCCGGGGGGTGAGGAGAAAAGCAAGGGATCATCAATAATCGGGTGCGTGGTGAGCTTGATCTCAACTGCGCACAATTTTCAATGAAAGACACCCAAATTTTATCGGCCTTCCAGGACCTGGCGTCAGAACTGCCGCCGCCGGTGCCGCCACGTCGCCTGGTGTTTGACGCCTGCCACGTGGGCGTGGTGCTGCGGGCGGTGCTTTTTGTCGAGGCCGTGGTGGCGGTGGGGGCCATGTTTGGGGCGGCTGGGTTCATGGACTGGCTGGGCCGCCTGTCTTTGCTCACGGGGGGGGCGCTACCTGCCACGCTGGTGTGGTTGCTGTCGGCGTGCAGCTTGAAGAAGCTGCTGGCGCGACTCACCCCGCCCCTGCAGCAACTGGCCGGCGTGGGACTGGGCGCCTTGTCGGGGCTGTATAGCTGCGGCGTTTTGTTTGCGGCGGGTTTGCTTGACCCCGCGCCCTGGATTGCCTGTGCCTTCAGCGGCGCCCTCTTGTCCGCCGCGCTGGTGGCTGCGCTGGTTTTGCGGGCCCGCGGGCAAACGCCCGCCGCCACCGCTGCGCGCCTGAGCGAGCTGCAAGCCCGCATTCGTCCCCATTTCTTGTTCAACACCCTCAACAGCGCCATTGCCCTCGTGCGCGCCGAGCCCGCCAAAGCCGAGACCCTGCTCGAAGACCTGAGCGATCTGTTTCGCCACGCGCTGATGGAGCAGGGCGAGTTTGTCACCCTGGCCGATGAGGTGGCGCTGGCCGAGCGCTATCTGGCGATAGAACAAGTGCGCTTTGGCGAGCGCCTGCAAGTGGAATGGGCGCTGGACCCCAGCGCCTCGGCCGCCCGCCTGCCGCCGCTGCTCTTGCAGCCGCTGGTTGAAAACGCGGTGCAGCACGGCGTGGAGCCCAGCCCCCAGGGTGCGACCCTCAAGATATCGACCCAGCGCAGAGGCTCCAGCGTGGTCATCAAGGTCACCAACACCGTGCCGGGCGGGCCCGGCGCGCCCGGCCACGGCCTGGCGCTGGACAATGTGCGTGACCGTCTGCATCTGATGCACGACGTGCAGGGCCACTTTCAGGCCGCCCTCAAAGATGGCGTGTTTCAGGTCAGGATTCAGGTGCCGATATGAGCCCCATGGTGGTGATTTCATGCGTTTGAAGGTGTTGATCGTGGACGACGAGGCGCTGGCGCGCGCGCGCCTGAGAACCCTGCTGGGCGAGTGCACCGATCCGGCGGTCAGTATTGAGGGCGAGGCCGACAACGCGGCGCAGGCCATGGCCCACGTGCAGCACCACCCGGTGGACGTGGTCCTGGTCGATATTCACATGCCTGGCGCCGATGGGCTCACCCTGGCCCGGGCCCTGCGGGCGCTGCCCGACCCGCCGGCCGTGGTGTTTGTCACGGCCTATGCCGAGCACGCCGTGCAGGCGTTTGAGCTGGAGGCGGCGGACTACCTCACCAAACCCGTGCGCTTGGCCCGCTTGCAGGCTTCGCTACAAAAAATAGAGCGGCTGGCACAATATAAACGCCGGCTAGAGCCCGATTTGGCTGAAGAAGTGATGGTGATTCATGAGCGCGGTCGCACCGAGCGCGTACCGGTGTCGGAGGTCCTGTACCTCAAGGCCGAGCTCAAATACATCACGGTGCGCACCGCTACCCGCACTTATCTGCTGGAAGGCTCTTTGGGCGAACTGGAGGAAAAGTACAAACCCCGGTTCCTGCGCATTCACCGCAACGCCCTGATCGCCCGCAGCGCCGTGCGTGCGCTGGAGAAGCACCACGACCCGCAAGAGGGCGAAGGCTGGGCGGTGCGGCTGCACGGCCTGGACGAGCTGCTTTTGGTTTCGCGCCGGCAGTTGGCGGCGGTACGTGAGGTGATGGTGGGTTGATGGCAGGTGGGTGGTGGTCCTTGAATGTGGGAGGGATTTGCTATCAAACTAAGTTAGTTGACCCAATCGATACGCCGGCTGGAGGCAAGAAAGTCTTGTAATTGGGTTGCAGGGTTCAGCACAGAGCGGCAAAAGCCCGTCACTATTGTTTTCAGAGCACGAACATGAAGCAATTTGAATTTCGACTTCACCTCACGGAGCAGCAATACCTGCACTACTACCGTGGGTCGGTCAATCAAGTCATCGTCAAGAGCTTCTGTGGCGCAACGATCCAGTTCCCGGCGTCCCTGCTTACCAAATTTGTAAGCGTCAGCGGAGTCCGGGGGCACTTTGTGTTGACCTGTGACGATGCCTTTAAAGGGTCCGAAATTCGACGGGTGGTTTGACCATGGCTGGTGGTCAATAGTTTCACGCCACAATAATCTGTTTGGGGGCACCGCGAGGGGCCCAAAGTCGAAATGAGCGCACAATGATGGATCATAAAAAAACAGGGGAACCTATCTTGATAATTAATAAATCAGTACTCACCATTCAACAAAAACTCACATGGGGTTTTGGTCTGATTTTGTTAATTTTGGTGGGCCTCACCTTGGCCGCCGTCTACGAGGTCCGGTTGATCAAGCAGGCGCTTGAAGAAAATTCCTTGAAGAATTCCGTGATTCAGCGTGCCGCCATCAATTACCGTGGCAGTGCGCACGATCGCTCTATTGCCATACGCGACGTTGCCGCTGCTGCCACACCGGCCGAAGTACAGGCCGAGATTGCCACCATCGAGCGGCTGACCCAGTTCTATGCCCAGTCGGGTGCTGCCCTGGACATAATTCTCAATGAAGACCGAACACTGGCGCCCGAAATCGCCAGGCTCAACGGGGCGATCAAAGAGACCGAATCCCGAGCCTTGCCCCTGATCCGCAAGGTGATTGAGCTGCGCTTGGCTGATCAACGCGAACAAGCCCAAACCATCGTCTGGACCCAGGCCAAACCTTTGTTCGTGGAGTGGCTGGCCCGCATCAATGCCCTGATTGACTTTGAAGAAGCCATCATCCAGAAAAATCTGGCTGCAGCGTTGTCGGAGGCCCAGTTTTTTCAAGGCCTGATGATTGGCCTGACACTGTTGGCTGTGCTGCTTGGCGGTGCCTGTGCGACCGTGATCACGCGCTCCATTCGCCGCGATTTGGGTGCCGAGCCCTACCAGGTCAAGGCTGTGGCGGACGCTGTTCGGGGCGGTGACCTGACGATTGGGATCGAGACGGCAAACGCGCACCCCGCCAGCGTGATCGTGGCCATGAAGGACATGCGCGACAGCCTGGTCAACGTGGTGCGGGGTGTGCGGACATCGGCCGGTGATGTGGCCATTACAAGTGCCGAAATCGCCCGAGGCAATCTGGATCTGAGCGCACGCACCGAAAGCCAGGCCAGTGCCCTGCAGCAGACGGCAGCCTCCATGCAGCAACTCGGCAGCATCGTGGGGCAAAACGCTGACAATGCGCGAGAGGCCAATCAACTGGCGGTGAACGCCTCCAGTGTTGCCATTCAGGGCGGCGAGGTGGTCGCCCAGGTCGTTGACACCATGAAAGGCATCAACGAGTCCTCGCGCAAGATCGCGGACATCATCAGCGTAATTGATGGCATTGCTTTTCAGACCAACATCCTCGCGCTCAACGCGGCGGTGGAAGCTGCGCGTGCGGGTGAGCAGGGGCGCGGCTTTGCCGTGGTGGCCTCTGAGGTTCGCAGCCTGGCCGGGCGCAGTGCCGAGGCGGCGCGTGAAATCAAGAGTTTGATTGGCGCCAGTGTGGAGCGTGTGGAGCACGGCACGGCGCTGGTGGACCGGGCGGGTGCGACCATGACAGAGGTGGTGAACTCCATCCGCCGGGTGACCGACATCATGGGTGAGATCAGCGCGGCCAGTTTGGAGCAAAGCCGCGGTGTCGCCCAAGTAGGCGAGGCCGTGACTCAAATGGACCAGACCACGCAGCAAAACGCCTCACTCGTGGAAGAAATGGCCGCTGCAGCCGGTGGCCTGAAAAACCAGGCGCAAGAGTTGGTGCAGGCCGTATCCGTATTCAAACTGGGCAATGATTCGGCCCATTCCCCGGCTCGTTCTGACCCTTTCAAGACGCGAGCGAATCAGTCGCAACAGCAGGCATTCAAGAGCCCGCAACGCCCCGCCATCGCGTCGCGCCCTGCCGCTCCCGGCAACGCTGACGCCAGCGTGCAGGCCCGGTTGCCCGCCGTGTCCAAGGCAAAAGCGCCAGCCAAAAACGAAGACGACTGGACTTCCTTTTAGGCCTCTTTGCTATTGTTTTTTCTTGTCAAAGCGTTTCAATTCGCCGGCTAGAGAAAGAAAATATCTGAGAATAGTCAAACACCCCGGTGGCGGGTGTTTCAAGGTACTGCATCCAGGTTTCTGAGGTCTTGACTGTGCGCTGGCGGACGAACTGCCTCGGGCAAACGGCCTACACTGATTCTCTATGCGGACTTTTCTTACCAACTTGGGTGCCCCTTGAAGTCCACAACGACGGGTCGGGGCTGGTAATGGATCGTTGCTGAACCAAGGGAGCCGCCACATGAGTCGCCCCGCTTCCCCCCTGGGTTCCCCGAAACCGGCGCCGGATACGACCCGAACTCCGCCCGCGTCCGCGCGCGCCGGGGCGCTGCGCCAGCGCGCCGAAGCCCGGTTCAATGACCACGCCGCCAGCCAAGGGGATACTGTGGCCGAACCCCTGCCGCAAGCCGTGCAAAAGCCGCTGCATGAACTGCAAGTGCACCAGATTGAACTGGAACTGCAAAACGACGAGTTGCGCCAATCCCACCTGGACCAGGAGAACGCACGGGCACGCTACTTTGACCTGTATGACCTGGCGCCCGTGGGCTATGTCACCGTGGGTGCCAATGGCTCGATTCTGGAGGCCAACCTGACTGCGGCCACCCTGTTGGGCGTGAACCGCGGTGCGCTGGTCACGCGCCCCCTGCATGCTTTTATTGCCAGGGAAGATCAGGACGGCTTCTACCTGCTGTGCAAACAGATGCGCGAGACGGGATCGCCACAGTCGGGCGAGGTTCGCATGAACCGCGTTGGCGGGGCTCAGTTGTGGGTGCATTTGATGGCCACGGCCACGACTGATGCCGATGGAGTTTGTGCATTGCGCATGGCCTTGAGCGACATCAGTGCGCTCAAGTCCATTGAACACCAACTGTTTCAACTGGCCCATTTTGATGCCCTGACCGGCCTGCCCAACCGGCTGCTGGCTGCCGCTGCCCATCCCATGCGATTCAAGGATCACCTGCTTCGGGTGTCGGCCAGCCTGGGTGTGACGTTCTGCCCGCAAGCGCAGGAAGTGGAGGGCGATCAATTGATGCGCCAGGCCGACCAGGCCATGTACCTTGCCAAACAGGCCGGCAAAAACTGCTATCAGGTGTTTGATGCGGAGCGGGAAAGCAGCCTGCGCTGCTGGCACGAAGACCTGCAGGGGGTCCGGCAAGCGCTCGACGAGGGCGAATTTTTGCTGTATCACCAGCCCAAGGTGAACCTGCGTACGGGTCAATTGGTGGGGGTCGAGGCATTGATACGTTGGCAACATCCCGCCAAGGGGCTGCGGCTGCCCGGGTCTTTTTTGCCCGTGGTGGTGGTGGACCATGCGCTGGCCATCCCTATTGGCGAGTGGGTCATCAACACGGCCTTGGGCCAGATGGAAGCCTGGCAGGTGCAGGGCTTGCAGGTGAGTGTCAACGTGGGCGCACGCCAGTTTTATCTGAGGCGACTGCGGGTGGCCTCGCTCAAGATCGACCAGAGTTTTGTGCAAAACATGCTGGACGATCCGGATGACCTGGCCATCCTGAAAGGCATCATCAGCCTGGCCAATGCCTTCAAGTGCGACGTGATTGCCGAGGGCGTCGAGACCGAGGCGCACGGCATCCTGCTGATGCAACTAGGGTGCGATCTGGTTCAAGGCTACTGTATTGCCCGGCCAATGCCCGCGCAGGATCTGCGGGGCTGGATCACGGGTTGGGCTGCCCAATGGGCCTCAAAGTCGCCGTCAGCCCATATTGACTCCCGGTAAGCAGCTCTCCTGATCAGAGCAAAAAAGGACTTTCATGACCTCCAAAACTGTTGCGAAAAATTTCCCGATTGTTTGCGTGGGGGGATCGGCGGGCGGGCTTGATGCTTACATCCGGCTGCTGACATGCCTGCCCGCCGACATGGGTGTGGCGGTTGTGATCGTCAACCACATCACCATGATGCCCACGCGGCTGCACGAGGTGCTGCCGCATTTCACATCAATGCCTGTCGAGCTGATCACCGAAGACCTGTTGATTGAGCCCGACCACGTGTTCATCATTCCGTCCAATCGGGATCTGCATGTGGAAGACGGCGTGTTCCATCTCAAACCCATTTCCAAGCCACGTGGCTGGCCCGATGTGATCACGATTTTTTTGAAGTCACTCACCACCTATTGGGATGGCAAGTTGATCGCAGTAATTGTGTCGGGCTATGACGGCGACGGCGCCGCAGCGCTGTGCGGCATCAAAGAGGCAGGCGGCATCACCCTGGCCCAAAAACTCAGCACGGCCAGCCAGCCCGACATGCCCGAATCCGCCATCAATACAGGCTGCATTGACTTTGTGTTGTCACCTGAAGACATTGCCAAGGAAATTGTGCGAATTGCACAGCGTGAAGCAGGCGCCCCGGCAAGCCCGGGTTGAGCAAGTGCGCGCCTTGGGTTCGCAAGCGCACAGACCCGTGAAAGATGCACTCTTAAAGTGAACTTCTCCCTCCACAAGGGATGGCACGATTTATTTCACATCAAGGTCACACATGAAAACAGAAACACAGGCTAGCGCCGATCTCTCCCACGTTGCCCAGCTAATTGAGGGTATTAACATTGCGATGCTCACCACGGTCGAGTCCGACGGGTCACTGGCCAGCCGCCCGATGGCGCCGCTGGAGATGGACGCCACGGGCGCCCTCTGGTTCTTCACTGACCTGCGATCTTCAAAAGTCGAGCGTCTGCAAGCGGCTAACCTGACCTTCACCGATACGGCGGGGGGGACCTACGTTTCGCTGTCCGGCCGCGGAGAAATCGACACCGACCGGGCCCGTATTGAACGCCTGTGGACGCCGATGGCCAAGCCCTGGTTTCCGGATGGTCCCTCGTCACCGTCGCTGGCTTTGCTGAAGTTTGTGCCCAACGTGGCGGACTACTGGGATGCATCGAACAGCAGGATGGTCCGGGCCTTCAGCATGATCGCGTCGGCCATCACGGGCAAACCCGTCGCGATGGGCGAACACGGAACGCTGAGTGGGTTGTCATCAGGTGCTGCCAGCACGGCAGTCGAGCCCTAATACAGCTTGGACCCAACCCTGAGCTTCACCCCGTGTTGCGAAGCCCCGCCGCAATCCCGTTGATCGAGATATGAATCCCGCGCTGCACGCGCTCGTCGGCTTGCCCCGCGCGGTAGCGGCG
Organism: Rhodoferax sp.; assembly: GCA_044339205.1. Taxonomy (GTDB): domain Bacteria; phylum Pseudomonadota; class Gammaproteobacteria; order Burkholderiales; family Burkholderiaceae_C; genus Rhodoferax. Next base: position 3,433 of record JBIIVW010000058.1, on the reverse strand, counting down.
CACCAGCTCCACTTGCAGGTGGTGCAGGGGGTCGATATAGGGAAAGCGGTGGCGAATGGAGCGTTGCAGCGCGGCGTTGTTGGCCAGGCGCTGCTTGTCGCCGGTGATCATGCCCAGGGCGGCGGCCGTGCGATGCCACTCGGCCTCGATGGCCGTGAAGATTTTCTTGCGCAGACGCGCATCGCCAACCAGTTCGGCATAGCGCGAGGCCAGGGCCAGATCGCTCTTGGCCATCACCATGTCCATGTTGGAGAGCAGGGTCTGGAAGAAAGGCCACTGCTTGTCCATTTGCTGCAAAAGCGCGAGCCGGTCTTTTTTGGTGCTGCCCTTGGTGCCTTCGCCCGCCAGAAATTGGTCCACCGCCGAGCCAAAGCCATACCAGCCGGGCAGTGTCAGGCGGCACTGCCCCCAACTAAAGCCCCAGGGAATCGCCCGCAGATCCTCAATCTGCTGCGTAGCCTTGCGTGAAGCCGGTCGCGAGCCAATGTTGAGTTCGGCAATCTCCCGGATGGGGGTCGAATCAAAGAAGAATTCGGTGAACCCCGGGGTCTCGTAGACTAATCTGCGGTAAGCGGCCATGCTGTTCTTAGACAACTCGGCTGCAGCCGCCAGAAAGGGCGGCGTGGCCGACTTGGTGGGCTGCAGCAAGGTGGCCTCCAGGGTGGCGGCAACCAGGGTTTCCAGGTTGCGCCGGCCAATTTCGGGGTTGGCGTATTTGGAGCCAATGACTTCCCCTTGCTCGGTGAGCCGTATTTGCCCGCGCACCGTACCGGGGGGCTGCGCCAGAATCGCCTGGTAACTGGGGCCACCGCCCCGGCCCACGGTGCCGCCCCGGCCATGGAACATGCGTAGCCGGATCGGCGTGGCGGCGACGCTGGTTGCGGCGCCTGCTGCGTCAACCGCGGCGCCCAGACCCTCGGCGGCCAACTCGTCGAACAACTCCACCAGCGCAATCTCGGCTCGGTACAGCTCCCAGTTGCTGGTGAAGATGCCGCCGTCCTTGTTGCTGTCCGAGTAGCCCAGCATGATGTCTTGCTCGGCACCGCTGCGGCGCACCAGTTGGGCCACGCCGGGCAGCGCATAAAACTCCCGCATGATGGGTGCGGCATTGCGCAGGTCTTCAATGGTCTCGAACAGGGGCACCACGATCAGGTCGCACAGCGACTGCGTGTCGCTCAGGAGGCCGCGCATCAGGCCCACTTCTTTTTGCAGCAGCAGCACTTCGAGCAAGTCGCTCACGGTTTCGGTGTGGCTGATGATGTAGTGGCGAATGGCCTCAAAGCCAAAGCGCTCGCGCATGACCCGGGCGGTCTCGAAAATCGCCAGCTCGCTCTGGCTGTGCTCTGAATAGACCGCACCCATGACGCGCAGGGGGCGCGCCTCATTGAGCAGTTGGGTGAGCAGCTTGCGTTTGGCCAACTCGTCGAGTTGGGCGTAACCGGGCTCCAGGCGGGCCACCGACAACAACTCGGCCACCACCAGTTCGTGTTTGTCCGAGCTTTGGCGTAAATCCACCGTCGCCAGGTGAAAGCCAAACACTTCCACCGCGCGAATCAGCGGGTGCAGGCGTTGGGTGGCCAGTGCGGCCCCGTGATTGGCCAGCAAGGACGCCTGAATGGTGCGCAGGTCAGCCAGAAATTCCTGCGGGGTGATGTAAGCGTTTTGGGGTGCGACGGCGTGGCGGGCGGCTTCACCCCCCGTGAGGTCGGTCAGGGTGGCGGCTAGCCTGGCATAGACACCGATCAGGGCGCGCCGGTAAGGCTCGTCCTTGCGGTGCTCGTTGGTGTCTGGCGAGCGGTCGGCCAGGGCCTGCATCTCGGGCAGGCAACTCACCAGCATGGCCGAGATGGAGAGCTCGCCACCCAGAAAATGCACTTCGGTCAGGTAATGCCGCAGCGCCACGTCGGCCTGGCGCCGCAAGGCGTGGGAGAGTGTCTGGGCGCTGACATTGGGGTTGCCGTCGCGGTCGCCACCAATCCATTGGCCCATGCGCAAAAAGCTGTGGATGGGGCGGTCATCAAGTTCGCGCTCCAGATCCGCGTAGAGCTTGGGAATCTCACGCAAAAAGGTGGACTCGTAGTAGCTCAGGGCGTTTTCCACCTCATCGGCCACGGTGAGCTTGGTAAAGCGCAGGAGCCGGGTTTGCCAGAGTTGCAGCACGCGGGCGCGCATGTGGCTCTCGTTGGCAGCCAACTCACGGGGTGTGAGCGCGTCTTTGTTGGCATTGACTGTGGCGGCCCGGGTCTTGATGTCGTCCCGGGCGCTGAGCAACTGGGCGATGTCGCGCTCGGCGTCCAGAATGCTTTTGCGTTGCACTTCGGTCGGGTGGGCAGTGAGCACGGGGGAAACAAAGCTGGTGGCCAGGGTGTCGGCGATGGTGTCGGTGGAGATGCCGGCCCAGCGCAGGCGGGCCAGGGCGACTTCAATGCTGCCTTCCTGGGTGTTGCCGGCACGCTCGTGGATGGCGCGGCGGCGGATGTGGTGGCGGTCTTCAGCCAGGTTGGCCAGGTGGCTGAAGTAGGTGAAGGCGCGGATCACACTGACAGCCCGGTCGCCGCTCAAGCTTTTGAGCAGTTTCTTGAGGGTTTTGTCGGCCTCATGGTCCTCGTCCCGGCGAAAGGCTACGGAGAGCTGGCGAATCTGCTCGATCAACTCAAACGCCTGCACGCCTTCTTGTTCGCGGATCACGTCGCCCAGGATGCGACCCAGCAAGCGGATGTCTTCCACCAAGGGGCGTTCGTTGTCTTTGGCGCGTGCAGAAGGGGTGGGGTTGGGCGGTTTTTTCATGGCGTTGGAGGTGTGCAGGGGGCCTTGGGGGTGCTTTGGCCCATGCTAGCATCCTGCGTCATTGGAAGATTACAACTAGGTTACGACCCGAAAGCACTGCTATGAGCCATTTCACGATCGCAACCCGAGAGAGCCGCCTGGCCATGTGGCAGGCCGAACACGTCAAGGCTTTGCTGGAGCAGCATGGCCACCAGATCACCCTGCTGGGCATGACCACGCTGGGCGACCAGATTCTGGACCGCACCCTGAGCAAGGTGGGCGGCAAAGGCCTGTTTGTCAAGGAGCTGGAGGTGGCCCTGGAGCAAGGCCGGGCTGATCTGGCGGTGCATTCGCTCAAGGACGTGCCCATGGCATTGCCCGAGGGTTTTGTGCTGGCCTGTGTGATGGAGCGCGAAGACCCGCGCGACGCCTTTGTGTCCAACCATTACGCCGATCTGTCCAACCTGCCCCAAGGCGCTGTGGTGGGCACGTCCAGCCTGCGCCGTATGGCCTTGTTGCGCGCCTTGCGCCCCGATCTGAAGATCGAACCGCTGCGTGGCAACCTGGACACCCGGCTGCGCAAGCTGGACGAGGGCTTGTATGACGCCATTGTGCTGGCGGCCGCCGGGCTCAAGCGCCTGGGTCTGACCGCGCGCATTCGGGATAC
>JBIIVW010000236.1:0-5277 GCA_044339205.1 Rhodoferax sp. | reverse complement strand
AAGCAATCCAATTCAGAGGGCATCATTTACTATCCATTGGGTGAAGCTCAACCTGCTTCAGGTTGGTGTGGCTATTTGCTGAACCGAATTCTCAATACTGGACATTCAGTCTGAAAAAGCGGAATATGACCTTGGTGGGCTCTTGATCAGCGTAACCTGACGGACGCCAGTACCCGGTTCCGGGCAAGCCAGTTTCATAATTTGAAGACAGGTAAGCCGACCTTCATGGCGGTTGCCAACGTGCCCGTTTGAAGTGTTCACGACCGTCAGCTTTCCGGTTGTTTAGTTCAACATCAGTCATCCGCCGTTCGTGGCAGTCGTCAAAGCGCCCTTACCGGCCCGTTGTAACACCGAACCTCCATCCAGATAGCAGCTGTTGACCCCGCTACTTGATGCTCACCGAAAAGACAGTAAGTTTCCACAAAGCTGACTATCGATGCAGAGTATCCCATCCACATTGCAGACTTGGCAGCAGATAACTCTGAGGCGGGTTCGCAGTCGCCATTGATCCTGGCAGCTATATTTCAAAGGCCAGCGAATATGGGGTCGTCCGCCAGCGCAAAATTTGCCCATGGCAATGACTTATAGAAAATTGGAAGCGTGCCAATCATGTCTTACGCATTCTCGATACTTGTTCACCTGTAAGGGGATAACTTCTGACACCACCAAGGCCTTGTTTTCGCGCCTGCCCATTTAAAGCACCGACATGGAAAACATGGTCGGCTTCCTGCTGCGCGAAGACCTACTGGTGTCCAAGAGCCTGGGGCAAGGCCAGCGCCCCCTGACGGACTTTAAGCGCGACATTGTCGCGGTCCTTGCGAGCACACTGCTGTCGCGGCTGATGGAAGCCCTGCTGGAACAACGTCAGCACATCGCGCTGGTGGTCGGCGAATACGGTGAAACCATGGGGCAGGTCACGCTGAAGGACGTTGACGAGACCTTGTTGGGCATCGAGATTCTGGGCGAAGGAGGCAAGGTCGAAGACATACAGAAGCTCGCGCGCCAACTCTGGGCGAAGCGGGCCGAGCGCATGGGCATCGCACTCCATAACTGCGAAATTCTGCAGCCTTCCCCATCGAAATGATTGGCATCAAGACGAATGATCGACTGAATTTACCTCGCCAAAGCATTTTTTCTTTGCATCATCGAAGGCCTGCACGGCGCCGTGCATAGGGTTACTGCGTAACAGGAGGCGGGCCATCCAGCCGCCACCGTGGGGCGACAGGAATGCACGCAAAAACCCTTATCGTCTATGCGGCATTGAGAGCGTGGATCGTGCTTACAGGTCAATAGCGAAGTCAATTCCGTAGAATTGAATGCTGTTTAACTTTGCCGGCGCTTCAACTCGCCTCCTATGGAAATAGCCATACTTTTCGCCCTCATTCTTCTCAACGGTGCTTTTGCCATGTCAGAAATTGCGCTGGTCACAGCGCGCAAGGCAAGACTCCAGAAGCTGGTTGATGAGGGCGACAGCTCCGCCATTGCGGCAGTCAAATTGGGCGAAGACCCTACCCGTTTTCTCTCCACCATTCAAATTGGCATTACCTCCATCGGCGTGCTCAACGGTATCGTTGGTGAGGCTGCACTGGCGCCGCCCTTGGCACTGTGGATGATGACTTTGGGCATCAACGACCCTTACGCGTCGTATGCGGCCACTGGCTTGGTCGTGGTGCTGATCACCTATTTTTCAATTGTTTTGGGTGAGCTGGTGCCTAAACGGTTGGGCCAATCCAACCCTGAAACGGTAGCCAGATTGGTTGCGAAACCCATCAATTTTTTGGCGATCGCCACCAAGCCGTTTGTACGCCTGCTCTCGGGTTCAACCAAAGGCTTGTTGCGGCTGATGGGTGTCAAAGAAAGCACGGGCTCCAGCGTGACCGAAGCCGAAATTCACGCCGTCTTGGCTGAGGGTACAAGTGCCGGGGTGATCGAATCGCATGAGCACACCATGGTTCGCAACGTATTCCTGCTTGACGACCGGCAACTTAACTCGCTGATGGTGCCTCGGGGTGATGTCGTGATGCTCGACATCAATCAGCCTTTTGCAGAAATCCTGAAATTGATTGACGGTTCGGATCACGCCCGCTTCCCGGTGGTCAAAGGCAACATCGACAGCATCTTGGGCATTGTGAATGCGCGCCAGTTGCTTTCTCAAGTGGCGCACGGTGAGACGCCTGACCTGCAATACAAACTGCAGGCCCCTCTTTATGTGCCGGAGACCCTGACGGGCATGGAGTTGCTGGACAACTTCCGTTCATCGGATGTGCACATGGCGTTTGTGATTGACGAGTACGGTCAGGTGCAAGGCATCGTCACGCTCAAGGACTTGATTGAAGCCATTACCGGCGAGTTTCAGCCGCGTAACCCGGACACTTCATGGGCGGTGCAGCGTCAAGACGGCTCCTGGCTGCTGGATGGCCATATTCCTTTGCCGGAGCTCAAAGACCGGCTGAACCTCGACAGCGTGCCTGAAGAAGAGCGCGGACGCTACCACACGCTCAGCGGCATGATGATGCTGCTCACAGGCCGTCTGCCCAAAGTGGCAGACACCATTGAGTGGCAAGACTGGAAATTTGAGATTGTGGATATGGACGGCAAGACCATCGACAAGGTGCTGGCCTCCAGCCTGTCTGCGAACACCACACCTGCAAACGCAGCCAAAACGGTTGTATGAGAACAAAGGGTATGGCGCTGAACCAGCTCTTTGAAAAGAGCTTGTTGAACTTGCTCCAGCGGCGGATCCTGCCTGTTTGTGTTGTTTTGTTTTCTGCAGCGTGTGCTGAAGGCTACCCGACAGAGGACGAGTTGATCATCAACCCGTTTGGCCTGAATCAATCCCAGCAGTTGGAAGCCATGAACCAGCTCGGGCAAGACGCACACACTGACATCACGTGGAGTTACCACGCCCTGCCAAGCTGCACCATGCAGATGACAGTTAACGGCCTTGAGCCTGGCAAGCAGACCTTCAGCCTGCAAATGTCGGGCGCTGGCGTGGACATTAGTTTTAACAAGGCGAACCAGGTTTATGGTGTCCAAGTGCAGCCAACGGAGGGAGCAATCTTGGAGGAGCGCTCCGTCTTGCTGAGTAAAACATGGGTAGATGCCGTTGAAATGATCAACTTGGTTCGCAGTTTCCAGGTTGGATGCCAAATGAGCACAGGGCCCTTGTCTGTCAACAACACAAATTCATCGTGACAAAACAATCGGGCGGTCGTGCACTATCGGCAATTCTTTGGGATCTATCAGCAGACGCTCAGCGGGAACGCATCGCCATCAGTGATTTGCTGAACGTGTTTGGCGACCGCGCTTGGTCCGCTTGACCCTTGCGCCGATGGAACATCTCGTTGGCTTGGTGTCGCTGCTGCTTGCCGTGTTGCTGGTTCTTCCGATTCCCCTGGGTAACGTCTTGCCTGCTTTGGCTATCAGCCTAATGGCGCTCGGGGCGCTTGAGCGTGACGGCCTTTGGATACTTTCTGGACTCACGGTCTCAATGGCTGCCGTATTTGTGGTCTATGGTGTGGTTTTCGCCATCGTCAAGGCCGACTGGTATTTTTTTAACCAGGTCTTGTAGTGGACAAGCTTCAAATGGCCAGCTTTTTTGGCAAGCGGTGGCGCGGCGAAACGTGTTTGAGGCAGCTTTATTGGCGTGACATGCTGATCATCGGCAGCGTCCTCAACCTGTTCACCGGGTTCATTGCACTGATGATTGCTGCCCAAGGTGGTCTGCTTTGGGTAGCTGTTATGGTGCATTTTTCGACCTTGCCTTACAACGTGTTTCTTGTCCTTGCGTTACGGCGGACGCCGGGGCGCAGCGCGGTGATGGCGTGGACTTCAATGGTTTGGCTGGGGGCAGTCACGCTGCTTTGAGTAGAAGCATGACTAGGTGCCCCACGACGGATGTCGGGCAAGCATTTAAGGAAACCGGTATCAACCTTTAAGACTCGGCAAGCCAGGTTGTATGGGGAAAACGACGGCGGAACATTATGATGCTTGAGATCTAACCGGTAATTTGATACCTGCGAGCAAATTTTGTCTGCAGAACAGGAAGCGAAGCGCGGCGCGGCAGTCAGGCGGACTGCGGCTCCGCCTCAAGAACAGCCTCAACATACAGTTTCTCGATTAGCGTCATGAGCACCACCATCAAAGGCGTGGCCAAAATGACGCCTGCCAAACCGAATAGCAGGCCGAATATAACGGCCGCGATGATGCCGAGCACAGCGGGCAGGTTCACCGCCCAGCGCTGTACGAAGGGCATCAACAAGTTGCCTTCTACCTGCTGGATCGCTACACACAGCATGGCCACATACAGTGCCTGTTGTGGTCCTTGCATGAAGGACAGCAACACGGCCAGAATACCCGATGCGATAGGCCCGAAGAACGGGATGAAGGCCAGCAGGCCAGCGATGACGCCGATGGTCGCAGCCAGCGGCACGCCGAGCACTGCCAGCCCAATGGCCGTGGCCGAGCCCACGAAAAGCATTGAGATGCCTTGGCCCAGCAGCCAGCGTGACAGCGCCTGTCCGCTGGCCAATAGCGCGCCGTCTACGCGCGAGCGCCAGGCAGGCGGCACCAGCCGGACCAGACCCCGGCGGTACAGCTGCGGGTCGGCCGCCAAGTACACACCCAGCACCAGCACCAGGCCGACGCTTCCTACAGCGCCGAGCGTGCGTGTGGCGGCATTTGCCACCCGGGCCCAGGGCAAATCATCCGCAGTGATGCCTTCCCACACCTGGAGAGCGGCTATGCCCAGCACTTGACCTCGGGCCCAGGTCACCAGTGCGGCCATTGCTTCAGGCAGGCGCCTGCGCAGGTCCTCGGTCTGTGCCACCAAGCGGTCGCCGATCAGCCAAGAGCCAAGCACCAGCACCGTTAGCACCAGCACCACGGCTGCGGCCACGGCCAGCTGCCGCTTCAGATGCAGGTAGCGCTGCAGCGGCGCTGCAAAGGCCTGCAAGGCCACGGCTACGATCACGGCGCCGAACATCAGCACAAGCACGTCCGACAGCCGCCAGGCCAGCAGACCCAGCACGATGAGCAGCGCGGCCAGCGCCAAGGTGCGGCCGCGCGGAGCAGCACCCTGCGTGGGTGTGGGTTCGACAGTCATCGTTGGGCCGTTGCAGTGAAGGTGGGGGGGTGTCAGGATTTCTGTGTGCGAGGCAGTTGAATGTTAGCTGAGGTATGGCGGTATTCAGATTCTGGTTTATCCGAGCGGATCCCTGCCAGACCGCCAGAGCTCGCCCCAGGTTGTGCGCGTATCCTCAAACTCGCCCACCGGTA
>JBIIVW010000235.1:0-5282 GCA_044339205.1 Rhodoferax sp. | reverse complement strand
ACGCCCCCGTGGTCCGGTCCGTGGACTGGGAACTGGCGCGTGGCGAGTTTCATTGCCTGGTGGGACGCAGTGGCTGCGGCAAGACCACACTCCTGAAACTGGCTGCCGGGCTGTTGCAAGCACCTGCAGGTCAGGTGATTCTGGCAGGCAAGCGCCTGTTGAAGCCGGGGCCTGAGCTAGGCTTTGTCTTTCAGACCCCCACGCTGCTGGAGTGGCGCACGGTGCTGGACAACGTGCTGTTGCCCATCAGCCTGCAGCGCACCCCCGATGCCGCGGACCTCGCGCGTGCGCAGATGCTGCTGGAATTGATGGGCATAGCCAGCTACGCGGACCGCTACCCGCCGGTGCTGTCTGGCGGGCAGCAGAGCCGGGTGGCGCTGGCCCGGGCGCTGGTGCTGGCGCCTTCGCTGCTGTTGCTGGACGAACCGTTTGCCGCGCTGGATGCCATCACCCGTGAAGAGCTGCAGGACGACCTGCTGCGCCTGTGCGCGCTGGGCCAAACCAGCGTGCTGTTTGTGACCCACGACCTCCATGAGGCCGTGTACCTGGCCGACCGTGTGGCGGTGATGAACCAGGGGCACATCACGGCCGATATTGCCGTGCCGCTGCCCCGGCCCCGCCGGCAGGCGCTGCGATACGAGCCGCCTTTCAACGCGCTGTGCGCCCGGGTGCGCCAAGCCATGGACGGGCGCGCCACATGAAAGCGGGCCAGTGGCTGCGCTGGGGCGTCTTCCTATTGCTCATTGGCGCGTGGGAGTTGTTTTGCCGCAGCGCCAGCTTGTCGGCGTTGGTCCTGCCCGCACCCAGCGCAATTGGGGAGGCGTTGTGGAGTGGCATGGTCACAGGCTACTTTTGGCCACACCTGCGGCACACCACCACCGAGCTCGTGTTGGGACTGGCACTGGGCTCCCTGCTGGGCTTTGTGGGCGGCACAGTGATGGCGGAGTCCAACGCCTTGCGGCGCTTTCTCATGCCCTATGTGGTGGTGAGCCAGGTGGTGCCCAAGCTGGCGCTGGCGCCGCTGTTCATTGTGTGGTTTGGCTTTGGCATGACCTCCACGGTGGTGATCACCGCGTTGATCTGCTTTTTCCCACTGATGGAAAACACCCTGACCAGCCTGCAACAGGTCAACCCGCAGAAGCTGGAACTCTTCAAAATGCTGGGCGCCACGCGCCTGCAAACGCTGTGGCGACTGAAGATTCCTGCCGGGCTGCCCGGCATCATGGCGGGCTTTCGGGTGGCTGCCGTGCTGGCGCTGGTGGGCGCGGTGGTGGGCGAATTCATTGGTAGCAGCCAGGGCTTGGGGGCACTGATCATTGCCTCCCAAAGCATGATGGACACACCCCTCATGTTTGCCGTGCTGGTGATCATCACCTTGCTGGGCTGGCTAATTTACCAGCTGGCCCTGGGGCTGGAGCGACTGTACCAGGCCCCCAACTCCAAATTTTTTAAAGGGAAAACATGAAAAAAATCGCCATCCACACACTGCTGGCCGCGTGCACCGTCGCGCTCAGCGCCCTCTTGCCGGTCAGCGCTAGCCTGGCCGCTGGACCCGACAAAGTGACGGTGGCGGGCTGGAGCCAGCCCATCGTTGAGGTCACAAACTTGCTCACCGAAGAAGACAAGGGCTTCTTCAAGGCGCAGGGCGTGAGCCTGGGCTACCTGCCCGGCGCAGGCGGCGGGGACGCCATTCGCAACATGCTCACCGGCCAGGCCACGGTGGCGTTCACCGACCCCGGCTCGTTTTTTGCGGCGCTGGACAAGGGCGAGAAGCTGCGCGCCATCTATGACATTTACCCCCAAAACGTGTTCAACGTGGTGTCGCTCAAAGGCAGCAACATCACCAAGCCGGCAGACCTGAAAGGCAAAAAAATTGGCGTCTACAGCCTCTCCAGCGGCACACGGCAAAACCTGCTGGTGCTGCTGCAACAGGTGGGCTTGAAAGAGAGCGACGTCACAATTGTGGTGACCGGCCTGCTCAATTTCGCGCCCCTGATTCAGGGCCAGGTAGACGCCACTGCCGCCACCGACACAGGCCTGCTGGTGGGCAAGCAGCGCGGGCTGGGTGAGGTCAATGTGATTGACGTGCGGGATCATTTGAATGTCTCGAGCGACTTCTTTGTGGTGACCGAAGACACCTACCAGACGAAAAAAGACGTGTTGAAACGCTTCTTGAAGGCCTACCGCGACAGCGCGGCCTGGATGATCAAAAACCCGGACGAGGCCGCAGAACTGGCGGTCAAACGCGCCATTGACGGCAAAAACGTGACCACCAACCGCGAGATCATCCGCCTGCGCAACGCCTCCAGCGTGTCGCCCCTGACCGACGCCAAAGGCCTGGGCCACTTTGATGTGGCCTCGCTGCAAAAAGCAGCTGACACCTTTAAGGCGCTGGGCCTCATCCAGCGTGACATCAAGATAGCTGACGTGGTGGTCCACGACCTCATACCGCAAAAATAAGGACATTCAGGCCATGAACTTCACAGACAAAGTGGTGCTGGTCACCGGCGCCAGCCGGGGCATTGGGGCGGCGATTGCGCAGGCCTTTGCGCAGGAAGGCGCGCTGGTGGTGGTCAATTACCTGCACAACGCCGCAGCGGCCGAAGCCGTGGTGGCGCAGTGCAAGGCTGCGGGCGGCGACGCGTTTGCCGTACGGGCCGATGTGACGTCCGAGGCCGACGTGGCCCGCCTGATAGACACCGCGCTGATGGAGACCGGCAAGATCGATGTGCTGGTGAACAACGCGTTTGCGCCCTACAGCTTCAACCCCGAGCAGCGGGCGCTGTTTTGGGAGCTGGCCTGGTCCGACTACCAACGCCAGATGGACGGCGCCTTGGGCTCAACATTCATGATGTGCAAGGCGCTGCTGCCGCACTTCAGACGCCGGGGCCAGGGCTGCATCGTCAACATGGCCAGCGACCTGGTGCACCGCCCCAGCGTGGCCTACCACGACTACACCACGGCCAAAGCAGCCTTGATTGGCTTCAGCCGCAACCTGGCCACCGAGCTGGGGCCGCTGGGTATTCGGGTCAATTGCGTGGCCCCCGGCCTGGTGTGCCGCACGCAAGCCAGCCGGGACACGCGTGAAGAAGTCAAGGACATGATTGCCGGGCAAACGCCGCTGCGCCGCATTGCCACGCCAGCCGATGTGGCGGGACCGGTGCTGTTTTTGGCCAGCGACTGGAGCCGTTTCATGACTGGCCAAACCCTGCTGGTGGATGGTGGCTTGGTGATGGCTTGACGCAATGGAGTAACCTCGGCGGTCTTCAAAAGGACTCCACATGAAAAAACTTAATATCACCATTCAGCTCGAACTCTCGGTCCCCGATGACTGGGAGCTGGTCAGCACCTCCGAAGGCGGGCAAGTCCTGAAGCTGCCCAACCAGCAGTTCATGGACATGGCGATCGAGCCGCTGTTTGCCACCGACCCCGAAGAAACCTGGAGCAGCTCGGAAGATGACGATGTCCTGAACGACATCCTGGACATGGTGGAGAGCGAAGAAGTGACTTACCAGTTCGTCACTCACTAAGCCCCTCGCCATGTCTTGCGCGGACTAGATTTTTCCGCGCACCATGGCCATGATGTCGGTGGGATTCAGGGTGCTGGCCTTTTGCTGGATTTGCGGCAGGTACTGGCTTTGCAACTGCTTGGCGGGTGCCAGCAGGTCCTGAAACGTGGTGCGCAGCAACTCGGTGCTCATCACCCGCCCGCCGCCGTAGTAGCGCTTGGCCACCTGACCCAGCGCATAGGTTGTGGCAAATGAAAACGCTACCCCGGTGGCCGCGCTGCCCAGGCCACCCAGCGTGCGCCCGGCGAGCTTGCCCAGCAAGCCCCCCATGAGCTTGCGGCCAAACTGCTCCAGATATTGCGAGGTCAGCCCGACCCCCACCGCCGCAATGAATTCCCGGATGTGCCCCTGGTCCAGCTCCACGCCATGCGCTTTGCCAATACCGTAGACCATCTTCACCTGTAGCGGAATGATCGCCATGCCGGCCCACGACTGGGGCAGCAGCTCCAGCGCGCCATTGAGCACGGCGTAATTCAGGATGGACTTGTCCAGCTCCGCCTGCGAAACGGATGGCTGGGCTGACTGTGCCGGCACGGCCACCGCAGCCGCCACGGCCACGGCAGGTGCATGGACCACGATGGGCAAAGCGCTCTGCAGGGCATCGGCTTGGGCGTCAAAGGCTTGGGCGGCTTGGTCTGCCAGGCCCAGGAGCTGCTTGAGCTGCGCTAAAAACGCCACCTCTTTGGGGCTTTGGCGACCATCGGCATCGCACACGCACACGGCCATCTCGTAGGCCAACTGGCGTTGCCCGTCGTCGGTGAGGGCTTGCGCCGCACTGGCCAGGGTCAGACGCTTGAGCAAGACATCCTGGTACAGGGTGGAGAGTTCGGGGCCACCGGCTTCACCTGCCAGCGAGGCCGCAATGCGGCGAATTTCCTCGCGCTCGGACTCGGCCTTTTCGCCGTCGGCAAAAGCGGCAAACAGCGCAATGGCCAGCAAGGATTTTTGATCAGAGGTGTTCATGGCTTTAACGGGTAGTTGGTTCGAATTGCACAGCGACAAATCATAATTTGCGCTGCCATGAGCTTGACGCAGGTAAGGATTTAAAACGGTCTACTGCTGGCCATCCGCAACATCCACCAAGCCCGGCTTTTTGCTATTGTTTTAGACAAACATACCCATGTGAAACGCCGGCTAGAAGCCCTATTTATTAAAAATGGGCCAGTTTTCGGCTCCTTGGGCTGCAAAAGCCTCCGACGGCACACCCCGCTACCCTTCTTTGCACAAAGGTTCTCGCGGTTTACATACCAGACACATGGGTCGACCATGATCAAAAGTTGATCATCGGAAGGAGTCCCCCCATGAAAACCACCCTTGTTTGTGCCTTTGTTGCGGCCAGCCTGAGCGTTGGCTCGCTGGCCTACGCGCAACCCAACGACACACCAGGCACCCGGTCAGAACAACGGGGCCCGCGGCAGGGTGATCGCAATGACCGGCATCAAGAAGAACGACGCGCAGACCGCCAGGACGACCGTCGGGGCAACTCCCATGCCAACCGCAATGACGATCACCGCGGGAATAACCACGCAAACCGCTGGGACGACCGGCGCTATGACTACCCCGATGCGCGCCGCAATGACCGCCACGATTACTACAACGCCCGCGGCCCCCAATTCAGGCGCGGAGGCTACATTCCGTATGAGTACCGCAGTCGCCAGTACGTCGTGACACAGTACGCACCCTACCGCCTGAGCCCTCCCCCGCGCGGCCACC
>JBIIVW010000056.1:0-17769 GCA_044339205.1 Rhodoferax sp. | reverse complement strand
GCAGCTGGCCTGCTGAACACGCTCAAACTGACCGGCACCGCGCTGGCATTCGGCATTCCGCTTGGCCTGGGGCTGGCGTTGCTGCGTCTGTCCCGGCTGCGAAGCCTCTCATTGCCGGCTGGTTTACTGATCGAGTTTTTCCGCACCACGCCGCCACTGGTCCAGTTGTTTTGGTTCTTTTTTGCACTGCCTATCCTGATCCAGGTCGAGATGACGCCGTTTATCGCAGCTTCGTTGACCTTCTCGATCCAGTCGGCCGCGTTTTTTGCCGAGGTGTTTCGCGCCGGTATCGTGTCGATCGATCGCGGCCAGAGCGAAGCGGCGCGCGCGCTTGGCATGAGCGGCGCACAGGCGATGCGCAGGGTGATCCTTCCGCAGGCGGTCAAGCGCATGATCCCGGCCTTTATGGAACGTTCGATCGAACTGATGAAGACCACCACACTGGTGGCCACCGTGTCGTACGCCGACCTGCTGTTCCAGGCCAATGAGGTCGCTCAAAAGACGTTTCGCCCACTGGAGGTGTTTACCGTCACCGCGCTGATCTATTTCACTGTCATTTATGCCGCCAGCCTGATCGTGCACCGCATTGAGCGGCATTTGGCCGTCAGCGGTGAAACGACTGTGCACTAAACATGAACCACCAGTGGAACTTTAGCGCAGTCTGGGACAACCCCGAAGCACTTCTGGCCGGCGCTGCTGGCACGTTGCGCATCTTTGTGATTTGCCTGGTTCTGGGCTTTTTGCTCGGTCTGCTGGTCGGCCTGGGGCGTTACTCCAAACGCCAGTGGATCTACATTCCGGCTAGCGCATTCGTGGAGTTCTTCCGCAACACACCGGTACTGGTTCAGATCCTGTGGTTCTACTTTGCTCTGCCGATGCTGGCGCCATTCGAAATCAGTCCATTGATGGCCGCTGCGCTGGGCATCTCTCTGAACTCGGCTGCCTTCTCGGGCGAGATCTTCCGCGCTGGCATCCAGTCGATGGAGCGGGGCCAATGGGAGGGCGCGCAGGCGCTGGGCATGACGCACGCACAAGCGCTGCGCCGCATCATCCTGCCGCAGGCAGTCAAGCGCATGTTGCCTGCGCTGACCAATCGCGCGATCGAAATCTTCAAGATGTCAACGCTGGCCTCTGCTGTGGCTTACGTCGAACTGCTGCAGCAAGGCAAGCTGATCGCCTCGCTGAACTACAACCCGATCGAGACCTACACCGTGATCGCCTTGTTGTTCTTTGCCTTCCTGTACCCGCTGGTGCAGGCCACTTATGCCTTGGAGCGCAAGCTGCGCCAGGGCGACTGACGATCACCGACCCATGACGACAACTGACACCCCTGCTCCCAAGCTGCGCGTGAGCGGGCTACGCAAGCATTTCGGCAAAGACGAAGTCATCCGCGGCATCGACCTCGACGTGGCACCCGGCGATCGCATCGCCATCCTCGGTGCCTCGGGGTCGGGCAAAAGCACGTTCCTGCGCTGCCTGAATTTCATGGAAAAGCCGACCGCCGGGCGTATCGAACTCGCCGGCAGCATGGTCGGAGCCGAACGCCAGGGATCGGGTGGCCGCCTTGAAACGGTCTACACCGAGCGCGAGCTGACTTTGGTGCGCCAGCGAGTGGGCATGGTGTTCCAGCAATTCAACCTGTTCCCGCACATGACGGCCATCGGCAATGTCATGGAAGGTCTGCGCACCGTCAAGGGCATGGACCGCGCGACTGCCGAGGCCAAGGCGCGGACGCAATTGGCGCGCGTTGGCCTGGAAGACAAGGCCGAAATCTATCCTTCCCGCCTGTCTGGCGGACAGAAGCAACGCGTCGCGATCGCCCGCGCGTTGGCCATGGAACCTGAGTTACTCCTGTTCGACGAGCCCACCTCCGCACTGGACCCGGAACTGGTCGGCGAGGTTCTGCGGACCATCCGCGCATTGGCCGAAGAAGGACGCACCATGCTGCTGGTCACGCACGAACTTGGTTTTGCGTACCACTTCGCCAACCGCATCCTGTTCATCGCGGACGGTGTCATCCATGAACAGGGCACGCCGGACGAGGTGCTGAAGAACCCTCAGCGCCCACGCACGCAGGCGTTCCTGGCACGGCACAACGAGTTCCATTTCTAGACAAGGTACGGGCAGCGACCTCTAGGCCGCTTACCGCCACTCCGGCCCAAGCCCACCTCCCCTTACAGCAACCATCCTGAAACGGACGACACGCACATGACCAACACCTCCTCCGAAAGTGCTCAAGGCTACGCCTCAGACCCCCGTAACGACACCGTTCTGGTGTATGTGAACGGAGAATTCTTTCCCCGCAACGAAGCCAAGGTCTCGGTTTTTGACAGTGGCTTTGCGCTCGGCGATGGCATCTGGGAAGGCATGCGTCTGGTGAATGGCAAGATCATCAGCCTGCAGGCCCATATGGACCGGTTGTTTGAGGGCGCCACATCCATCGCGCTCGACATGGGTTTGGATCGCCAAGCCATGGAACAGGCGCTGTGGTTGACCCTAGCGCGCAACAGCATGACCGACGGCGCCCACATGCGCCTGATGGTCACCCGCGGCACCAAGAAAACACCGAATCAAGACCCACGGTTCGTCATTGGCAAGGCGACCATCGTCATCGTTGCTGAATACAAGACGCCCAAACCCGAGACCCGCGCCCGCGGTCTCTCATTGATGACATCGACGTACCGCACCAGTGGGCCCGACGTGTTTGACCTGCGGCTGAACTCGCACAGCCGCCTGAACCTGATTCAGGCCTTGATCCAGGCCATCAACCTCGGCGCTGACGAAGCCCTGATGCTTGATCCTCGTGGCTTCATCGCCAGTTGCAACAGCACGAACTTCTTTATCGTACGCGGCGATGACGAGCTGTGGACCTCGACCGGGCTGTACAGCTTCAAGGGCATCACCCAGGCTAACGTGATTGGTGCCTGGCAGGCGGCCGGCGGCGCAGTGCGCGAATGCGATTTCACACTGGCTCAGGTGTATTCGGCAAGGGAGGCTTTTGTCACTGGCACTCTGGGTGGAGTGACGCCTATAACAAAGATCGATGGCCGAATCATCGGCAACGGCAAGCCCGGCGAGGTCACGGCCCGGGCCGGGGCGTTGTATCAACAAGCCTGTTTGAAAGATTAATCCGGGCGCATTTAATTGAATTCGCAGCCACCCACATCACAGTAAAGCTATTTAAGTCAATGTCTGGTATCCGGCAGGCAACTTGCATTTCTATAGACCGCGCTAGCTGCGCTCAAGAGACCAGCAAAACCAGAAGTTGACCCTCGTCCTTCGACGGACCGTTTTATATTGTTTGATTGGCAACTGAATGTCAGTTCCCACTTTGCAGGCATGGCAGCTGAGGACACGAAGCGAGCCTCAACGAACAGCCGATGTCCAGCATCCAAAATCACACAAGTTATATGGCCGGAAGCTGACCGTGGCAAACGACTCCGGACACAGCCACCCCGCTCACCGCGAGCGCCTGGCAAAAGCACTCCCCAAGGCCAAAATTATTACTATTTATATAGCTACTCAGGCAATAAAAAAGCCGGATAGAGCCCTAAAACCCCTCAAAAATACGCGTTTCAGACTACTGCAATTTACAAAGGACGCGATTTTCCCCCAAATGCCGGCGGACCGGGTCAGCAAGTCGCTTGGGTCGACTGAATGCCGACCCGCCGCCGCATTCAGTCGCGCACCACCAGCACCGGCAAGTGGGTGTGCGACAGCACGGCCTGCGTCACGCTGCCGAGCACCAGTTTTTCCAGGCCACTGCGTCCGTGGGAGCCCATCACGATCAAATCGGCCTGGGCTGATTCGGCAGCCTCCACCACGCCGCGCCAAGCGGCATGTGCCTCCACTATATTGGTGCTCACGGCAACGCCGGCGGCTTCAAATTCAGCCTTGGCGGCCTTGGTGGCGGCATTGGCCTCGGCAGTGGCCGCGCTCAGGTACTCGGCTTGACCATAGGCAAAGTCGGTACCGACACCGGTGAATGGGTAAGGATCGATGACAAAAACTGCTGTCACTCGGGCGTCAAACGCCCGGGCCATGCCAATCGCCTTATCGATAGCCAGTTGCGCTGTAGGTGAGCCGTCGATCGGAACGAGGATATGCTTGAACATGGTGAGATCTCCTTGAAATAAGTGATGTGAGTATCTACTCCGTGCGCTTCAAAATCCTTGACAGAAATCAAGCTATTGACCTGGTCCCTGAAAGCCTCCGGCGCGCAAGGTCACGACCATCGTATCCCGGTGGGCGTTGGGGGCCAGGGGCTGAATGGGCGTGCTTTCGTGAATGACCCGCGCATCATCAAGCAACAAAACAGACCAGGGTTCGCCCAGGGTGAATCGCTGGCCACTGGGCCCGGCCGCGTCAAACACGCGGGTCTCGCCCCCTTTGACGCCCACCCTGTCCACCATGAACACGGCGACCAGGTCCACGCCGTCCCGGTGCGCGCCCTCGGGCGTGGGCCGGCCGATGCCATCGGTGGTGTCAATGCGAAACTGGTGAGCTTCCACAAACCAGGGCTGCAGCCCTTTCAAACCCGACGCAACGTGGGCCAGCCAGGCCAGCAACTTGGGCCACACGGGCTCGGTCAGCATCTCGGGCAGCATGGGATCAAACAGGCGATTGATACCGCCATGCAAGGCGTTGTACTCCACTGGCTGCCAATGGGCCCGGTGCGGAACTTGGGTCACTTGGCCCTCTTGCACCAGAAAGCAGGAATGCCGGCGTCGCCGGTAACGGCCGCCATCTTTAAGAAAAGCATCCGGTGGCAAATCAGCCCACATTGGACGCAAATGCTCAAGCTCATCCAGCGCACAGCCGCTCAAGGCGCTGACGCAGTGCGCGTCCAGGACTGCAAAACCCTGCTGTTGCAAGACGGAGCCAAGCTCAGACGGCTTGGCGAGTGAAGGAGGAGAAAAGGAGGTGGTCATTGGAGTCGAGCTTACCAAACCGGGGAGATGCGCGAACTCCTGACCTTCGTCAAAGTGCAAAGCAGGGGTTCTCCGTAAGCTAGGCCCAACTTTTTCAGGAAACACGGTATGTCCACGCTTCTTTGGTCCGATTCGCTCGCATTGGGTTTGCCCTTCATGGATGACACCCACCATGAATTTGTTGATTTGTTGGCCACAGTGGTCAACGCGGCAGACGCCGACCTCTTGCCCGCCTGGCAGGTGTTGATTGACCACACCGACCACCACTTTGGCCAGGAAGACCACTGGATGCAGAGCACCCGATTTTCATCAAGCAACTGCCACTCCATGCAGCACGGCGTGATTTTGCAGGTGATGCGCGAAGGCGCCAAGCGGGGGCACGCGGGCGAGTTGGACGTGGTGCGGCAAATGGCGCATGAGCTGGGCCTTTGGTTCCCGCAGCATGCGCAAAGCATGGACGCTGCACTGGCCCTGCATCTGCGTGGCGTGGGCTTTGACCCGGTCACGGGCGTTGTTCACGCGCCGCAAGCGTTGCCACTGGAGGAAATCCACGGCTGCGGCGGCGCGAGTTGCTCCAGCCACGCCAGTAAGCCGGGCGATGCGCGAGACACGGCTCAAGCGGCAGAGACGGCAGACAGCCTTGTCGGCTGATACTGCGAGCGTGCCGGGTTTGGCTTCCCTGCGCCACCGACCTTATGAGGATGTGCAAGCACTGTTGACCGGCACGCTCTTTGTCGCGCTGGGCGTGGTGATGTTTGGCCACACGGGCCTGCTCACGGGGGGCACAGTGGGCATTGCGTTTCTGGTTCACTACGCCACGGGGTGGAACTTTGGCTTGCTGCTGTTTTTAATCAACCTGCCCTTTTATGCACTGGCATGGCGGCGCATGGGGCGGGCTTTTACGCTCAAGACCTTTGCAGCGGTGGGCTTGCTGTCAATTCTGGTGAATGTATTGCCCAAGCTGGTGAGTTTTGAATCTTTATCACCTCCGTTTACCGCGGTGATGGGCGGCCTGCTGATGGGCGCGGGCATGCTCATGCTGTTTCGCCACCGGGCCAGTCTGGGCGGCTTCAACGTGCTGGTGCTGTACCTGCAAGAACGCTTTGGCTGGCGCGCGGGCCGTCTGCAGATGGGGCTGGACTGCGGGATTGTGCTGGCCTCCTTTGCTCTGGTGAGCTGGCAGCACGTGGCGCTCTCCATCCTGGGCGCCGTGGTGATGAACCAGACCCTGGCCACCAACCACCGCGCCGGGCGCTACATCACGCTGTAGTCTGTCGCGCAGGCAACCTGCGCGGACGGGGGTGCCCGCTAGCATCGGTGGATCTCAATTTCTGGAATTCACCATGACGACCCTTGCCACCCTCACCAACCATCAGATTCGCCTCGCGTCCCGCCCTGTGGGCCTGCCCACCCGCGCCAATTGGCAAAGCACCACCGAGGCGGTGACCCAACCCCCTGAAGGCGGCGTGCTGATCAAGACCCTTGCACTCTCGCTGGACCCCGCCATGCGCGGCTGGATGAACGAAGGCAAGAGCTACATCCCCCCGGTGGGTATTGGCGAAGTCATGCGCGCCGGCGGTGTGGGCCGGGTGCTGGCCTCCAGCAACCCGGGGTTCGCCGTAGGTGACCACGTATCAGCGATGTTCGGCGTGCAGGAATACCTGTCGCTCGCCCCCGCCGACTTCAAACGCAACGGGCTGGTCAAAATCGACCTCAGCGTGGGCAGCCTCACGCAGTGGCTCAATGTGCTGGGCATGCCCGGGATGACTGGCTACTTTGGCCTGATGGATGTGGGCCAACCCAAGGCGGGTGAAACCGTGGTGGTCTCCGGCGCGGCGGGCGCCGTGGGCCAAACGGTAGGCCAGATGGCCAAGCTCAAAGGCTGCCGCGTGGTGGGCATTGCGGGCGGCCAGGCCAAGTGCGACTGGGTCGTGAAGGAACTGGGTTTTGATGCCTGCATCGACTACAAGGCGGGCCCCACCTCGGTCAAAGACGGGCTCAAGCAGCACTGCCCCGGCGGAGTGGACATTTACTTTGACAACGTGGGCGGCGAGATTCTGGACACGGTGCTGACCCGCATCAACCGGGGCGCACGCATCATCATCTGTGGCGCCATCAGCCAGTACAACAACACCACGGCCGTGCAAGGACCCAAAAATTACCTGAGTTTGCTTGTCAACCGCGCACGCATGGAAGGCATCGTGGTGTTTGACTATGCTGACCGGTACCACCTGGCCGTGGCCGAGATGGCCGGCTACCTGAAAGATGGTCGCATGAAGAGCAAGGAAGATGTGGTGCACGGCATCTACACCTTCCCCGAAACGCTGATCAAGCTGTTCAACGGCGAGAATTTTGGCAAACTGGTGCTGCAGGTGGCTGAGGATTGACTCTCAATTGCTACAGTTATTGACTGTATATAAGCATACAATACGCCGGCTACAGCCGGCTTTCTTATCAATCAGGCCATTTCAGGGCTTTTAGGGCCTGCTTCGGCCCCCTGCAGTCTCAATCCACCAGTGCGGCGTACACCAGGTTGCGAAACAGTATGCGGTAGTACTCCCGCTGGTTGGGGGCTTGCAGCATCAGGCAGGCAAACAGGTCCTCGGCCGGGTCCACAAAAAACGTGGTGCCCGCCATGCCACCCCAGAAATACGTGCCCACCGACCCCGGTACAGCCGCCACACCCAGGTCTTTGCGCACCGCAAACCCCAAGCCGAACCCATGCCCTGGCGGCAGCAAGTCGTGCGACGCACCACTGTGGATGGGAATACTCCCAAGATGGTCAGCGGTCATGAAGTCAATGGTTCGCGGCCCCAGCAGCCGCACGCCGTCCAGTTCGCCCTTGTTCAGCATGAACTGCAAGAACCGTGCGTAATCCATCGCCGTGGAGGCCAGGCCGCCACCGCCCGACTCCATTGCGGCGTCTTCCCGCACATCCACCACGCGCATTTGCACACCGCCCTCGGGGTCGCGTGCAAAGGGTTCGGCAATGCGGTGATGGTGCTCTGGGGGCACGGTAAACCCGGTCTCGGTCATGCCCAGGGGTTTGAAAATGGCCGCCTGCAGGTAGGCGCCCAGGGTTTGGCCGCTCACGGCTTCAATCACGCGCCCCAGCACGTCAGTAGCCCGCCCATATTCCCACACCGTGCCGGGTTCAAACATCAGGGGCAAGGCCGCCAACTGGTGGCAAAACTCGGCGTTGGTGCGCTCACGCGAGCCAATGCGGGCTTGGGCATATTGCCGCTGCACTGGCGCGCTGCCCATGAATTCATAGGTCAGGCCGGCGGTGTGACGCAATAAATCCTGGATAGTGGCCATCTGCTTTACAGCCTGCAGTTGCAGCGCACCGTCCACCATCACGGCCACTTTTTGGGTCGCAAACTCGGGCAGGTACTTGGCAACTGGGTCGCTTAGCAAGAGCTTGCCTTGCTCCATCAGCATCATGGCCGCCACCGACACTATCGGCTTGGTCATGGAATAGATGCGAAAGATGGCATCCGGGCGCATAGCCAAGCCGGTGGCGGGGTCCAGCGCGCCCACGCTCTCCAACAGCGCCAGCTTGCCGTGGCGGGCAATCAGGGCCACGGCGCCGGGCAAGCGCTGACGCTCTACCTCGGCCTGCAGCACAGCCATCAAACGGGCACTGCGCTCTGGGCACAAGCCACTCTCTTCAGGCGTCGCTTTCGGGAGCACCGGGCCGGCCGTGCGAGATGGAGCGGCGCTCACGCTGTGGCTCCGGCTGCGCCGTAACGCTGGCGGGCCAGGGCGGCCCCATCGGCCAGGGCCTGGAGTTTTTTCACGGCAATCTCGCGGCTCATGGGTGCCATGCCGCAGTTTGTGCAGGCAATCAGGCGGTTGTGGGGCACGAACTGCAGGGCTTTGCCAATGGTGTCAGCTACCTGTTCCGGGGTCTCGACCTCGTCGCTGGCCACGTCAATCACGCCCACCATCACATCCTTGCCCTCCAGCAAGGCCATCAGGTCGGGCGGCACGTGCGAGTGGTAGCACTCCAGGCTCACTTGCTGGATGCTGCTTTTGGCCAAGGCAGGGAAGATCTCGGCGTATTGGCGCCACTCGCCGCCCAGGGTTTCCTTCCAGTCGGTGTTGGCCTTGATGCCGTAGCCATAGCAAATATGCACGGCGGTGGTGCAAGTCAGGCCCCGCGCGGCAATCTCAAGGGCTTTCACGCCCCAGTCGGCAGCGTCCTGCATGTAGACATTGAAGGCCGGCTCGTCAAACTGAATGATGTCAACGCCGTCGGCCTGCAAGGCCAGCGCTTCCTGGTTGAGCAACTCGGCAAAGGCCATGGCCATGTCGACCTTGCTGCCGTAAAAGCGATCGGCCACCGTGTCCACAATGGTCAGCGGGCCGGGCAAGGTGAATTTGAGCTTCTTGGTGGTGTGGGCCCGGGCCAGTTGGGCCTCAAAGGCATGCACGCGGCCCTTGAGCCTGAGCGGGGCAATCACCTGGGGCACTTGCGCGTCATAGCGGTTGTTCCGGATGCCCATGGTGACCTTGTGTTCGAAGTCAATGCCTTCCACTTGCTCCAGGAAACCATGTACAAAATGTTGGCGCGACTGCTCCCCGTCCCCCACGATGTCCAGGCCGGCGTCTTCCTGCATCTTGAGCCACAACAAGGTGGCGTCTGCTTTGGCCTGCAACAATTCATCGCCCTGAGCTTTCCATTGGGGCCAGAGCTTTTGGGTCTCGGAGAGCCAGGCTGGCTTGGGCAGGCTGCCCGCAATTGAGGTTTGAAACATGTTGTTCTCCAGAATAGTGAGTCAGCTTGAAATGAATACAGCACCCGATTCTCCGTCAACCGGCGCCCAAACCATGAGCAGTCACTGAGCGTGAATATACTCACCAGCTAATTCCCCGCGCCCAGCCCACCTCAACGTCCACTCGCGATGTCCAAACACTTTGTTGCAAGCGCTTCCCTGGCGATCAGCCTGCTCCTTGCATTGTGGCTAACGAGTTGCGCTACGCCTGGCGGTGGCATCGGTCACTCCCCGCGCGCCATGAAGCAATTTGTTTACAGCCCATATCTGTACATCAATTTGCCCCCGCAAATGGCGGCACCCAACTTCATGGGCGGCATGATGGAGCGCGTCAGGACGCTGATTGGCCTTCCGGGGGGAGATTTCCCTGAAGGTGTCAAAGCGCTGACTCTGGCCTTTGCCACCGGCGAATGCGGTGCGGAGCGCTGGGACGACTTAGACGCCCAACAAATGGTGGATGCCCAACTCAAGAAGCTCCTGCGAGCCCGAGTCGATTACGTGATTTCCACCGGCGGGGCTGACGGTGTGTTCACCTGCAGTAGCGAGCAAGGTATGGACAAGTTCATTGCCCACTACGAGAGCCCACAGCTGCTGGGGTTTGACTTTGACATTGAGGCAAACCAGTCCGAACAGGTGATTGACAATCTGGTCAAGCAAATTGACGGCGCCTCGCAACGGCACCCGCACCTGCGCATGAGCTTTACTTTGGCGACGGCATCAGCCACTGAGCCGGGCCGAGCCACCCTCAACGCCCATGGCGCCATGGTCATGAAAGCAATCGAGCGGGTCGGTCTGAAGAACTACTTCATCAACCTGATGGTCATGAACTTTGGAGAAGCCAAGCCCGAGAACTGCGTGGTTGACGGCAAACGCTGCGCCATGGCGGCCTCGGCCATTGCCGTAGCCCGAAACTTTGCCAAAGAGTATCTCGTGCCCCTGCAACAGATCGAACTGACGCCCATGATCGGCGTCAACGACCTGATGGAAAATGTGTTCACCCTCAGTGACGCCCAGCAAATCGCCACTTTTGTTCATGACAATGACTTGGGGGGCCTGCATTTTTGGTCCCTTAACCGGGACGGCATGTGTCCGCCCGGGCCGCAGGCTGTGTCACCCATGTGCCACAGCCTGCCCGGTCTGGAGACCCTGGCGTTCACCAACGCCTTTGCAGCGCCAGTTCGCTGACACACATCACCTGGACTTTTCGGCTTCCTGGAGTGTGCGCCACATGACTTTTCCCGCACCACTCTTGGGTAAGGCATCGACGAACTGCACCACACGCGGAACCTTGTAGACCGCCATGTTGTCGCGGCACCAGTCGATGACCTGCTGCTCGCTCACCTCGCCCACAAAAGAGGGCCGCAACACAATCACGGCCTTGACTGATTCCCCACGGTAGCTGTCCTGGGTGGAAATCACACAGGCCTCCTGCACGGCCGGATGGCGAAACATCAGCGCCTCCACCTCGGCCGGCCAGACCTTGAAGCCCGACGCATTGATCATGCGCTTGAGCCGATCGGTCAGGAAAAAATAGCCGTCCTCATCCACATGACCGAGGTCGCCCGAGCGGAAGAAGCGTTTACCCTCCAGCTCAATGAACGCCGCCTCGGTGGCCTCGGGGCGCTTCCAGTAGCCCTGAAAAACCTCGGGGCCGTGCATGATGATCTCGCCCTGCTCGCCCACGGGCATCTCGGCCAGGGTGTCGGGGTCAATCACGCGCGCATTGGTGCTCATGAACGGGATGCCCAGGCACTGCTGCTTGGGCGCATCGGGGGGGTTGCTATGGGACGGTGCAGCGGTCTCGGTCAGGCCGTAGCCCTCGACATAGCGCAGCCCGTACTGCTCAAACAGGCGCTGCGCCACGGCTTGCGGCATGGCCGCGCCGCCGCCGCCGATGTAGACCAGGCTAGACAAATCAAACTGTGCAAAATTGGGGCTGCCCATCAGGTCAATTACCATGGTGGGGATGTTGGTCCAATGGGTGACCTGCCAGCGCGAGATCAGTCGCCCGGCCAGTTCGCGGTCCCAGCGCGGCATCATGATGAGCGTGGCGCCAGCCCGAATACTGGTGTGCATCAGGCTCACCATGCCGGTGATGTGAAACATCGGCACCACGGTGAGCACCACGTTTTCAGCCGAGCCATTGCCCCACAAGCCACCGGCAATGGCGTTGTGCAGGATGCTGGCGTGGGTGTGCATGCAGCCCTTGGGCAAGCCGGTTGTGCCGCTGGTGTAAGGCAGGATGGCCAGGTCCGTGGGGCCGACGGTCAAGGCAGGCGCCTGTGCCAGCCCGCTCAGAGCCTCATTCCAGTCCAGTACCTGCCCACCGGCCAGCAAGGGCAAGGCATGGCGGGTCAATAGCCAGTCGGTCCAAGCCGGTGGCGGTGCGTTGTCACCGGCCACCGTGGCGTCAAACCCGTCCGTAAAGTGGGTAACTACCAAATGCGACAGACGTTGCGCCGGCGCCAAGGCGTCGCTGGCTAGCGCCAGCTCGGCAGCCAAGTCCGCTGTGGTGATGGCGACCCGGGCGTCCGGGTCATTGATGTAGTGCTTGAGCTCTTCCGCGCGGTTCATGGGGTTGACCGGCACCACCACCGCGTTGGCCCGCAAAATCGCAAAATGGGCAATGACCAACTGCGGGCAGTTTTGCATGTTGAGGACCACCCGGTCGCCTTTTTTGACTCCTAGCCCATACAAAACACCGGCCAGACGCTCCGCTTTTTGAAACAACTCGGCGTAGCTGAAGACCTGCCCAAAGAACACCATGGCGGCCTTGTTGGGGTAGCGCCGCGCGCTGGTCTCCAGGCTATCCCACAGGGAGGTGTCCGGCAGCGTGATCGCATGAGGCACTCTTTTGGGCCAAAAGCGATAGTGCGCCCGCACGCCCGGCTTGACCGGTGTGCCCAATGAACTCGATGACTGATCCATATTGCAATGCTTTCTTGGTCTGAAGTGAAGCGGCCCCCGCATGCCGGCAACCGCGAAGAATAGATGAGCCTGCGCGCTTGACGAACAAACGACTGTCACCGCTGAGACCGGGCACCTTCCCGGCATTTCATCCATCCGGCATCAAGATGGCTGGCACATATTGTGCTTACCGACTCTGAACGACCCAGACTCAGACTGAATTTGCTTATGATTTTTTTGCATGATTTTTGAGCGTAAACCCCGATGCAGCCCAACCGGGGCACGATTACAGTCGCCCACAGAGTGAGTTAAGCCAAGATATCCCGATATCTCTCATCCATTTTTTAACCGGAGCAATTCACATGCATGTCAAAAAATCCCTGGTTCTGAGCGCCGTCCTGGTCGCCACCCTGACCGCCTGCGGCAAGAAGGATGAAGCTCCCGCCGCTACTGCGGCAGCCCCTGCGGCCAGCGCTGCGCCTGCGCCCGCCTCCAGCGGTGGCAAGACACTGGCAGCCATCAAGTCCCGTGGCCAGGTGGTCTGTGGCGTCAACACCGGGCTGGCGGGCTTTGCCGCCGCTGATTCGACGGGCAAATGGTCGGGACTGGATGTTGACGTGTGCCGCGCCCTGGCTGCTGCCGTGTTGAGCGATGCCGAAAAGGTCAAATACGTGCCCCTGAATGCTCAGCAGCGCTTTACCGCGCTGCAATCCGGCGAGGTGGACGTTCTGGCCCGCAACACGACGTTCACCCTGACCCGCGATGCCTCGCTGGGACTGAGTTCAACCGTCACCAATTACTACGATGGTCAGGGCTTCATGGTGCCTGTCAGCAGCAAGATCAAGAGCGCCAAGCAACTCAAGGGCCAGACCGTGTGCGTACAGTCCGGCACCACCACCGAGAAGAATCTGACCGACTACTCCAAAGCCAACAAACTGGACATCAAGCCCGTGGTGTTTGAAAAGCTGGAAGCCGCCGAGAACGCTTACTTCACCGGACGCTGCATTGCCTACACCACCGACGCCTCAGGCCTCGCATCCACCCGCAACAAGGTGGCAAAAGACCCGAAAGAACACGTCATTCTGGCAGACCTGATCTCCAAAGAACCCCTTGGGCCGATGGTTCGCCGCGGCGATGACGAGTGGTTTGCCATCGTCAAATGGGTCATGTACGGTCTGATCGAGGCAGAAGAATACGGTGTCACCATGGCCAACGCCGACGAAATGAAAAACAGCGCCGACCCCGTCGTGCAGCGCCTTCTGGGTGGCGGCAATGAAGACACCGGCAAGTTGTTGGGCCTGGACAAGGAGTGGCTGCTCAGAGCCGTCAAGGCTACCGGCAACTACGGCGAAAGCTTTGAGCGTAACGTCGGACCCAGTTCCCCGTTGGCGCTGCCGCGCGGCTTGAACAACCAGTGGAACAAGGGCGGCCTCATGTACGCTTACCCTGTTCGCTGATTGACAACCGAACTGCGCTGACAACGCTCAGGCTGTCAGTACAAGGCCGCTTGTACTGACAGCTTTTTTTTAGTCCTCACCTGATCCCAACTCCTCTTTGAGAGCACCGCCGCCCATGACGCAGAAGCAAGCCCTAAAAAAGAAAAGCTGGTCCTGGCGCAGTCAGGCGTTCAGAGGTCTCGTGTACCAAATTCTGGCCATTGGCGTGATTGCTGCCGTGGTCTGGTTCCTGGCGCACAACACCCTGAACAACATGAAGATCCGCGGCATTCAGAGTGGATTTGATTTTTTGACCAGCCCGGCGGGCTTTGATATCGGTGAAAGCCTGTACCCGTTTGATTCGGCGCAGCCCTATTGGCAAGCGTTTCTGGTGGGGCTGACCAACACCTTGCGGGTGGCGATTCTAGGCATCATCCTGACGACCATTTTGGGCACGCTCCTGGGCGTGGGCCGGTTTTCCCGCAACGCGCTGGTGCGTGGCGTGTGCTATGCCTACGTCGAGTTTTTCCGCAACATTCCGGTACTGCTGCAATTGTTGATGTGGTACCTGTTTTTTACCGAGGCCCTCCCGGCGATGTCGGCAGCCTGGCAGCTGGGGCCTTTTTACCTGAGCAAGGGTGGCTTGAGTTTTCCGATTCCAGTGTGGTCCCCGGGGCAGCTTTGGGCTGCCATCGGTCTGGTGGCCGGGGTGGCTTTGGCACTTGTTTACCGCCGTTGGGCACACCGACAGTTCGAGGCGACGGGGCAGCTCAAGAGCTTGTTTTGGGTGCCGGTGGCGATTTGCCTTGTCGCCAGCTTGGCTGGCTGGCTGGCTGGCGGTGCGCCCACCGCCTTTGAAGCACCCATGCGGGGCGAGTTCTCCATCGAAAAAGGGGGCTCTCTGACCCCTGAATTTTTGTCGGTGTTGTTGGGCCTGACGGCTTACACCGCCGCATTTGTGGCGGAAGTGGTGCGCTCCGGCATCCAGTCAGTAGCGCGCGGTCAAATTGAGGCGGCAGCGGCGCTGGGCCTGAACCCGAGCCAGTCCATGCGATTGGTGACCCTGCCCCAGGCGTTGCGCGTGATCATTCCACCCATGACCAACCAGTTTTTGAACCTCACCAAAAACTCGTCACTGGCCGTTGCCATTGGCTACCCGGATGTGGTGTCCATTGCCAATACTGCCCTGAACCAGACCGGTCGGGCTGTGGAGTGCATTGCCATCGTGATGCTGGTTTACCTGACGACCTCGTTGACCACTTCGCTGTTGATGAACTGGTACAACGCCCGTTCTGCGATTCAGGAACGCTGATTCACACCGCCTGCCACCATGACTGCAAAAATTACCCCACCCATTGCCGCCCGCCCGGCGCCCCGGCTGACCGAAGGCCTGTTGGCCTGGATGCGGCTGAATCTGTTTGGCGACAAAGGCACCGCCTTGATGACCATCATGATCGGGGGCGCGCTCTTGTACCTGGCGCACCAGTTTCTGGATTGGGCCATTTTCAGGGCCGCCTGGCGACCCGACTATGAGGCCTGCCGGGTCGATGGCGTGGGCGCCTGCTGGGGCGTGATCGCCGAAAAGTACCGAATCATTCTTTTCGGACGCTACCCCTATGAGGAGCAATGGCGCCCCCTGGTGGCGACCACGTTGATGCTGGGCCTGGTGGGAGCGAGTTGCGCGCGCGTCTTTTGGCGCACCTGGCTGGTGCTGCTCTGGGCGGTGGTGCTGTCGCTGTTCTTTGCCTTGATGTATGGCAATGTGCTGGGGCTGAGCAAGGTCGAAACCGACCGTTGGGGTGGCCTGCCACTGACAATTCTCCTGGCCTCGCTCTCCATGGTCATGGCGTTTCCCATTGCCCTGGTGGTGGCTTTGGGCCGACGCTCCTCCTTGCCCGCCATTCGCACGTTTTGTACTATTTACGTCGAGCTGATTCGGGGCGTGCCGCTGATCTCGGTGCTCTTCATGGCCTCATTCATGTTCCCCTTGTTCATGCCGCAAGGCTTCACCATTGACGTGCTGATTCGGGTGCTCGTAGGCATCACTCTGTTTGCGGCAGCCTACATGGCGGAGGTCATTCGGGGCGGCTTGCAGGCGATTCCCAAAGGGCAAATCGAGGCAGCGGCCACGCTGGGCCTGTCTTACTGGCAGACCCAGGGCAAGATTGTCCTGCCCCAAGCCCTGGCCATGGTGGTGCCCAGCATCATGAACAACTTCATCTCCACATTCAAGGACACCTCGCTGGTGACCATTGTGAGCCTGTATGAGTTGACAGGCGCCTTGTCACTGGCCTTGAACTCCGACTCCAACTGGCGGCCCTTCAAGATCGAGGGCTACCTGTTCATTGCGCTAATTTATTTCATCTTCTGTTTTTCGATGTCCCGCTACAGTATCTGGGTCGAAAAACAGGTCAACCGCGGCAAGCAGCGCTAGCCCGCTTGTTGCGCCTGCTGACGTTCCCATTTTCATCGCCATCTCTCACCATGAATCAACCCATCATCACCTTCGACAAAGTCAACAAGTGGTACGGCAATAACTTCCATGTGTTGCGCGACATAGACCTCACCGTGACCCAGGGCGAGCGCATCGTGGTCTGCGGGCCTTCGGGCTCAGGCAAGTCCACACTCATTCGCTGCATCAACCGGCTGGAAGAGCACCAGGAAGGGCATTTGACCGTAGACGGTGTGGAACTGACCGACGATGTCAAAGCCATTGACGACGTCCGCAAAAAGGTGGGCATGGTGTTTCAGCAGTTCAACCTGTTCCCCCACCTCACCGTGCTGGAAAACCTGACGCTCTCGCCCATGTGGGTGGGCCGGATGCCCAAAAAAGAAGCCGAAGAAAAGGCCATGATCCAGCTCAAACGGGTGCGCATTGCCGAGCAGGCGGCCAAGTACCCCTTGCAGCTCTCGGGTGGCCAGCAACAACGGGT
The DNA here is from genome assembly GCA_044339205.1 of Rhodoferax sp. Taxonomy (GTDB): domain Bacteria; phylum Pseudomonadota; class Gammaproteobacteria; order Burkholderiales; family Burkholderiaceae_C; genus Rhodoferax. Next base: position 784 of record JBIIVW010000056.1, on the reverse strand, counting down.
GGCAATTGCACGCGCACTGTGCCTCACGCCCAAAATCATGCTGTTTGACGAGCCCACCTCGGCGCTGGACCCCGAAATGATCAAAGAGGTGCTGGACGTGATGGTGGAAATGGCCGAACAGGGCATCACCATGATTTGTGTAACCCATGAGATGGGCTTTGCCAAGGCCGTGGCCGACCGCGTCATCTTCATGGACCAGGGCCAGATCGTCGAGCAAAACAATCCGCACGACTTCTTCAACAACCCGCAAAGCGAACGCAGCAAAGACTTTCTATCAAAAATTCTGGGGCACTGAACGTCATGGAAAACGCACAGTCTTTGCAGGCCAGACCGTCGACTAAGCAACCTCACGGAGTTATTGCAGGAGACACTGCATGCACGCTACATAATTAATAGCTACTCCCGATTTAAATACGCCGGCTAGAGGCCATATTCTCATATATTTGGTCTACCCGGCGGCGCCTGAGCAAGCCCAGCAATGGGAGTCTGCCGTACTCCGAATCTGCCGCGCTCTTGTCATTGGCGTTACTGCGCCGCCTGAATATCTGTAACCACAAAGCGCCCTTGCTCGGATGCCACCTGGAAGCGGATTTTCTCCCCCACCTTCACCTTGTCCAGCAAGGCCTTGTCGTTCACCTGAAACACCATGGTCATGCCCGGCATGTCCAGGTGCTTGATGGCGCCATGTTTGAGGGTGAGCTTGCCCGCGTCCTTGTCGATTTTTCGGACTTCACCGTCGGTCAGCTCGGGGGCTTGCGCGTGGACAATTCCGGGCACGATGAGG
>JBIIVW010000055.1:0-17873 GCA_044339205.1 Rhodoferax sp. | reverse complement strand
CCCCCACACCGGGTGCATCGCCACGGCGTCCAGGCGGTACTGAAAACGGTTCGCACGCGAGGCGTTGGGAGCCACCAGCGCCAGAATACGCCGCACCTCACGCTGCAAATCCGCAGAGCTGGCGGGCGGCAACGCAGCCCCCGCAGGCTGCGTGGTCAGAGGCACCGCCAGGGGCTGCTCCAGTTGCGCCAGTAGCGCCGCATGGCCATCGTGTTTCACGGCCACGGTTTCCACCACCGGGCAACCCAGCTCCAGCGCCAGGCGCACCGTGTCAAGCGTCAAACCTTGAGCACGGGCCACATCGGCCATGTTCACGGCCACCAGCATGGGCTTGCCCAGGCGCTTGAGTTCGAGCACCAGGCGCAGGTTCATGCGCAGGTTGGTGGCATCGACCACCGCCACCAGCACTTGCGGGGCGTCTTCGCCCGCGCGCCGGCCCTCGATCACATCCAGCGTGACCTGCTCGTCCGGGGTGGCGGGTATGAGGCTGTAAGTGCCCGGCAGATCAACCACCGAGACGCTGTGGCCATTGCGCAAGTGCGCCACGCCCACCTTGCGCTCCACGGTCACGCCAGCATAGTTGGCCACCTTCTGGCGCGCACCGGTCAACAGGTTGAACAAGGCGGTCTTGCCGCAATTGGGATTGCCAACCAACGCTATTTTTATAATAGCGTTTAAGGTATGAGATACGCCGGCTGGAGCCATAAAAGCTTAATATACAAGCGTATCGTCGGCCTGCACCTCAATGCACTGGGCCTCCAGCAGGCGCAGGGCAAACAGGGTCTGGCCGACCTGCACCGCCAAAGGCTCGCGCCCGCCGGGGCCACGGCGCAGCACCTGCACCGGCTCACCCCCGATAAAGCCCAACTCGCCCAGCCGGCGCAGCGTGGCCACGCCCACCTCGGCCGCCCCTGCAATCACCCCCACGACGTGCGCGCGGGCCCCATTAGGGAGTTGAGACAACAGCATGAAGACGACCTCTGGAAATGGATAACCCGCACGGGGCGAGTCCCAATGCAAATGAGAGTTTATCGCATTTAGGTGCCCATGCACACCCCGACCACCAATTGTGTCTATTTCGCGCCGGGCAAAAAAGTACCACTCCACCCACCGCCCGCAATGCGCAGTTTGTCGGAGCCAAGTCGAGTCAGCGTGAATTTCCCGCCCTGCGCCAAGGCCAGGCGCGACACCCAATTGGCGGCCGGGCCGAGTCGAATCTGTTCCGGGCCAAAACGGGTTTCAAAACCCTCGCCCGAGCGGCAAATGACGCCAGCGCTTTGCGCCCACAGGCCTTCACGGGCTTTCATGAACTCCAGCCAGAGTGACCCATCTTTCTCAAGGATTGACAGCCGCAGGGGCTTGCCATCGTCCATGGTGGTTTCTTCCCACACCAAGGGAAAGTCCGGATCACCCAGCAACAGGCGTAACGCGTGGAGGCTTGAGGCGCATGTGGACGACGCATGGGCTTGACCACCCCAAGACAGCAACAAAGCCAGGCCCAACGCAATGCGCCGACGGCACAAGGTAACGCTCAGTGAGAGCCCGATTTGTGACGCGCCAATACCGTGCGGTATAAGTCGAGCAGATGTTGCGCCTGACGGCTGGCAGACCATTCGTGTGCATAGGTCCGCCCCAAAACACCAAGGTCTTTTCGCGCCTGTGCGTCTCCCATCAGGCGGACGACTTTCCCGGAAAAATCTTCCCTTTCTTCCTGGGCAATCCACACGCCTTGACCCTCCTGCAAGACATCGCGCGTGCCCAGCTCGGCCGTGGAAACCACAGGCACGCCCTGGGCCATGGCTTCAAGCAAAACCAGGCCCTGCGTTTCGGTCCGCGACGCAAAGATAAAAATGTCCGCGCTGCAGTAGCAGCTGTTCAGCTCTGACGCGCGATCCAGGTAGCCTATGAACATGACGTTGGCGTCCAGCCCGAGCACCTTAACCTCGCGCATCAGGCTTTCGCGTGCCGGCCCTTCGCCAGCAATGACGAACAGGACATCGGCAATATCCTGGCGCACGCGGTCGACAACAGTCAGCAAAAAATTGATGTTCTTTTCGTGCGCAATACGACCCACAAAAAGCACCATGGGGCGGTCTTGCGCGATGCCGTATTTTTGCCTGAACGAGGCCCGATCTCCAGGCACAAAGCTTTCTGGTGCAATGCCGGTTGCAATGACTTCAGTGGGCGTTGTGATGCCGTATTTCTGGAGCACCTGCAACATGGGGCGCGAGGGCACAACCATCCCGTCCAGGCTGTTGCCCTGATGCCGCGAGAACCGTTTTGCAGCAAAGCGCAACAGCGCTCTGGGTACCAGCGGAATGTAGTGGAAGAGGTATTCTTCAAAAAATGTGTGGTACGTCTCCACGCAGGGAATGCGCAGCAGTCGCGACAAATTGGTGCCCAGGTAGTGCGCCACAAACGGTGTCTGGACATGGATGATGTCGTATTTTTCTTCGCGAAACAGATCAACATGACCCATGACCCAGCGGTAGCTCATGAAACGGTCTTCAGGGTCCAAGGGCACGCGCCGGGAGGGCACGCGTCGGATACCAGTCTCGTCTGCGCTTGATTTCAAGTAGTCTGGCGCTATCAGATGGACGGCGTTGCCAAGTGCGTGCAGGTTGGCACGAAAGGTTTCAATCGAGGTGGAGACGCCATTCACGCGCGGAAAATAAACATCGGAAATAAAGAGAATTTTCATGATGGTGTGCGCAATCTGGTTAGTGATACAGCACCAGCGCCCACACCAGCGCCAGATTGAGCAAACTCAGCAAGACGGCTGCACTGCCAATGTCTTTTGCGCGTTTGGCAAGCCGATGGTCATCAAGTGAGATGCGGTCAACCGTAGCTTCAATCGCCGAGTTGAGCAATTCGACAATGAGCAGCAGCATCACACACGCAATCATCAGCGCACGGCCCAGCATGCCGGGCTCCAGCCAAAAGGCCAGCGGCACCAGCACAACGGCCAACAGCACCTCTTGCCGAAAGGCGTCTTCGTTGCGAAAAGCCTCTTGCAACCCCGCACAGGAGTAATTGAATGCGTTGAACAGTCGACGAATGCCGGTTTTACCCTTGTAAGGACTTTCCATGGCTTGTTTCTCAAGTGGTCACAGGTTGCACAAGATTTGTCTTAGGAGTTCCGTTCCACAGAACAAGCTCCATGCGACCATCCAGATGCTCGACGATGGCCGTGCAGCTATCCACCCAGTCGCCGCAATTGAGGTAGTGCATGCCATCAACCTCCTTGATCATGGGCCAGTGAATGTGGCCACAAATGGCGCCGTCCAGGCCTTTCTCGCGGGCATGGCGAATCACTGCATCTTCAAAGTTGAAGATCAGGCTGACGGCCGTCTTGACCTTGCGCTTGGCATAGCCCGCCAAAGACCAATAGCCTGGGCGTTTGAGCGTGCGGCGCAACCATGAGAGATAAGCGTTGAGCCTGACCAGCAGGTCATAGGCCTTGTCACCCAAAACGGCGATCCATCGATGGTGGCGCGTGACTTGATCGAACTCATCGCCATGCAATAACAAGTAGCGCCGGCCATCAGCGGCACTATGCACGTAGTCGTGGTTCACCAAAATATTGCCAAACAAGGTGCCAACATATTCGCGCAACGCTTCGTCATGGTTGCCAGGAATAAAAATGACTTTTTCGCCATGCCGAGCCCTGCGCAGCATCTTCTGCACAAACGTGTTCTGAGCCTCGGACCAGTACACGCCGCCGCGCCTCATGGCCCACAAGTCAACAATGTCACCCAGAAGAAACACGTGCTCGGATGAATACTCTTTCAGAAAATCAAGCAGATGGTGCGCTTGACACGCCTTGGTGCCCAGGTGAATGTCGGACAAGAAAATCGAGCGAACCTGCTGCATGGGTCAGCCCCAAGCCGATGTCGCGCGGACGGGAATACAAAAGTCACGCCGGTTCGGATCTAAATCAGTTGTTCGCATGGCGAGAGAATCTCACGCCAATATTTCCGCGCTGTGACTGTCCGCACTTTCACTCTCCGAGGTGTAACGCATCAAATAAATATGATGCTTTTTGCCTACCCAGCCAGTGTTTCCACTTCATGACACATAAGGCTATTTACGCAAATTTTCTATTGGTCAGCTTGCGATTTGTGTGACTAACAACAGGTTCTGGTACGCCTTTATTTCGGGCTTCAGGCGTGCCATACTTATCAAATGCCTGTGTACTTTTCGACCATTTTTGCGCTTGGTTTGTGTCTGCTGCTGGCAGCCTGCTCCACCCAAAGTCTTGTCACGCAAGCGATGGCCGACGCCCTTGCAAGTCAATCCCAGTCGAATGAAGAAGACCTGCAACTGGCGCGCGAGGCCAGCGCTTTCTATCTGAAATTATCAGAGTCAATACTCGAAAAAACACCCGCGCACACAGCCTTGGCCACGTCGGTCAGCAGCGGATTCACACAGTACGCCTATGCCTTTGTGGCGTTCGAAGCGGAGAAGCTCGAAACAACGGATGTCCGGGCCGCCCAGCAACAACGCCAGCGCGCTGCGCGCCTGTACGATCGAGCCAAACAGCATGGCCTGCGAGCCCTGACCTTGCAACAACCTGATTTGTTGACTGCTTTGGCCAGCAACCGTGCGGTGCCGCTTCGCACCGAGCAAGTGGATTTGGCCTATTGGACTGCTGCTGCATGGGCCGCCTCGATCTCGCTGAGCAAGGATCAACCCGAGCGCGTGGCTGATCTGCCCCTGGTGCTCAGGCTGGTACAAGCTGCAGATGCATTGGCGCCAACACACGACGACGGTGGCCTGGCCTCCTTGCTTGGCACGCTGGAAGCCTCGCGCCCCGGCGGCAGCATTGAGAAAGCGTCCGCCTACTTTGCCCGATCCGCCCGCATTAGCGAAGGCCGGAGCGCTGGCGTTTTGGTGGCGCAGGCAGAAGCCCTGGCTCTCCCCGCTGGCGACCGTCCACGCTTTGAAGCGCTGCTGCAGCAGGCGCTGCAAGTGGCACAAACCCATCGCAACTTATCCAACGAAGTCATGCGCGAACGCGCGCAGTGGCTACTCAACACGCTCGACGATCGGTTCTGACCATGCCCACCCCACGCCGCCTTGTTCTCGCCATGCTGGCCACTCTTTTGTTGCCCGTTTCTGCCCTGGCCCAGGTAGCGCCCTTGCGCATTGCCAGCGTGGTGCCCAAAAACTCGCTTTATCACCAGTCGCTGCTGGAGTTGGGTGAGGCGTGGCGCACAGCACAAGGCGCAGGCGCACGCTTCACGGTATTCACTGACGGCAGTCAGGGCGGCGAGGCCGAGATGGTGCGCCGCATGCGCATCGGCCAGTTGCAGGGCGCGCTGATGTCCGTCGTTGGCCTGCGCGACATCGAGCCCAGCATCGCTGCGCTGCAGAACCTTCCTTTGCTGTTTAAAAACTGGGAAGAAATTGACTACGTGCGGGAAAAAATGCGCATCGGTATGGAAAAGCGTTTTCTGGACAAAGGTTTCGTGGTTATCGGCTGGGGCGATGCCGGCTGGGTACGCTTCTTCAGCAAAGAGGCGGCTTTCAGCCCCGGCGATTTCAAGAATCGCAAGTTCTTCGCCTGGGGTGGTGAACCAGAGCAACAGACCATTATGAAGAGCTTGGGCTATACCCCTGTCGCTCTGGAAACGGGCGATGCACTGGCAGCCATTCAGACCGGCATGATTGACGTATTGCCATCCACGCCCTACTTCGCCTTGGCCAGTCAGGTTTTTGGCACCGCAAAACACATGTTGGACATCAACTGGGCGCCAATCGTAGGTGCGCTGGTCGTCACCCAAAAAGCATGGGACACCATGACACCCGCCGCCCAGGATGCCTTGCGCAAAGCAGGGGAAAAAGCTGGCGTTGCCATGCGCACACAGGCCCGCAAGGAAGTCGATGAGGCCGTCAGCGCCATGCAAAAGCGCGGTTTGAGCGTGAACCGCCCCAACGAGGCGCAGATGCGCGAATGGAACATGCTCGCAGAGCAACTTTACCCGCGCATACGTGGCGCCATGGTGCCTGCCGACACCTTTGATGAGGTCTTTACGCACCTGCGCGCTTACCGGGCCGGGAAGCGCTGATGAGACTTGCAAGCTGGGGACGTGTGGACGAGGCGCTGTCAGGCGTGGCGCTGGCACTGATGGTGCTCGTCCCCATGCTGGAGATTGTGCTTCGCGCAAGCACCGGGCTGGGGGTGGACAACGCATCAGTCCTGGTGCAGCACCTGGGCCTCGTCATGACCATGTTTGGCGCCGTGGCCGCAGAGCGTTACGGGCACTTGACGTCGCTGGGTTCGAGCCTCGGGCAGTTGGGCACTGAACGCACACAAGCCCTGGTCAAAAGCCTTGTGCAAGGTGCCAGCAGCATACTGGCCGGCGTGCTTGCGCTGGCGAGCTGGCGCTTTGTCGCCACCGAAATGGCAGCACCCCAGGCGCTGGCTTATGGTGTCCCCATCTGGTGGGTACAAGCCAGCATGCCACTGGGCTTCATGCTGCTGGGCTTCAGGTTGGGATCACGCTGCAGTACCCATGCGTTTTGGCGTTGGCCGCTGGCCTTGATACTGCCGGTTGCGGGATGGGTGTCTGGCGCACACTTTGATGGAACGCCCACGGCTCTGGCTCCGGGTTTCGCCGTGCTTGCGGTCATGCTGGTGGCCGGTGCGCCTGTGTTTGCCGTCCTGGGTGGCTTGTCCCTGTTGCTGTTTGCCGGTGATGCACTGCCGCTGGCATCTGTCTCGCTGAGCCACTACCAAATAACCGTGAATGCCTCGTTGCCGTCCTTGCCGCTGTATACGCTGGCGGGTTTGATTCTCGCGCGCAGCGGCGCAGTCCGGCGCTTGAGCGTGCTCTTTGTAGCGGTACTCGGCGGCGGCGTGCGCGGCAGTGTGATTGCAGCGGCCGTTCTATGTTCGGCGTTCACTGCCTTTACGGGCGGCAGTGGCGTCACCATCCTGGCACTCGGCGGCCTGCTACTGCCGCTGTTGATGAAGGCCGGTTACCCTGAGCAGCGCGGCATTGGCCTGGTTACAAGCGCCAGTGCACTGGGCGTGCTGCTGGCCCCCTCGGTACCCCTGATTTTGTATGCGGTGATCGCCCGGGTGCCCATCACCGACATGTTTCTCGCCGGCCTGGTGCCCGCGATACTGATGGTGCTGTGTCTGCTGTTGCTGGGCGGCTTCTTGCGCCGCGAGCCAAATGCACCGCCCGCCGCGGCGCCGGATTTTCACGGTGCACTGGCTGCGGCCTGGGCCGCCAAGTGGGAACTGGCAACGCCGTTGGTTGCACTGGGCAGTCTGCTCAGCGGGCTTGCAACGCCCATGGAGAGTGCGGCACTGACTGCTGCCTACGCTCTTTTTACCCAGGCCTTGGTGCACCGTGAACTGGGCCTGAAAACGCTGGCCCGTACCTTCAGCGACTGCGCCCAGATCATTGGGGGCGTGATGTTGATATTGGGCATGGCGCTGGCACTTACCAACTTCATGATTGATGCCGGCATTCCAGACCAGGCTGTTGAGTGGGTTCAAACCGTCATTCCCAACCGCTATGTGTTTCTCATTGTGCTGTGCATCTTTCTGTTCTTTGCGGCGGCGCTGATGGAAATTTACGCGGCCCTTGTGGTGCTGGTGCCGCTGCTTTTGCCGCTGGCAGTGGCGTATGGCATCGACCCGGTCCATTTTGGCATCATCTTCCTGGCCGCCATGGAAGTGGGATTTCTTTGCCCGCCCGCGGGCATGAACATTTACTTTGCCTCAGCCATGTTCAAGAAGTCGATTGCTACCGTGGCCCGTTCAGTACTGCCAGCCATGGGCGCCATTTTTGCAGGCACTCTGCTGATTGCACTGGTTCCGCCCTTGGCAACCGGCCTGCCCAACCTGTTCCGATAAGGCGAAAAAGGAGACCCATGGACACACACCAAAGCACTGAACCGTCGCAGCCGACCGACCGCAAGGGGATCTGGAGCTGGATGATGTTTGACTGGGCTGCGCAGCCCTTTTTTACGGTGGTGACCACCTTCATCTTCGGCCCCTACTTCATCTCACGCATGGTGCTCGATGCCAACGGCAACCCCGACCCGGTGGCCGGGCAGGCCGCGTGGGGCTATGCCATTGCCATTGGTGGCGTTGTGATGGCCGTGCTGGCGCCCATTCTGGGGTCTATTGCCGACCAGAGCGGGCCACGAAAGTCCTGGATCGCCGTCTTTGCCATGCTGAACATCTTCGGTCTTCTTTATCTCTGGAACGCAGCCCCTGGCTCCAGTGTTTTCTGGATTTTGCTGGCCTATACCGTTGCTGCGGTGGCTGCAGAATTTTCGATCGTCTTCAACGACTCCATGCTGCCGCGTCTCGTCAAGAACGAGAAAATTGGAGAGGTCTCCAACACAGCCTTCGGGCTTGGGTATCTGGGCGGCATGGTCGTGCTCATCATGGTCTTGACGCTGCTGGCCGGCAGCGCCACCACGGGCAAGACCCTCATCGGCATCGAACCGCTCTTTGGTCTGTCGCAGGCCCAAGGCGAAGATGCCCGGGTGACCGGGCCCCTCTCGGCACTCTGGTACCTGATTTTCATACTGCCGATGTTCCTGTTCACGCCCGATCAGGGCACGCGCCGTCCAATGGGCGAAGCGGTCAGGCTCGGGCTCTCGGATATGCGCCGGACCATCACCGAATTGCGCCACCGGGCCGGATTGTTGCGCTTTCTCATCGCCCGAATGATGTACCAGGACGGCATTGGCGCCCTGCTGGCCCTGGGCGGCGGGTTTGCCGCCGGCATGTTCGGCTGGTCCATCATTGAACTGGGCATCTACGGGATCATCCTCAACATCACAGCCTTCGGCGGCTCACTGTGGGGCGGCAGGCTCGACACCCGCCGTGGCTCTAAATGGGTTGTGATGGGTTCAATCATTGCGTTGCTGATTGCAACCGTTGGTATCGTTTCCACCGGACCGGGCTATACGCTGTTTGGACTGTTGACCTTTGGCACGGGCGACACGGGCGGACTGTTCGCCACCGGCGCGGAGAAGGCTTATGTCGCGTTCGGCCTGCTGATCGGGCTTGTTTTTGGTCCGGTTCAGGCTTCTTCCAGGGCCTACATGGCAAGGAGCGTTGCTGCAGATGAATCAGGGCGCTATTTCGGGATCTATGCGTTGGCTGGCCGTGCCACGAGTTTTATGGCGCCGCTCAGCGTGGCGATAGTAACCAGCTGGACCGGCAGTGCGCGCGCCGGCATGGCCATGATCCTGATTTTCTTTGCAGTGGGTCTCTATGTGTTGGTGTCCACGCCTTACCCGGCGCATGTTCCGAGGACAGACAAAGATACGGCTGCTTGAGGCCAGGCTTCGGGCTGATGAAGCCAGCCCGAAGCGTTAGACAAGCCATTCAAATTGCATTCAACCCTGTTCAGGCGCTACTCCGGCTGCACCAGCAGAATCCAAACAGCAACTCACGCAGTCAGCGCCCGCCGCAAGGCCTCACCGCTGAGCGCAGGCTGCATAACTGCCTCAGCGGCGAGTTTCAGGGCCACCATGTTGCCAGTGAGCGGCTCCATGAACAGTACTCCCCCAAGGCAAAGGCGGTGCGTTGGTATGCACTATGAGTGTCTCAACTCTGGGTCCATACGATGTTGACGGATTAACCAAACCGACCGGTGATGTAGTCCTCAGTCTCCTTGCGATCCGGTTTGGTAAAAATTTTTGCGGTGGGGCCAAATTCCAGTAGCTGACCCAAATACATGTAGGCCGTGTAGTTACTGACCCGCGATGCCTGCTGCATGTTGTGGGTAACGATCACGATGGTGTGTTCCAGGACGAGCTCATTCATCAGCTGTTCGATTTGAGCGGTAGCAACGGGGTCCAAAGCTGAGCAGGGCTCATCAAGCAACAAGACCTCTGGCTTGATGGCAATACTGCGTGCAATGCACAAGCGTTGCTGCTGTCCGCCTGACAAGCTGGATCCATTTTGACCGAGGATATCTTTCACCTCGTTCCACAAGGCCGCCTTGCGCAAGGCCCATTCGACACGAACTGCAAGTTCCGGACCACGGAGTGGTTCAAATAAATTGACGCCAAACGCGACGTTGTCAAAGATCGACGTCGGAAAAGGAGTTGGTTTTTGAAAAAGCATGCCAACCTTGGCGCGCAAAAGTGCAAGGTCTTTGGTCCTGAGCAGGATGTTCTCGCCATCCATAAGAACTTCGCCTTCTGCTCGCTGCCCGTCGTAAAGGTCGAATATGCGGTTGAATACCCGCAGCAAAGTCGACTTCCCACAACCCGACGGACCAATAATTGCAGTGACTTTGTTTTGTGGGATGTCCACACATATATTTTTCAGCGCGTGCAAATCGCCATAATAGAAATTAAGATTCCTGACAGAAATCTTGGTCCTTTCTTGGGTGTCAGTGGTCTTGTCCATGGTTCTTTGAAACTTGAAAAGACTGAATCTGAAAATTCAGTGTCGCTTGACGGTACAACTTTTTGCCGGGGTCGACATTGACAATTCGCATGGGCACTCAGATCCAGCTGATGGCGCATCGGCGGCTGAACTCGGGCATGGCGGGAGGCGTCAGAGTTGCAGTGACTTTCCAGGCGTCCTGAATGCCATGGAAAATACAGATTTCTGGACCACCATCCTGCCCCATCACGAGATCGTCTTAGAGCACAATCGCCGACACGCAAGCAAAATAGATCAGAAGGCTCAGCACATCCTGGACAATCGTTGCCAAAGGGCCGCTACCGTAAGCCGGATCGGAGCCAACGCGGGCAAGCAGCCAAGGTAACAACAGCCCAAGGACTGAGGCCAATGCGCTGGCCCCAGCCAGCGCGAGCGCAACGGCCACGGCCAGCCGCAGTTCGCCAAATACCAGCCACACCATCGGAAATGCCAGCAGCGCGAGCACCAGCCCTACAAGGAGTCCAGTTCGCAGCTCCCTTCCGATGAGCCTTCTCAAGCCGAGATGGCTTAGCGACAGGCCGCGAACTGCGACAGCCTCGCTCTGTGTCCCGATGGCGTCAGCCAGGTAAACCAGCCCCGGTACGAAGAACGCCAGCGCCGGCTTCGCGGCCAGTTCCGCCTCGAAGCGGGCGACAACGAAGGTTGCAACCATGCTGCCAGCGAGCCCCACGACAAGCCATGGCAGTCGGTGGCGCGCACGGCGCGTTGGAGGCTCTTCAATCGCCTCCCTTGCCTGGCTAGACTCGCGCGTGATGCCTGCAAGGAGGTGTAGGTCTTCCACGTGTTCTCGGCGCAAGATAGCCATCAGTTTTGCAGGGCCTACCACCCCGATCAGCCGATCATCCGAGTCAACGACCGGGACGGCAGACACGCCATGATGCAGCGCAAAAGAGGCCATCATTTCCTGGTCGGTACCAGTCAGCACACGGGGCTCGCTGCGTCGCGTCGCAGCCGTGCTGAGATCGACCTCGTCCGGCAATGACAACAACTCTGCCGCGGTCACAGTGCCGAGTAAACGTCCATCGAAGTCAATCACGCACACCAAATCCCAGGAAGTGTGTTGAAACTCGCGGATTCTCGACCGGACCGCACCTGCGGTATCACCAGGGTGGGCCAGCACCGCCTGCGAGTCGAGATGGACAGCCAAGGTCTCTGGTGTTGACATGTCTTGGTGCAACCTTTTGACTAGTATCAATGATGCGTTGGCCTTGATGATGAAAATTCACATATGGGTTCTGAAGCCTTTAATTGATCAGGATAACGCGTTGTGGCGACTTGGAGCTACTGAAATATCAGAAATATGTCCCGTAAATAGCTAGATTTTCTTTAATTTAGATGTCCATTGCTACTCAACATGCGATTGTTACGTTCCGCTCAAGGGACTGGATCACACTGCGCGTGCGTGGCTTGTTGCGCAACGCATCGCTGGCAAGTCATCTGAAATCAGCAGTAGCTATGGGACTCGACATTCGACTCGAAACAGGGTCAGTTCGGGTGAGGCTCAAGCCCACACGCGACGAGACATTCTGGACGAAATGGGTGTCTGACATCGTGCAAGCCCATTCGGTAGACAAGGCGCCGATGCCTTTAGCACCATCAATATCGCGAACGCTCAGGGATTCTGGCGTACAAGCTCCCAGGAGCCGCTCTGCAACTGCCGCCAGCACCGCAGTTAACGCTGCTGACGGGGGAGACTCCGCCCACAACGTACCGATCCACCGCATACTGTTGAACCGAGCTACCGGCCGGCCAGTTGATATCCAAAGCGGACTGTCGTCTGTCGAAGCGCAGGCTCGTCTGGTCCAAGACGGACCAAACGAGATTCGTGACATCACCGGACGCGGCATGTCGGAAATTCTGCTGGGACAGTTCAAATCGGTCCCGGTTGCATTGCTGGGTGGCTCGGCAGCTCTTGCACTCGGGACCCGGGCCTGGGCCGACGCCGGTGCCATCGGTACGATATTGGCCGCAAACGCAACGCTGGGCTTCATCACTGAACGGCGGGCGGAGGAAACCGTCTCCAGTCTGCGCAAACTCGCACCGCGACAGACCATGGTGTTGCGCGAAAGCGCTATGGTCATGATTGACTCCCGCATGGTCGTTGTGGGCGATATTCTGGTGCTGAAGCCGGGCGAGCCGGTAGCAGCCGATGCGCGGGTCGTTGAAGCGCATCGCCTGGCCACTAACGAGGCAGCGCTCACTGGTGAGAGCCTTCCAGTTCGCAAAGAACCTATCGCCTCATTGCCTCTAGACACCCCGCTTGGCGAGCGCCACAACATGGTTTTCATGGGCACCGTGGTCTCGGGCGGCACCGGCCTCGCCATCGTTGTTGCAACAGGTCAACGAGCAGCGCTCGGATGTATCCGACAACTCGCCCAAGGTGCTGATGCGCCACGCACGCAGCTTCAGCAGGAGCTTGACTCTCTCGGAAAACGCCTTGCGGTTGGTGCAACATTGCTGTGTGTCGGTGTATTCGCGCTCGGCGCGCTGCGAGGTCGGCCGATGCTGCCATTGCTGCGCACCGCCGTATCACTGGGCGTTGCAGCGATTCCCGAAGGTCTGCCGACTGTGGCTACCAGTCTGCTCGCTGCCGGGGTCCGATCGCTGCAGCAACGCCAAGTGTTCGCCAGGCGGCTCGACGCCATCGAGAATCTCGGTGCGGTCGATACTATCTGCTTTGACAAGACTGGCACCCTGACGCAGAACCAGATGAGCGTTGCATCGCTCACAGTCGGTGACGAAATGCTCATACTTGAGAGCCAAAAGTCCCAGCCAAAACTGGTCGACGCCTGGCTGAGCGTGGCAGTTCTGTGCAATAGCGTCGAGCATGCGAACGATGATCCGGCAGGACCGTGGCAAGGATCATCGACAGAAATCGCGCTGCTCGAATTCGCTAAAGAACTGGGAGCGGATGTTCCCCGGCTGCGCCAAGCCCACCCGTTGATTGAAGTGCGTCATCGCTCGGAGCACCACCCCTACATGGTGACGTTGCACGGGTCGGGCGAGTCGGGGCTGTTTGCCGCAGTAAAAGGCAGACCAGACGAGGTGCTGGCGCGCTGCGAGACTTGGTACGACGGGCAGCGGACGCAGCCGCTCCAGCCGGCGGACCGACGCAGACTGCTGCAGCTTAACGACACCATGGCCGAGCGAGGCGATCGCGTGCTGGCACTGGCTTGGCGTCGGCAACCGGATCGTAGCTTCGGGGAGACCGCCGGGCTGCACTGGCTGGGACTTGTTGGCTTGGCTGACCCGCTGCGCCCCGACTTGCCACAGATGGTGAAGCGACTCCGGGCTGCTGGAATCCGACCATTGATCATCACTGGCGACCAACTCGGCACAGCCCAGGCTGTGGCTTTGCGTATTGGCCTGAATCATGACCAACCGATGCTTGATGCCGCGCAACTGCCCGAATCGGCGGTGCTGATCTCCGACGCAGCGGAGCATGCCAGCGGCTTTGCCCGCACCAGCCCCAACATGAAGCTTGAGATCGTCCGAGCGCTACAACAGCGAGGTCATGTGGTCGCCATGACTGGTGACGGTATCAACGATGGACCGGCACTGAAAGCCGCTGACGTTGGCGTGGCCATGGGCGTCACTGGGACCGATTTCGCACACGCCATGTCCGATCTCGTACTCCGCGACGACCACCCAGCAGCCATGTTGCAGGCCATCGAGCAAGGACGAACTGCCTTTATCAACATCAAGAAGTCGGTACGTTACCTGGTTGCCACGAACCTCAGTGAATTGGCTGCTACGACATTCGCCGTGGCGGCTGGTCTACCCGAGCCTTTTGACCCTCTTGCGCTGCTGTGGACAAACATTGTTACGGATATTTGGCCCGCTATTGCGCTCGGCATGGAGCCAGCAGAGCCGGGCATCATGGAGCGCCCACCGGTCTCACTGCGTGGAGGGCTGCTGGAGCGCGAAGAATGGGGCGCGGTAACAACTGATGCAAGCACAATGACATTGGCCTCGCTTGCCAGCTTCGGCTACGGATTGGCGCGCTATGGCGCTGGACCGAAGGCCCGCACACTGGCTTTTATGACGCTGACCTCGTCACAATTGCTTTACGCGCTCTCCATGCGGTCAGGTCGGCCGATTCGCCGTGGTGGCTTGCAGCCGAACACGATGCTCCATCACGCTGTCGGATGGAGTCTGGCGGCGCAGGCAGGCACCGTGCTGCTGCCTTTAGTACGCCGGACCTTGCGCACAAGCCCACTCGGACCGCTTGATGCTTTGATAGTCGCCATCACTGCAGTTTTGCCATTGGTAGCGCGCGAACTTCTGAAGGAGCGCTGACGATGGGTACTTCTGACATCCTGCACGAGACCCGACATCGGCTGCGGCTGAGTGCCGAACGACACACCGATCTGGATGGGCTGGTTGCCCGTCTTGCCGCGACTCCTGGCGTGCAATCGGTGCGCGTCAATACAAGCTTGCGCTGTATCGTTGTGCATCACAATGGCCGCCCCGAGACGCGAGATACTTTGCTGAAGCGCCTGCGGAACCCCGCCCAAAAGCTGCACCGTCAGCGAATGCGCACGGCTCAGCCGACCGGCCAAGTCGCTTTTTGGGCCACGGCAGCTCTTGCGTTGGTGGTGCCTGTATTGCCGCAGCACTGGCGCTCTGGCGCCTCGCTCGGCGTTGTAGCTGCTCGGGTAGTGACGCAGCCAGGGCGTCTTAAAAACGACCTGCCTGGCGTGTTGCTGGACACTGCATCATTGGTATCGTTAGCACTTAGCGGCCAGCCTATGGTGGTTTCAACATCGGTACTTCTGAGGCAACTCTCTGAACTACTTTCAAAGCGCCTAGTGCGCGAGGCCGACCGTCTTCTTGACGAACTTCTGCCCACTGAAGCGACGCATTACCCCGCACTCCGGGAAAGTGCGGAAGGACACACTTGGACGCAGTGGCCTGTGCAGGCTCTACGTGCGGGGGACCGCGTTCAGCTTCTCGCTGGCGATGTGGTGCCAGTCGATGGCTGTGTACTGAGTGGAACTGCTGTGCTTGCGCCAGCAGCACATCGAGTCCAGCCGCATCCGGCCTATCCGGGTGACCATGTCTGGGCGGGCGAACGGCTGCAAGACGGCACGCTCGAAATGTACGCCGAGGCTGACGCGGCGTCTTCACGCCTGGCGAAACTGCGAGCGCAGGTGCAGCACGCCATTGAATCGCGTGACCCCATTGGACCGATGACACCTGGAGTCGAACGGGTACTGTCTCTGCCATTGACCGCGTCTGCACTGGTGTTGGGTCTAACGGCTGACTCCGCGCGTGCAGCCGCTATGCTGCAGGCTGATCCCCAACAGGGACTGGATCTCGCAATGCCGCTGGCACGCGAAGCAGCGCTTTACGCGCTAGCCCGGCAGGGGCTATTGACAGCTGGACTTCTGACTATCGAGCGCTTGGCCACAGCGCGTACGCTGGTTCTGCAAGACACTGGCGTGTTGACTACTGGGCGTTGGCGTATCGAAACCGTGCACACAGAACCAGGTGGCGACAGCGAACAAGTTCTTGGATGGCTCGCCGCCTTGGCAGGCACTCCGCTTGAAATTCTGGATAAGGCGAGCTTCTCGGACCGAGTGGTCCGGCAATGGATTCGCCATGGTGCCGTGCTGCGGCTCGGGGAGCGCGAACTTCATCTGGCGAGCCGGCATCGTCTGCAGCAAGTTTGGGCTCTGGCACTTGGTGATCTGCCGCCCCCCACAGTGAAGGAGACACTACGCCGGGAACTGGCGGTGGTGTCTTCCGGTAGGGTTGTGGCAACAGCGGTACTGACCAGTGCATTGCGCCCCGACGCGATCGCACGTGTGGACGAACTCGCCACACTTGGCTTTGATCGCGTCGCAGTATTCGTCGAGGCGGATGGTGGGTGTGGCTGGCCACACAATATCGGCGAGGCACGAGGACGGCAAGGACCAGAACGAATAGATGACAACCCCACCAGCCGTTCCGACTGGCTAGACGAGGCTATGCGCGACGGCTCGCCGCTCCTGATAGTGCACACCGTGCTGCGTGACTTGATACCACCCGGTTGCGTGAGCTTGACCCCGATGGATGCCGACGCTGGCTCGCACGGTGTCCTGCTTGGTGACCCACTGGCCAGCCTGATTGCAGCACGTCGAGTCGCTCAAACGGTGCATCAGCGTTTGCACCTGCAACAGTTGGCAGCAACAGCCGGAAATGCGGCCATGATGACCGCAGCCGCCTTGCGCTGGCTGCCTCCCATGGGCACTGCACTCCTGCATCATGGTCTTGCGCTGTTGTTGCTGTTGGACAGTCTGCGTATCGAATCAATCCAGTCCCAGCCTGATCCTTTCCTTCCGTTGCCACGTCTTAAGCCGAAGCCGCGGACACGTCGATCCACCAAAGTCAATACTGCGAGGAGTAAAACCACATGAACTACAAAGAAATTGGTCGCCCAGGTCTGTTTGCGCTGGGTGCCACAGGTATAGCTGCCGTAGCGTTTCTAGGCTTTGCAGCTGGTGCGGCGGTGGCGAGTGACCCTCAATTTTTCCGTCGTACGTTTCGCCGTATCGCGCGCGGCATCGAACGTGCTACTTTGGTATCCGCTCAGACCCGCGAGCACATTGGCGATCTGTGGGCAGAAGCGCGAGAGGACGCCATCGCCGAGGTTGACGCCGCCGATTTCGAGCGCGCTGCCTCAAGCGCAGCAAAATCGGCACCGGCCGCTGCCGTGAAGGCCGTGCCAATCAAGACACATCGAAAGCGGGCGGCAAGACCCCGGAAAGCTCGTAAGTCGACCACGCCTGTAGGATAAGTTGGTATCGAGAACCTGTACAACCCGAGATAGCCGGCGTCCCCTCTTTCAATAGCGCGCGCCAATTGGAGTTGACACCAACGCTGTTTTTGTCATGGCGCCTAAGTGCTTGGATAAAACGGCTGGAGCCATGGAAGCCTAATAAGAAAGTGCATCGCCGGTCTGCGCCACAAAAGGCTCCCGCCCGCCGGGGCCGCGGTGCAGCACCTGCACCGGCATGTCCCCTCGCAGTCACCCCCACGACGTTCGCGCGGGCCCCATTGGGGAGTTGAGACAACAGCATGAAGACGACCTCTGAAAATGGACAATCCGCACGGGGTAAGCCCCAATGCAAATAAGAGTTTGTCGCATTTAGGAATTCCTGGCGTGCACAGGCAGCGGTGGGGCCTCTTCAGCGGGTCAGCGCTTGCCACAAGACCGTGCCGCTGAGCGCCGGCTGCGTACCCGCCTCGGCAGCGCGCATCAGGGTCACCATGCGCGCATTGGCCGGGGCATTGAGCCCCAGCGACTGCGCCAGCTTGACGACCGCACCGTTGAGGTAGTCCACCTCGGTGCGGCGCCCGGCCTGCAGGTCTTCCCACATGGAGGAGCGCGCTTGCGGGTCAATCCGCAGCATGGTCGCGGCCACCCGCGTAAACAGCGCATCAGGCAAGCGCA